>CBFDUE010000008.1:0-57882 GCA_965613025.1 uncultured bacterium
TTTCAAGCAGAAGACGGCATACGAGATCATGCCTAGTCTCGTGGGCTCGGAGATGTGTATAAGAGACAGGGATTATCTCTTAATAATGAAACCTTTCCAGAAAAAGACTCTTCATGAAGAGATAGCGGCCTATCTTCGCGATATGATTATGGATGGAAAATTAAGGGTAGGAGAGAAGATTAAGGAAGACCAGTTATGTGAGGCTTTGGGGATAAGTAAGACCCCCCTTAGGGAGGCATTGAGAGTGCTGAGTGGAGAAGGCCTAATTGAACTTGTTCCCAATAAAGGGGCATATGTAACGAGACCCACCTTTACCCAGATCAGAGAGATGTTTGAGGTAATGACCCTTCTTGAGGCATATTGTGCAAAAAAGGCTGTAGAAAATATGAAAAAGAGGGATCTTTCCATCCTCAAAAGATTACATGAAAGGCTTGAAGATGCATACAGGAGACAGGATCAGCGAGAATATATAAAGATAAATAATAGATATCATTCAGAGGTTCAAAGGATAGCGGGTAATGAGACCCTAAATTCTCTTTTAAACGGACTTAGGCAGAAGATACTGCTCTATAGATTTCAATCTCTTAATCTGCCTGGTAGATTTGATGAATCTATAGAAGAACACAGAAAGCTTTTAGATGCCTTTAAAGACAGGGATTCATATAAGGCAGAGACCATTATGAGATTACATCTTCAAAATCAGCTCTATGCCCTTGAAAAGCTCCAAGATCAATTCTCATCTGCACAGGAAAGGAGGTGATATAAGAATTCTATAAAGTGTATCTGTTAGGCTATTTAGTTTTTATAAACCTCTAAATGTTGGAGGTGAATTATGAAAAGGGTTCATTATCTAATCTTTACAGTTATTATTTCCCTTATCTTTTTATTCCCCTCTATCACTCTTTCAAAGAGTATCAGATTTAAGGTATCCCATCAGTTTGCAAAAGGTGATGTGAGAGATAAGATGGCAAGAGTGTTTGGAGATATGGTAAGTAAAAGGACCAATGGTGAGGTTCAATTTAGATACTATCCTGCAAAATCCCTCTACAAACCAAAGGAGCAGTGGGATGCCTTGAGGCGAGGGGCATTGGATCTTTCGGTATTTCCATTGGATTATGCAAGCGGAAAGGTCCCACAATTATCCATTACTCTAATGCCCTGCACTATTCGCTCTCTTAGTCAGGGCTTAGAGTGGCGGCATAAGGCAATAGGGCATGAAGTGGAAAAGATCTTGGAGCAAAATGGGGTAAAAAATCTAATTTGGGCATGGTTTGATGGAGGAATTGGAAGCAGGGTCAGGCAGATAAGGCTTCCAGAAAATGTTAAAGGGACAAAGCTTAGGGCTGCAGGCAAAAAGTTTGAATATATGCTTAAGATGGCAGGTGCCTCAATTATCAGCATGCCTTCATCTGAAACATATCATGCACTCTCTACAGGTGTAATAGATACAATGCTCACCTCATCTGCATCTTTTGTCTCATATAGGCTTTATGAGGTTCTCAAATACATAAATATTCCCAAGTACTATTCCATATGGAATATGGCAGAAAATCTCATAATCAGTATGAAGAGCTGGAACAGACTCACCGATTCCCAAAAGAAGGTCTTTATGGAGGTGGCAGAATGGATGCATCAGAAATGGATACCAGAGAATTTCAAAGGCCTTGTGGATAATTTCATTAATGCATATCAGAAGGCAGGGGTTAAGATACACTACATGACAGAGGAAGAGTTTAATGTATGGCTTAAATTTGCCCAAAAGACGGCGTGGAAAAACTTTGCCGAGACCGTTGAAGGGGGGCAGAGACTGTTGGATCTGGCCTTTGAAGCCATGAAATAAGGATCTTTCTTTTAGATGGAGGAATTTTAGGGGATGAGGGGAGTATTTAGATTGGTTTTGAGATTTATTGAGGCCATAACAGATGTCAGTGGTTGGATAGCAGCGCTTTGTCTTGTGGTTTCTGCAATGGTTGTAACTGAGGCCGTTGTTGCAAGAAAGCTCTTTGGGGTATCAACCATCTGGCAGACAGAGACATCTATCTTTATGCTCATATTTGTGGTGTTTGTGGGGGCAGGATTTGTCCAGAAAAATGAAAAGCATCTAAATGTGGATCTGGTAATAATTCACCTTCCTGTAAAAGTGAGAGAGATTACTGTGATTGTGGTTTCTATCATCTCTTGTTTGCTTTCAGGTATAATAGCCTTCTTTTCCTGGCCTATGTGGTGGGAGGCGGTAATAAGGAATGAGCATTCCGAATCCCTTTGGGGGCCACCTCTTTGGATACCTTACCTGTTTTTACCTCTGGGAATGAGCATTCTGTTCTTACAGTATGTATCATATATCCATAAGAAGATAGTCAGACTCAAAAAAGGCGAAGTGGAAGGGATAAAGAGAGCAGAGATTAAGGACATTGAGATAAAAAGAGGAGGGAGAGGTGAGTGAATATACTATTGCAGGTCTTCTCTTTGGCAGTGCCTTTTTAGTCCTCATATCTGGTATTCCCATATGGGCTGGCCTTGCCTCGGTCTCCCTTATATTTATGTTGATATTTTCCCCCCATCTCCTCACTACCCTTCCTTATGTGCTTCATGGAAGCATGGATAACTTTGCCCTGCTTGCCATACCCCTTTTTATATTCTTAAGCGCCCCAATTGCAGAGTCCAATGCAAGTAGAGACCTATATGACACGCTCCATAAATGGTTATATAAGATACCAGGTGGGTTGGGAATAGCAAACATGATTGGGTGTGGAATATTTGCAGCTCTTTGTGGTTCAAGCCCTGCCACTGCAGCTGCAATTGGAGGCATAGGAATACCTGAAATGAGAAAAAAAGGCTATTCTCCTGCCTTAAGCACAGGGCTGATTGCCCATGCAGGCACCTTTGGAATCCTGATACCACCCAGTGTAACCATGATCCTTTATGGTGTAGCCACTGAGACCTCCATTGGTAAATGCTTTATTGCAGGGGTGCTTCCTGGAATCCTGGAGATATTGCTTAGCTGTATCTGGGTGGGAGGAGTATTTTATTATAGAAAATTCTTTCCGGCCAAAAAGGGGGCAATCTACTATATAGAAGACAGGGCAGTTGTTGAAAGATATAGCTGGTCAGAGAGGTTCAGATCTCTATTTAAGATAATACCTTTTGTGCTAATAATAATTGGCATTATGGGATCTCTATATGGGGGATGGGCAACTCCCAGTGAGGCTGGGGGAGTTGGGGCTATTTTGTCCCTCTTCTTTGTGATGAGCATATATAAGATATATAGGCCAAGGGAGCTCTGGAAGATATTTATAAAGGCTCTAAACGAAAGCAGTATGATACTGATGATTATGGCCTCTGCGCTGCTCTTTGCATATGTATCTTCAGATCTATATGCTACCCAGGCACTTGCAGAGCTCATCCTGAAGATTCCTTTCGGGAAGTGGGGCATAATTGTGCTTATAAATATTTTTCTCTTAATTTTAGGGCTATTTATCCCCCCTGCTGCGGTGATTTTAATGGTAGCTCCCTTGCTTCTTCCGGTTATAAATGGTCTTGGTTTTGATCCCATATGGTTTGCAGTGATAATGACAGTTAATTTAGAAATAGGCCTGGTTACTCCTCCTGTGGGCCTGAATCTCTATATTGTTAAAAGCATCGCACCGGATGTTCCTATGTCAGAGGTGCTATTAGGAGTTATTCCCTTTGTAATTATTGAACTCATTGTGATTGCATGTGTATGTATATGGCCAGAGCTAGCCCTTTGGCTTCCCAGTAAGATGATAGGATAGGTTATAAAAGGAGTCTTATATGCCAACACTCTTTGAGACATTTGATAAGAGCTTCAAAAGACAGGGGGAAAAGAGTGCCATCCTATTTTTAAGGGATGGAAGATTGGAGACCCAATTGAGTTATAATCAGCTTAAAAGGGAGTCAGAGATATTTTCCACTTATCTAAATGCTAAGGGAATAGGAAAGGGAGATAGGGTCATTCTCTTCTTAGAAAAATCTCTCTATTTTGTAATCTTTCATCTTGCACTTCAAAGACTCGGCACAATAGCTGTGCCTTTAAATCCAGGATTTAAGACTCAAGAGATGCGATATTTCATAGAAGATTCTGATCCTTCATTAATAATTGCAGATATCAGAAAAGAGCCAATGATAAAGGAGATATCCGGAAAGAGAAAGACATTATTTGTGGATTCCCTTGCTCCCTATGGATATATGGATAGATTCAAGGAGAGTGAGGATCTATCTTTGAATACTTTTATATCTGAAGATGACCCCTCTTTAATTATATATACCTCTGGAACCACAGGCCAACCTAAGGGAGCTATCCTTACTCATAAAAATCTCATCCATGATCTAAAAAAGGTGATTGATGTCTGGGAGATAACTGAAAAGGATACCCTATGTCATGCCTTACCCCTCTTCCATGTGCATGGCCTCTGTTTTGCATTGCATACCCTGCTTGCTGCAGGAGGAAGAATTGTGATGCTTGATAGATTTGATGTGGATATCACTCTTAAGGTGCTGGCTTCTAAAGAGCCTCTATACAGGTGCACCATATTTATGGCTGTTCCCGCAATGTATCAAAGACTTCTTAAGGGAATGAAGGGAAAAGATTATGATTTTTCACACCTCAGACTTATAACCTCTGGATCTGCCCCGCTCTTACCCAAGGACTTCTTTGCCATTAAAGAGGCCTTTGGAATGGAGGTGGTAGAGAGGGAGGGAATGACAGAGACAGGCATGAATTTTTCAAACCCCCTTTATGGGAAAAAGAAACCTGGCTCCATAGGTAAGGCCTTACCTGGACTTGAAGTAAGAATTGTGGATCCCAATACATTAGAAGATGTAAAGGAGGGCAAGATAGGAGAATTTTGGCTCAAAGGGCCTGGTATATCCCCTGGCTATTGGAAAAAGGAGCAGGAAACCAAGAAGGCCTTCCATAATGGGTGGTTTAGAACCGGTGATCTTGGAAGGGTTGACCAAGAAGGATATTACTTTTTGACAGACAGGCTAAAACATATCATTATTTCAGGAGGAGAAAATATCTCTCCCAAAGAGATAGAGAATGTGATCAATCAGATAGATGGTGTAAAGGAGTGTTCTGTGGTGGGAATTCCAGATGAGAGATGGGGAGAAAAGGTGGTTGCAGCTGTGGTTAAAGAAGGTGATATGGAGATAGATGAAGATATGATTAAGAGATATTGCAAACAACACCTTCATGACTGGAAGTGCCCTAAGGAGATCAAATTTGTAAAGGAGCTTCCCCGCAATACCATGGGAAAGGTTCTAAATGATAAGGTAAAGTCCCTGTTTTTATAAAGAGAACTATTTTCTCCAAAATTCTGGAACCAGTAAAACCAAAACGGTATATATCTCAAGACGTCCTAATAACATACAGAATATCAGAATCCATTTTCCTATCAGGGGAATGGATAGATAGTTCTGAGTAGGTCCAACTGTGCCAAGCCCAGGTCCAATATTAAATATGCAGGCACATACAGAAGAAAATGCCGAAATCATATCCATACCGAGATGCGCCATGATTAAAGATGCCAAGACCAATATCCCCAGATACAGAAATACAAATCCCCAGATACTGCTTAATACCTCAGGTGGTATGCTTTTCCCTCCCAACTTTACTCTTAGTATGGCCCTTGGATGAATAAGCTGAAATATCTCTTTATAACTATGTTTGGCTATGAGAATAAGACGTATTGTCTTGATTCCTCCGCCGGTAGAGCCTGCCATGGCACCCAATATCATGCATATTAACAATATCTTCCTTGAAAGTGAGGGCCATTTGTCAAAATCAGCTGTTACAAAGCCTGTGGTGGTAATAATGGAGCATACCTGAAAAGAGCCAAATCTAATAGACTCTAATAGGGATCCATATACCTCTTTATAGAGATCAATAACTATTATCAATATGAATGAAATCACTATTAAAAGAAAGATACGGCATTCTGGATCAATAACATAGATCTTAGATTCACCTTTTAAAAAGCGGTAATGCAGGGAGAAGTTTATTCCTGCAAGGAGCATGAATACCATAATCACACATTCCAGATAGGGGTTCCCATAGTGAGCGATGCTTAGGTTCTTCGGAGAAAACCCCCCTGTTGGCATGGTGCAGAATGCATGACATATGGAATCAAATAGTGGCATACCTCCTACAGAGAGGAGTATCACTTCAATTACAGTAATTAGAAGATATACCTTCCAGAGGGTCTTTGCTGTGTCTGAAATCCGAGGTTTGAGCTTTTCAACTACAGGAGAGGGGATCTCCGCTTTATATAACTGCATTCCACCTACACCTAAGTAGGGGAGTATGGCAATGGATAAGACAATGATTCCCATTCCACCCAACCACTGGATAATACTTCTCCAAAGTAGGATCCCCTTGGGAAGGCTCTCAATATTATTTAGAATTGATGCTCCAGTAGTGGTAAATCCTGAAAGGGACTCAAAATAGGCATTAGTAAAATCAGGAATATAGCCGGAGAGCATAAAAGGTAATGCTCCAATCAGTCCGGCAGTAATCCAGCCAAAGGTCACGACCAAGATTCCATCCCTATGTGATAATATAAGCTCCTTATGGGTTCGGGTTAAAAAATACAAGATAAGACCGACTCCCAAAGTTATGAGCATAGAATATAGAAGCGGAAAGACGCTATTTTCATGGTATATTACAGATACTATGGTGGGAACAGATAGGGCTATGGCTAAGTATAAGATTATTATAGAGATAAATCTAAGTATGGATCGTGGATGCATCAGCCTTAATCAAGCTGCATGGTGAGTAGTCTTTCAAGTTTTGGAATAACATTTTGAAGAGCAAATATTATAAGCCTATCCTTTTCCTGTATTATGCTTTGACCATTTGGAATTATCACATCATCACCTCTAACAATTGCCCCAATAATGGAACCTTTAGGAAATTTTACCTTACATAGAGGCTTATTTACAATATTTGATCCGGCCAATGCCTCGGCCTCAATTGCTTCTGCATGCTCCCCTTTAAGGGGGGCAACAGAGATTATCTTACCTTTCCTTACATATTGAAGTATAGCCCTTATTGCGGAAAGCCTTCCACTTACCACTGTATCAATCCCAATAGCAAATACAAGAGGTATATAGCTTAACTTATTTATCCTGGTTATGGTCTTTTTTACTCCTAATCTCTTTGCCAGCAAGGATATTAGAACATTTGTCTCATCATCACCTGTAATTGCCAATACAATATCTGCATCAGCAATGTTCTCTTCAAGGAGGAGGTCCTTATCAGTTCCATCTCCGTTTATAACTATAACTTTTTGCAATCTATCTGCCAATGAGTTACATATGCGGCTATCCTTCTCTATAATCTTTACATTTAAATTGGTATTATCTAAGGACTGTGCCAAGGTAAATCCCACCTGTCCTCCACCTATAATAAATATTCTCTTGCACTCCCTATGTTCCACATGTAATCTTCCCAGTATTCCATTGAGATCATCTGAGCGGGCAACCACATATATTAGATCATTGGCCTGAATAGTATCCTCTCCATGAGGAATAAATACCTGATCACCCCTTATAATTGCTCCCACTAAAAACTTTTCGTGATGTTCTGAAAAGGTATTAAACCTTCTTCCCACAAATTCTGAATCAGGTTTTATGGTTATCCCTATAAGCTTAACTCTACCATCATCAAAATCAATCACATCTGAAGCTCCTGGCACCATGATCAGGTTTTTGATGGTATCTACCATGAAAGATTCAGGATTTATAATCTGATCAATTCCTAAAAGATCCTTATTAAGTAGCCCTTCCTCTCTTATGTATTCCTGATTTCTAAGTCTTACAACCTTTATAATTGAAGGATTTAGATGGCATGCCAGCATAGACGCAATGAGATTCACCTCATCACTATCAGTGGCGGCAATTAACATATCTGCCTGAGCTATTCCTGAACTTTTAAGCATCTGTGGACTTGTGCCTGAGCCAAGCAGGGCATAAACATCCAGATTTTCATTTATTCTATTTATCTTATCCTTATCTTTATCAATGAGTACCACTTCATTGCTCTCTTCAGAGAGCCTCTTTGCGATATGGAATCCTACCTCACCTGCGCCAACTATTATAATCTTCACTTTATAACCCTTTTCTTATAAATATCCTTTAAATCCTATAGATTTATACAGCGGATTGTAATGAAAAGATAAAGGGATATCAAGCAGATATCTCCAATTTACCTTTTATGAATATGCCTAATAATCAGGAGGTATCTCTTTTAGCTGGGCAAGTGAAAATACAGGCCCATCTTTACATACAAAGAATCTTCCAATATTACATCTCCCACACATACCAATTGCACATTTCATACGGTTCTCTAAGGAGAGAATAATCCTATCTGGTGGAAAACCTATCTTTTCAAGCACAGGCTGTGTATATTTAATCATAATAGGGGGGCCACATACAATGGCTATAGCGTTATCTGCACTTTTAATCTTTTGCTCTGTTATGGTGGGGACAAACCCCACATTGTATTTCCAGTTGGGGTCATCTGTAGCATCCACTGTGATATGCATCTCAATATCATCTCTCTTTTCCCACTCCCAAAGTTCCTGCTTATAAAGGAGCATCCCGGGGCTCCTCGCCCCATATACCACTATAATATCTTTAAATTTTGGCCTGTTATCAGGATGAAGCATATACACTATGCTGGATCTCAAGGTGGTAAATGCAAATCCGCCACCGATAATTACCACATTTTTTCCTTCCATCTCGTCCCAGGGATAAAAGTTTCCCAAAGGACCCCTTATGCCCATCACATCTCCCACCTTCATATTGTGAAGATGGGTAGTTACCAATCCAACCTTGTTTACAGTAAATGTGACATATCCCTCTTCTGTAGGAGATGAGGCAATCCCTATGGGAATTTCACCCTTACCGGCTATGGATAACTCTGCAAATTGCCCTGGCATATATGAAAAGCGCTTTTCATCTTCTGGATTTATAAATTCATACTTAAATGTCTTAAGATTTCTATCCTCTGTCTCTACCACAATATCCACTATTCTTACTGGATAAGGAAGATATGGATTATTCAATTCAACACCCCCTGTTTAAAATTCATTCATGATCTTAAAGATCTCTCTGATATCAATATTAACAGGACAGAACTGGACACACCGGCCACAACCCACACACTGAACCCCATTTTCATACTTATCCACAAAATATTTTAGCTTATGCATAAACCTCTGTCTGACCCTCTGATATTTTTCTGCCCTGGGATTATGACCTGAACCATGAAGGGTAAAGAGTGGAAACATGCAAGAGTCCCAATTCCTGATCCTATCTCCCTGCTTTCCATAGACCTCATCCTGTATATCAAAACACCAACAGGTAGGACATAGATAGGTGCAGGTGCCACAGTTGATGCATGCAAAGGAAATCTCCTTCCAAAATGGTGCGTCAAAGAGCTCTGTAACTTTTTTATCCTTTAGCTTATCCGTAGGAACATGACTGACAATGGCCTTTTCTGCCCTTTTTTCTAACTCCTGGGCCTCTTTAAGTATGGCATCATCCGCAACCTCTCCTCCTCTAATCCCTTTAAGCAGCTTTTCGCCCTTTTCAGTAATTGCCACAAAAAGAAGCTTCTCCCCAAGGTCATAGATTAAGGCATCCAGCCCCTTTTTACCAAAAGGGCCATCTGCAACCGAAGTGCAAAAACATGTGCTCTCTGGCTCATTACACCCTAATCCCACAAAGGTGGTAGAATGAAATCTCCTTATCCACCAGGGATCTTTATATTCAGGAGTATCAAAGTTTAGCTTTACAAGCTGAAAAGCATATGCATCGCATGGCCTGATACCCATGATCAGTTGTGGAGGGTATTCCTTTTCTGCCTCCTTCAATATATGAGCATCAGGATCGCTTTCATCAAGACTGTATTCAAACATCCTCTCAGATTGGGGATACACTATGGACTTAGGTGATAATCTGGTATTTTGAAAGTTAAAGTCAGGCCGTGTTCCATTATCTAAGGCTCTAAATATGTGATACTCTTTTTCTTTAACAGGCACATATACCCTATAAGATGCTCTTAATTCATCCAATATCCCTTGCCAATCATCCTTTTTAAAGACTTTTGCTTCCATGTAGACCTCGCCCTCTTATCTAATGAAATCATTATAGTCATCGACTCTATATACATCCAATGCAGGCCTCTTATCTAAGCTAAGTCCTGCCTCCCATGAAAAGAGCTCTAAGGCATCTTTATTGAGTTTTTTGGTAAATTGCCTCATGGGTATGTCCATGGGGCATGCCCTCTCACATGCCCCACAGTCTGTGCAACGGCCTGCACAGTGAAATGCACGCAGAATATGAAATGTCATGGTATCGGTTGGGTCATTACTCTTTCCCACCCACTGAGGTCTTGATTCATCAACAAAACAGGTAGGGCAATAACAGAGGGGGCATGCATTTCTACATGCATAACAGCGGATACATGAAGAGATAAGCTGGGTGAAAAAGTCCCACTTCTTTTCACTTTCCATCTTTTCAATTGCATCCACATCTCTATACGGATCTATATCCTTTTGTTCTTCCACCTTATCTGCCACAAGCTCATCATATATAACAGGGTTTCTATGAAGGCAGACAGCGCAGTTTTGCTGAAGAAACTCCTTCTTTTCAAACTGCTCTTCAAAATCTTTTCCTCTAACGGTGAAGCTCTCTTCATTATCAATAAAGTCAAATATCTCTCTCTGGCCAACTGCCCTCTTTACCGCCCTGTGATCAACCATGCCAGTACATGGGACTCCCACAATATAGAGCTGTTCTCTCTTTATCTGATTTTCAATTATATGATTTACAATATTTCTGGAATTACATCCTGTTGCAAGGATTCCTATCCTTTTCTCCTTTCTTCCAGTTAGATAATTACATAGATTAAGTGCACAGTTGCTATCCCAAAAAAGGATATCTGCCTTTTCAGGATCATCTATAAGCACCGGTTCATTCATCATGGCAACAGTGCCCTTTTTATACCCAATAAAGATTTCCACAGTCCCCTCTTTAAGCAGTCTCTTTGCAATCTCCCTTATCTTTTCAGTATAATGTCGCATCACACCACCTCTGCCCTTCTTTTTATAAGATTTCTTGCAGGTCCTAACTCTTTAACTGCCTCTACCACCTCTTGGGCCACTTCCGCAAATTTTGTGGCCTCAGCCGAGGAGATCCAGGAAAAATGAAGCCTTCCAGGTTCAATCCCAATATGCTCCAACAGATTCTTAAGGAGTATAAATTTCCTTCTTGCATAGTAATTACCTTCCAGGTAATGACACTCCCCAGGATGTCACCCAGAGACCCATACACCGTCAGCGCCATGTCTTAGAGCTGCAAGAATGAATTTGGGACTCACCCGTCCAGAACATGGAACCCGGATTATCCTTATATCTGGAGGATATTGAAGCCTGCTAACCCCCGCCAAGTCAGCAGCACCATAGCTGCACCAGTGACAGAGAAATGCTGTTATCTTTGGCTGCCATTCCTTCATCTTTTATCTCCTAATATTTAAATATTTAAATCTCATTAATCATTGCCATTATCTGACCTTCTTCAAATCCTTTAAGATTAATGGCACCTGAACGGCAAGATGCAACACAGAGTCCACATCCCTTACAGAGCACAGGATTTACCTGTGCCTTTCCCTTAAAAGGCCCCTCTTCAATGAAACTGGGAGCCTTATAAGGACATATACTTACACATACCCCACAGCTACTACATACAACAGGGTTCACATAGGCCACTGTCCCACTCATGGCGATCTTTTTGCGTGCAAGCAGTGTTATGGCCCTGGATGCAGATGACTGTGCCTGTGCAATGGATTCATCTATTGGCTTTGGATAGTGGGCCATACCACATAAGAATACTCCATCAGTTGCAAATTCAGATGGGGCAAGCTTTGCATGTGCCTCCACAAAGAACCCATCCTCATTCATGGGGACTTTGAAAAACTGGGCAAGCTTCTCATCCTTATAAGGGACAATGGCAGTGGCAAGGACAAGAAGGTCTGCATCTATCTCAATCTTCCTTCCAAGCACATGGTCATAGGTATGTATTTTTATGGAGCCCCCTTCAGACAGAACCTCAGGTTTTTTATCTACCGAATACCTTATAAAGATAACTCCTTTCTCCCTTGCCTTTCTATATAGAAGCTCCCTTTCTCCATATGTCCTTATGTCTCTATAAAGGATATAGATATCTATGTCAGGATTCAGCTCCTTTAGATATAGGGCACTCTCAATGGAATGGGTGCAACAGACCCTGGAGCAATAGGGTCTATCGGGCTCTCTTGAGCCAACACACTGGATAAATACCACTTTTTTTATCTCTTTTAAGGATGGATCATTTTCAATGAATCTCTTGTCTAATTCAAGATGTGTAATTACCTTTGGATCCTTTCCATAAAGGTATTCTTCCGGTCTATATTCATAGGCACCTGTTGCAATTATTGCAACTCCATGTTCTATGACCTTTTCCCCATCCTCTGTCTTTAAGGTAGTCTTAAAGTTACCTACAAATCCCTCTACATTGGTTATCTCTGAATTCAGGTATATTTCAATTTTTTCGTCTTTCTGAACAGTATCTATAAGCTCAGAAAGCTTTTGTTGCACATCCTCTCCCTTCCATGTCCTGTATAAACTCCTTGCCTGCCCCCCAAGCTCAGAACCCCTCTCTACAATGCTTACTGTGAATCCATTTTCACTTAGGGTCTTTGCAGTAGCCATTCCTGATATTCCACCACCAATTACCAGCGTATGCTGATTTACCTCAAGCTCTGCCTCCTTTAATGGCTCCATAAGGGCCACCTTTGCAACGGCCATTCTGACCAGATCCTTTGCCTTCAAAGTGGCAGCCTCTGGATCATTCCTATGGACCCAGGAGTCCTGATTTCTTATATTTACCATCTCAAAGAGGTATTTATTTAGTCCTGCATTAACCAAGGTCTCCTGGAACAGTGGTTCATGGGTCTTTGGAGTGCATGCCGCAACCACAATCCTATTTAGATTGTTCTCTTTAATTACCTGGGTCATGGCATCCTGAGTATCTTGAGAGCAGGAATACAGATTCTCCGCCACATATTCTACATATGGAAGGGTCTTAGCGTATTCAACCACAGAAGGCACATCCACAACACCAGCAATATTTATCCCGCATCTACAGACAAATACCCCAATCCTGGGCCTTTCTCCTGTAACATTTCTCTCTTCAGGTATGTCCTTCTTCTTTGTAAGTGTGTATCTCGCCTCACTCAGAGGAGCACCTGCCACTGCTGCTGCAGAACTTGCCTCAATCACAGATTGTGGAATATCCTTTGGGCCCTGAAAGACCCCTGAGACAAATATGCCTTCCTTTGAAGTGGCAACAGGATTAAAGGAATCCGTTTTACAGAAATTGCCTTCAGTAAGTTCAATACCCAATTTTTTTGCAAGCTTGATGAATTCGGGAGGGGTTTCAAGACCAACGGAGAGCACTACCATATCAAAGATCTCTTCCTTTATCTTTCCATTCTCACTTACATACTTGATAGAGAGATCATCACTACCCTTTACAGGCTCAACACTATGGACCCTTGAACGAATAAAACGAATACCATGCTTTTCTTTTGCGTCATTGTAATATCTTTCAAATTCCTTTCCATGGGTCCGCATATCCATAAAAAAGATGGCACAGTCCAGATCATCTCCTGCATGCTCTTTTGCTATAATGGCCTCCTTGACTGCATACATACAGCATACAGAGGAACAATATGCATTATCACACCTATTTATATCTCTGGATCCTACACACTGAAGCCATGCAATCCTCTTTGGTTCTTTATGATCAGAGAGTCGCACCAAATGTCCCATTGTGGGCCCTGATGCAGAGAGAATCCTTTCAAATTCCATAGATGTGATTACATTGGGGTGCTCTGCATAGCTATAGGTATCAAACTGGGAAGGATCAAAGCATTGAAAACCAGGTGCAAGTATGATTGATCCTACATTTAGTTCAATTATCTCATCCTCTTGGCTGTGGTCAATCGCCCCTACTTGACAGAACTCGGTGCAGATTTTGCAGCCACCTGTCTTAAAATGCATACAGTGATCACGGTCTATTACGGGTGTATTGGGCACGGCCTGAGCATAAGGCACATAGATGGGTTTTCGCCCTTTGAGACCCATCTCGTATTCTGATGGGATAGGCTTAATAGCATGCTTAGTGATATCTTCTAATCTTATATGCCCTGTTGGACATACAGATACACATGCTCCACATGCCATGCAGACATCGGTCTGCAAATGAAAAGGGGTATCAACCTTTATGTTAAGCCCACGGCCTGTAAGACTGATGGCGCTGTTTCCCACCTTTTCGCATATCCGCACACACAGGCCACAGAGGATACAATCATCATCCTCTTTCTTAAATCTGGGCTCTTTTATCCCATATTTCTCTGCCAGCTCTCTTATTATTGGCACGTTGGGACACCTTGCAAGAAGAAGCTCTACAATAAGTTTCCTTCCTTCATGAACGGCCTCGGTGTCAGTGAATACCTCCATCCCCTCCCATACAGGATAGTTGCATGCAGTTACATAACGGGTCCTTCTTCCATCAAAGAGCTCAACTGTGCACAGCCTGCACATACCCGCTGGCTCTAATGCCTTGTGATAACAGAGGGTGGGGATCTCTATGCCATATCTCTGGGCTACCTGAAGGAGGTATTCTCCTTCTTCTGCCTGAACCTCTTTGCCATTGATCTTAAAGGTAATCATTGCCACCTTCTCTCTCCTTGCTTACTTTCTATTTGATAACTATTGCATTAAACTTACATCCTTCATAACATATACCACACTTTATACATTTCTCTTGATCTATCTGATGAGGCTTCTTCTTCTCCCCTGAGATCGCTTCTTGTGGACATTTTAAGGCACAAAGGTGACAGCCGTTACACAGCTCAGGATCAATCTCATAATGAAACAGGGCCTTGCAGACACCTGCAGGGCATCTCTTATCTCTTATATGGGCCTCATATTCATCCCTGAAATAGCGTATTGTGGTAAGCACAGGATTTGGAGCACTACCCCCCAATCCGCACAAGGAGAATCTCTTTACCATGGTACCCAATTCTTCCAGCAGCTCTATATCACCCTCCTTACCCCTGCCTTCACATATATCTGTCAATATCTCCAGCATACGCTTTATCCCTTCTCTGCAGGGATTGCACTGGCCACAGGATTCCTCCTTCAGGAAGTCCAAGAAATACCTTGCCACATCCACCATACAGGTATCTTGATCCATCACGATCATCCCACCAGAACCCATCATAGAACCGATCTTGGTTAGCTCATCAAAATCTACCCCCATGTCCAGATACTGCTCTGGAATGCAGCCTCCTGAAGGGCCTCCTGTCTGCACTGCCTTAAATCTCTTCTTCTTTGGAATCCCACCCCCAATATCAAAGATGATTGTCCTAAGGGTTGTTCCCATTGGAACTTCAACAAGCCCTGTATTTACTACCTTACCCACAAGAGAGAATATCTTGGTTCCTTTGCTCCCTTCAGTGCCTATGGAGGAATACCAATCTGCACCCTTATTTATTATTACAGGCACATTTGCCCATGTCTCAACATTGTTAAGATTGGATGGCTTTTGTCTAAAGCCCCTCTCAACTGTGTGTATATATTTGGCCCTGGGTCTTCCAGGCCTTCCCTCAAGTGAGGCCATCAACGCCGTTGACTCACCACAAACAAAGGCACCTCCCCCTCTACTTATCTTTACATCAAAGTCAAAACCAGAGCCCAGAATATCCTTCCCTAATAGACCGAATTCTCTTGCCTTTTCTAATGCAATGGACAAATTCTTTACTGCTAAAGGATACTCATGTCGCACATATACATATCCCTCATGAGAACCTATGGCAATTGCTCCAATAATCATCCCTTCTAATACAGAATGTGGATTCCCCTCCAGCAAGCTCCGATCCATATATGCACCAGGATCCCCTTCGTCAGCATTGCATATTACATATCTCTCTCCATCATGTTTGCGACAACTCTCCCATTTTCTTCCTGTAGGAAATCCTCCCCCTCCACGTCCTCTTAACCCTGCCTTTTTTATCTCATCAATAATCTCCTCAGGAGTCATTTCAAAAAGGGCCTTTTCAAGGGCCTTATAGCCTCCAACCGCTAAATAGTCTTCAATACTGGTAGGATCAATTATCCCATTATTGCCAAAGATGATCCGCTGTTGAAGCTTATAAAATGGAATATCTTTTTCATATACAATTCTCTTTTTTGTCACAGGATCTTTAAAGAGGAGAGATTCAACTATTTCACCATTCTTAATTGTTGATTCAACAATTTGAGGAACATTTTCTTCCTTTACTTGGGCATAAAAAATACCTTCTGGATATATAACCATAATCGGGCCTTTTTCACAGAACCCATGACAGCCTGTCAGTTTAACAATTACCTCATCTTGCAAACCATGCTTGGCCAACTCTTCTATAAGAGCTTCATAAACTTTACTCGTTCCATATGCCCCACATCCTGACCCCGCACACAGTGAAATAAGCCTTCTCTTATCTTCATGAAACTTTTTTTCCAGCGATTCCCTGAGCTTCCTCAAATCCTCCCTGTTTCTTAATTTTTCCATCTTCCACTAAGACCTCCTTTTCAGTTACCACTAAGGGCTTTTCTTTCGTATTCCTCTATTATTTTGACCACACTGGTGCGGTCAAGGCCACCGTGAGTCACCTCATTGACTGAAATCACAGGACCGGAAGCACAACACCCTATGCAGCGAACCGCTTCTAATGTAAAGAGGAAATCTTCTGTGGTTTCACCTTCCCGTATCTTAAGCTTCTCTTGCAGTGCCTCCATGATCTTTTCTGCTCCTCGAACATGACACGCGGTTCCAGTACAAACCTTTATAATATATTTGCCTCGCGGCTCTAAACTAATGGTCTTATAAAATGTTGCCACACTATATATAAGGCTCTCTTTAACACCCAATCTCTCAACTAAGATAGGAATCACCTCAGGAGGGACAAAATTGTATATCTCACTAATATCCTGTAATATCATCAATAGAGATTCCTTATCAGCATTATATTTGTCTATTATGGAATTGACCTTTTCCCAATCTATCTCTATATGTGCCTTAATAGACTTCTTCTCTTTCACGCCACTATCCTCCTGTTAAGAATGTATTCCAATAAGAACTATCTATTTATAGGCTTGAAGATAACTGGGCAGTTTTCCACACAACTTCCACAACCCGTGCACAGATCCATATTGATGCTACGTGCTCTTTTCCTCACCCTTACCTTGAAATTACCAGGTGAACCCTCTACAGATTCAATATCAGCATATGTGATTAATTCAATATTGAGATGCCGGCCGACCTCGACCAGCTTAGGAGAGATAATTCACATTGAGCAGTCATTTGTGGGAAAGGTCTTATCCAGCTGTGCCATTGCACCGCCGATGGCAGGGGATTTCTCGACAAGATAGACGTAGAATCCAGAGTCGGCAAGATCCAGGGCAGCCTGCATTCCTGCAATCCCACCACCCACAACTAATACAGAGCCTTTAACGCTCATGAAAACTCTCCTTAAAGTTATTTTAAGAATTCTAAAATGGAAACTTAGATTAATTCTTAAAATGATGTCAAGAGAAAATTCCCCTTCTCTTTAGGGGTAATTATGGCAATTAGGAAGTTGACAAAAATATATTTTTCTTTTATTTTAATTTTAGTGGTGCCGCCTGGATCTTCCCATACTTAATTATTGGAAGACCGGGACGGGATAAAGAGATCTAAGAAAGGGAAGGTCCTTTTGGTTCCACCAAAGGACCTTTTTAATTTAAGGAGGTTTGCTATTATGGAGAAGGTAACCATATCCTGGTTAACTAAGCAGAAGGAAGAGGGAAAAAAGATTACCATGATGACAGCGTATGACTATCCCAGTGCAAGGCTTGTGGATCAGGCAGGGATTGATACTATCCTGGTGGGAGATTCCTTGGGAATGGTGGTCTTGGGATATGACTCCACTGTCCCAGTCAGCATGGATGATATGATACATCATTCAAAGGCAGTATGTAGGGCTGTAAAGAGAGCGTTTGTGATAGGTGATATGCCCTTTATGTCATATCAGGTCTCAAGGGAAGAGGCCATAAGAAATGCGGGAAGATTTATTAAGGAAGCAGGATGCGATAGTGTAAAGCTTGAAGGGGGATCTGAGGTTGCACATGTTGTAGAGGCCATAGTCAGGGCAGGAATCCCTGTCTGCGGTCACATAGGGCTTACTCCTCAGACAGCCACTATGTTAAGTGGTTTTAGGGTGCAGGGAAAGGATGCGGATAGCGCCAGAAGGCTCCTTCAGTCTGCAAAGGATCTGGAATCTGCAGGTGCCTTTATGATTGTGCTTGAGTGCATACCAGACCTTCTTGCAAAGAGGATAACCGATTCAGTAGGGATTCCCACCATAGGAATAGGAGCAGGGAAGGACTGTGATGGTCAGGTGCTGGTATATCATGATCTTTTGGGGCTTTTTGAAAGATTTACCCCAAAGTTTGTAAAAAGATATGTGGATCTATCTCCCATGATCTTAGATGCACTTAGGAGATACAGAGAAGAGGTAGAAGGAGGGATATTTCCAGCTCCTGAGCACACCTTTAAGATGAGTAAGGAGGAAGCAGAGAAGATATGAGATTTTTGGTTATAGGACCAGGGGCTATGGGATGCCTCTTTTCGGTGAGGCTTAAGAGGGCAGGATATGATGTTATGCTCTTGGACTATAAAAAGGATAGAGCAGAATTCCTGAATAAGAATGGGATTGTGCTAGAAGATGATAAGGGATCACATCGGGAAAGGATTGAGGTGGTGTATGGGGACCGTATAGATAGAGTGGATTATGCAATTATATGTGTTAAGGCATATGATACAGAGAGGGTTGCAAGATCTCTTAGAGGGAAGTTCAAAGATGGTATCATAGTTACACTTCAAAATGGAGTTGGAAATATGGAGTTACTTGAAGAGGCCTTTGGAAAAGAAAGGGTGCTTGGAGGAGTTACATCTGAAGGTGCCACCTTGATTGAGATTGGAAGGGTAAGACATGCTGGCAGAGGAGAGACGGTAATAGGACCAAGTGATAGGGCAGAGAGGGATTGTAAAAGGCTGGTTCAGGCGTTTCAAGAAGCAGGGTTTAATGCCAGAATGGAGGAAGACGTCTTATCACTTATCTGGGGGAAGCTCATAATTAATGTGGGAATAAATGCACTTACTGCCCTATTGAGGGTAAAAAATGGGATGCTATTGGAGAGCGAATTTTCCTTAAATATAATGAGAGAACTGGTAAATGAAGCAACACTTATAAGTAAGAAGAGGAATATAAGGCTACCATATGATAATCCTTTTGATAAGGTATGCTCTGTCTGTAAAAACACAAAAGATAACATATCTTCCATGCTTCAAGATGTAATGAAGGGGAGGAAAACAGAGATAGATGCCATAAATGGGGCAATAATACGGGCGGGAAGAGAGTTAGGGATTCATACCCCATTTAATTCAATGCTTACCTTTTTGATCCATGCAATTGAAGAGACCTATGGTGTGAGAGTTTAGACTTTAAGGTATAAATCTTACAACAGCTATAAGGATAGCTAAGAAGGAAAATCCAATTCCCATAAACCATTGCATAAATGTAAAGCGTCTTTCCATGGCTTCAAAGCGCTTGTCCATTGCCTCAAAACGCTTATTTATTACCTCAAAGCGCCTATCCATAGCTTCAAAACGCTCGTTAATAGCCTCAAAACGCTCATTTATCGCTTCAAAACGAGATTGAAGCTCACGCTGTAATACCTTAAATCGCTCGTCTATGGCTTCAAAGCGAGACTGAATATCTTGTTGTATCACCCCAAATCGCTCGTCCATCGATTCAAAGCGCTCATTCATGGCCTCAAAGCGAGACTGAATATCACGTTGAAGACTCTCAAGCCGTTGATTTATTAGTTCAAATCTGGAATTTTCAATCTCCCTTAGAGACTTAAGCTCCTCTTCCACCCGAACTATTCTCTCTAAGATAGAAAACTCTTTAGCTCTTTCCTCTCCTGTTTTTACATACTCCTCTACCGCCTGCCTTACCATGTCTTTGAGCTGAACAGAGAAGGTCTCTTTGAGGATCTTTTCAATAATCTCTCTATTTAGAGTCTCCATAGATTTAATGATATGAATATCAGAATTTAAGGTCAATTAAAAAGATATCTTTTTATAGAATTAGATGCTTGACATGCCTCTTTTCATCAGTTAATGCCTCATGGGATGAGAGATGGTCTGGATGAAAAGGATAAGTTGATAATCAGATCCATACAGGGTGATCTACCACTTAATCCAAGGCCATTTCTGATTATTTCAAAAAAGATCGGGATAAGTGAAGAGGAGCTGATAAAGAGGATAAAAAGACTTAAAGAGAAGGGGATAATCAGACGTTTTGGAGCAACCTTAAGGCATCAGGAAGCAGGCTATCCTCAAAATGCTATGGTTGCCTGGAATGTTCCAAAAGACAGGATTGATTATGTGGGAGAGAGGATGGCCCAGTTTAAAGAGGTTACCCATTGCTATCAGAGGGTAAGGACAAAAGATTGGCCATATAATCTGTATACAATGATTCATGGAAATAGCAGGAAGGAATGTAGAGCCATTGCAAGGAGGTTATCAGATGCAACGGGAATAAAGGATTATCTTCTGCTCTTCAGTGAAAAGGAGTTTAAAAAGACCTCTATGGAGTATTTTTGATATGCAGGATAAAAGGTCTAAAGAGCTTTTTAGTAAGGCCAAAAGGATTATACCAGGTGGGGTTAATAGCCCTGTCAGGGCATGTAAAGCAGTTGGTCTTGAACCACTCTTTATCTCACAGGCATCAGATGCCTATATCTGGGATGAAGATGGTAATCGTTATATTGACTATGTGTGTTCATGGGGACCACTGATATTAGGTCATACACATCCTGAGGTGATAGAGGCAATCAACAGGGTCTCTAAAAGGGGGATAAGTTATGGAGCACCCACTTCCTTGGAAGTGGAGATGGCAGAATTGATAGCTGATATGATTCCATCTGTGGAGATGGTTCGCATGGTAAACTCTGGCACAGAGGCCACCATGAGCGCTATAAGACTTGCAAGGGGATATACCAAAAGGAGTAGGATCTTAAAGTTTGAGGGATGCTATCATGGTCATGTGGATTCCCTTATGGTATCAGCAGGTTCTGGTCTTGCTACATTTGGAATACCATCCTGTCCTGGAATTCCAGAAGAGCTTGCAGGGCTTACCATTATTGCACCATATAATGATATAGAAAGAGTGGAGCAGATCTTTAAAGAGATGGGAGAGGAGATTGCGTGTGTAATTGTGGAACCTGTTGCGGGAAACATGGGTGTGGTGCTTCCAAAGGAGGGATTTCTTGAAGGATTAAGAGATATTACAAAAAGATATGGCGCACTCCTTATCTTTGATGAGGTGATAACGGGATTTAGGATATCTCCTGGGGGTGCTCAAGAATTCTTTAATATTAAACCGGACCTTACCTGTTTAGGAAAGATAATAGGTGGGGGGATGCCAGTGGGTGCATATGGAGGAAAGAGGGAGATTATGCAAGGTATTGCACCAATGGGAGATATCTATCAGGCCGGCACTCTTTCTGGAAATCCAGTTACTATGGCAGCAGGCATTGCCACGCTTAAAATCTTAAAAGATTCAGATATATACCAGGAGTTAAATTCAAAGGCAAAGATGCTATTTGAAGGGGTAAAAAAGGGGGCAGAAAGATATAATATAGATATTACAGTAAATTATATTGCCTCAATGGGGACAATATTCTTTAAAAGAGGGGTAGTGGAAAATTTTGATGATGCCACTTCATGTAATGAAGAGCTCTTTAAGAGGTTCTACTCAGAGCTTAGATCCAGAGGGATATATATTCCTCCATCTCCCTATGAGGCATGGTTTATATCCTTAGCACATTCAATAGAGGATATTGAAAAGACGATCTACGAGATAGAAGATGCCTTCAGATCCATGTCTTGAAAAATATATTGACTAATATATAAGAGGTGTGTTAGAGGGCGATGGAAGAATCTTAATGGATAAGGAATATAAAAGGCTCTTTAAGACTCTTGGTATCCTGAGTACCATTGGTCTTACAATGGCATTTTCAATTGGGATAGGTGCGGGGATAGGGTATCTGATAGATAAAAAATTTAATACTTCTCCTTATGGATTATTGATATTTTTGGCATTGGGAGTAGTTGCGGCATTTAAAAATCTTTATTCCATGTATAAAAAGATAGAGAGGGAAAAGATCTTCTGAGTATGGACTGGTATAAGGCATATGGTGAGATAAATAGATTTAATTGGATGATACTTGGAATATTTTCTTTTATCTCCCTATTTAAGGACTTTCCTTTTTTTATGGGGGTGCTTTTAGGAGGATTTGCCATTATCTTAAATTTCTTTTTGCTTCAGAGGACCTTTAAAAAGATATTTCAAAAGAGAAACAAAAAGTTAAAAAAGAAGGTTGTAATCCCAATGTACTATGTAAGATTGCTTGCATTGGGTGCATTTATCTACTATATGATCTCATCTAAATGTGTTAATCCTATTGGGTTGTTGCTGGGTCTATCTGTGGTAGTCCTGAGTATAGTAATATTTGGAATCAAGACCATATTTCAAATATATTCTGATGGAGGCAAATTGAGATGGAGGAGCACTTCTTCTTTTTGACAAGATTGCTTTCTTCATTTGGGCTTGGGGAGTTTGCCCATCACTGGGAGCATGTAATTCATTCTTGGGCAGTTATGATAATTATGATAGTGGGAGGCCTGATACTGACAAAGAGTGTGGAACTGCTTCCAAAGGGTGCTCAAAACCTGTTAGAGGTGGTGATTGAGGGTCTTGAAAACTTTATGGTGGATATCACCGGACCTGAGGGAAGGCCATATTTTCCCTTTATTGCAACCATATTTCTCTATATCTTTGTATGTAATCTCTTAGGACTTGTTCCTGGATTCATGTCTCCTACAGCCAACATTAATACTACTCTTTCAATGGCCATATGCACTTTTATTCTGACTCATATTATTGGAATAAAATTTCACGGGGCTAAATATATAAAACACTTTCTTGGCCCGGTATGGCCTTTGGCCCCCCTTATGTTTGTTATAGAACTAATAGGCCATTTTGCAAGGGTGCTTTCTCTGAGTGTGCGACTCTTTGGAAATATATTTGGGAAAGAGAAGGTGCTTGCAATTCTATTTGGGCTTGCAGGATTTTTCCTTGCTCCACTGCCGGTGCTGTTTTTAGGTATTTTAGTCAGTTTTATACAGGCGGTGGTATTTATGCTACTTTCAATTGTCTATTTTGTGGGGGCAATGGAAGAGGCCCATTAATTGGGATATAACAGATGGGGGCTTTATCTGTAATCCCCTATTTGAGGGAAGAAGGCAAAAATCAATGAAAGGAGGTTGGTATGAAGAGAGGAGTTTTTACGGTTCTGATCATGTTATTGGTGCTTGGGATTGCCTCTGTGGCAATGGCATCAGAGGGAGCAGGTAAGGGTGCAGGAGTATGGATCTATTTTGGAATTGCTATAGCCTGTGGTTTTGGAATTGGAGTTGCGGCATTTGGAACTGGTCTTGGAATGGGTCATGCTATAAATGGTGCTCTTCAGGGAACTGCCAGAAATCCAGAGGCAGGTGGAAAGATTATGACCACCATGATTATCGGTCTGGCACTCATTGAATCCCTCTGTATCTATGCTCTGCTTATCTGCCTAATGATGGTATTTAAGTTGCCCTCCCTCGGTGATGTGTTAAAGTATTTTGGAGGCTAAACAAAGGGTCAAAGGGGGGTAATCCCCCCTTTTATTTTTTAAATTCACGTGTATTTATTCACAAACTCTGAAGGGAATATAATCTTGGAAAGTGTCAAGATTCCAGAGTCAACCATAGAAAGGCTTGCCATCTATCTTAGAAAGATTGAGGAATTGTATGATAAGGGATATTCCATAATCTCTTCGGAAAAACTTGCAAATGTATGCAAAGTGAATCCTGCACAAATCCGCAAGGATCTCAGCTACTTTGGAGAATTTGGAGTCAGAGGTGTAGGTTATGAAATCAGTGAACTTATGAGAGAGATCAAAAGAATCTTAGATACTGGCAGAGTATGGAGATTGGCATTGGTTGGGGTGGGGAATATCGGAAGTGCCATTTTAAGACATAAAAATTTTTACAAAAGAGGTTATAATTTTATTGCTGCCTTTGATATTGATCCTCAAAAGATAGGTAGGGAGGTCATTCAGGGTATCAAGGTTCAGCCAATGGAAGAGCTGGAAGATACTGTAAAGCGGCTAAATATTGAAATAGGTGTTATTACCACTCCCTCTACCTCAGCAAGAGAGGTATGCAGGGTATTAGTGAATGCAGGAATAAAGGCAATACTCAATTTTTCACCCATATTTTTGAGAAGCAGAAAGGGCTGTATTGTGGAAAATATGGATTTTACCATCAAGCTTGACAACCTTGCATATCATCTATGCCAATTAGAGGGGAAGAATTTTTCTAAGTGACATTCCTGTATGAGAGTTTTCAGCAAAGGCGATCTGTTCGGGAGTTCCTTCTGCAACCAGATTTCCACCCTTTTCTCCGCCTTCAGGCCCAAGATCTATTATATAATCCGCACATTTTATTATCTCCAGATTATGTTCAATGATGACAACCGTATTTCCCTGCTCAACAAGCCTGTTTAATACACCCAAAAGCCTTTTTACATCTTCAAAGTGGAGTCCACTGGTGGGTTCATCCAGCAGATATAGGGTGTTACCTACAGCTCTTTTAGACAGTTCAGATGCAAGTTTTATCCTCTGAGCCTCACCACCAGAAAGTGTTGAAGCAGATTGTCCCAGTCTTAGATACCCGAGTCCGATCTCAATGAGTGTTTGAAGCCTATTCCTGATGGATGGGATATTTTCAAAGATCTGAAATGCCTTATCTACGGTGAGATCCAATATCTCTGATATATTATATCCCTTAAATCTTACATCCAGAATCTCTTTTGTATATCTCTTTCCGTTACATCTTTCACATCTGATAAGTATCTCAGGTAGATAGGACATATTAACCTTTATAAAGCCCTCCCCTTTGCAAAGTTCACATCTTCCCCCAGGCTGATTAAAACTGAATCTGGAACCCTTCCAGCCCCTGATCTTAGAGGCCGGGAGTTTGGAAAAGAGAGATCTAATGTGAGAGAATACACCTACAAGGGTTGCTGGATTCGATCTGGCTCCCAGTGTCAACGGCCTTTGATCTATATTTATAACCCTGTCAATATATTCTGAACCTTCAATCCTCTTTACCTTTCCAATCTTTGCCTTCTTTCCATAGAGCCTGGATAGCAAAAAAGGATACAGGATCTGTCCAATCAGTGTGCTTTTACCTGCCCCAGCTACTCCTGTTACACAGGTAAGGGTCCCCAAAGGGATCTTTATATCTATCCCCTTAAGATTATTTTCAGATGCACCTAATATGGTAAGCCAATTCCCCGATCCCTTTCTCCTTTTTCTGGGAACAGGAATTTTCTTTTCTCCTCTAATATATTGGGCTGTTAAGGACTTGGCACCCTTAAGGGCCTTAATATCGCCTTCAAAGACAAGATACCCCCCTTTATCACCACCAGATGGGCCCAGCTCTACAATATGGTCAGAAGAAAGTAACACTTCGGGAGAGTGTTCAACCACTATGACCGTGTTTCCTTTGTCTTTAAGTCTTCTAAGATTATCTATTATTATGTCCATATCCTTTGGATGAAGTCCCATGCTTGGTTCATCCAGGATATATATAACTCCAGAAAGTGAATAAGAGAGCTGGGTGGCAATTCTCACCTTCTGCTCTTCTCCACCTGATAGTGTGGGAATGGGTCTGTTAAGTGTAAGATATCCTACTCCCAGCTCATCCAGCATATTGAGTCTGCCTATAATCTCATCTATCAGATTCCTGCTAAGTCTCTCTTCAAGAGGATCTAAAGTAAGCTCTTTAAAAAATCTTATACACTCTCTAATTGAAAGATCTCCAAGCTCATTTATGGATTTACCCCCTACTTTAATAGATCTGGCAACCTCTTTGAGCCTTGCCCCCCTACATTCAGGACACAATTGACCGTCTATAGAGCCATCAATTACTCCCAGTCCTTTACATCTGGGACAGGCACCTTCTGGATGATTAAAGGAAAACAGAGAAGGCCCTATATGTGGGAATCTAAAGCCACATCCATCACATATGCCCTTTACATTAAATCGTATTTCAGAACCATCCATAGGATCCAATTTCAGCCTTCCATCTCCCTTTTCGATTGCAAGCTCAAGAGAATCTCTTATTCTGTTTTCTGCCCTTTCTCCCACAATCAACCTATCTATGACTATGCTAAGAGAGTCAAAATGGTATAGATCTATCGGATGGGGATCATCTAAGCTAAAAATATTATTATCTATCTTTACTCTTAAAAACCCTTCCTTTAATAGATCACTAAAGAGATCTTTTAAAGGCCTGTTTTCAATCTTAAGTGGAGCTAATATAAGGAGGCGTCTTCCGTCCAAGTTAGAGAGGATCCAGTTCTGGATCTGTTCAAGGGAGGTTATGGAAATCTCTAATCCACAATAAGGGCAGATAGGCCTTCCAATTGAAGAGAATATTATTCTTAGAAAATCATAGACTTCAGTAATCGTTGCCACAGTAGATCTCGGGTTTCTACTAAGGCCAGCCTGCCTTATGGAGATAGTTGGAGAAAGTCCTGAGATATTTTTTACCTCTGGCCTTTTTATCTTTTCAAAAAATTGCCTTAGCGTTGGAGAGATACACTCCAGATATCTCCTCTGCCCTTCCATATAGAGGGTGTCAAACGCAAGGGAGGATTTACCTGATCCGCTTGGACCTGTAATTGTAGTTATTTTTCCTTTTGGTATTCTTAGGCTTATTCCTTTGAGGTTATGGGTCTTAGCCTCTTCAATTACGATAAAATCCTTAAGCACACTTCTGTACATATCCCCTATTTATAGATATAGATGCTGCCATGGAAAGGGCAGATTTAAGACTTGATGAATCAGCTATTCCCTTTCCTGCAATGTCATATGCAGTTCCATGATCAACCGAGGTTCTAACTATGGGAAGCCCCAATGTTATATTTACCGCATCTTTGAAATATAAGAGCTTTACAGGAATAAGACCCTGATCATGATACATACAGACCACACAGTCAAATTCCCCCTGAACTGCTCTAAAAAAGATGGTATCTGATGGGTATGGTCCACTTACATCCATCCCCTCTCTTTGTGCTAACTCAACTGAAGGGGCGATTATCTCCTTCTCTTCATTGCCATAGAGCCCCCCTTCGCCGGCATGGGGGTTTACCCCACAGACTGCTATCTTTGGCCTTGGAATAGAAAAATCAGAGATTAATGCCCTGTTTGTTATATGTAATGTCTTAAATATCTTTTCCACAGTAAGCCCTCTGATTGCATCCTTTAAAGAGCAGTGGATAGTTACAAGGGTAATCTTTAGTTTCTCTCCTGCAAGCATCATTACATATTCCTTGGAATTGCAGAGATGCGAAATATATGGGGTATGCCCATCAAAAGGAAAACCCCCCTTTCTCATCCACTCTTTGCTGATGGGACAGGTTACAATGGCATCTACCTCCTTTTTAATTGCAAGTTCAACCCCGCATCTTATATATTCAATCATTGCCTTAGCAGCCTGAATATTTGGTCTTCCAGGCCTGAGATCCCTTTTTGAAAGTTGTGATCTTTTAAACAGTAATAGCTTTTCTGGAGATGGTGAAATAGAAGATATCTCTTTAACCTCTTTAATATCCATATCATCTTCTATATAGATCTCCAATGCATTTCTATCTCCAATTATAAACGGATTGCATTGTTCATAGATTTTTGGATCCCTTAGCGCCTTAACACATATCTCTGGCCCGATCCCAGTAGGGTCTCCCATGGTAATAGCGATCCTGGGGAGTCTTCCTCTCATATAATCATAAATACAATAGCTTAAAGGATTTTTCAATCTATGCCTTTATGTTAGGAATGCCTTTTTGGAACCTCCACTTCTACTTTGCCTTTGAAATTATAGAATAGAACAGTATTATGAGTAAAAAAGTGGGCAACTATTTATCAGGAGGTTCAATCAAGGTGAAAGAAAACGGCTGGATAAAGAGGATATCCCTCAGTATAAGGCCTCCATCTCTTGAAGATAATCGGGGCGATCTGGATAGATTGTTTTTTTCAATCAGACACATTTTAGGGGATTGTAAAATAGATATGCCTTTAGATCTGATATCAAAAGTTCAAAAATTTTTAAGAACTTACCGCTATAAAACAGACATACTCTATTTTGAAGATGGTAATATCTTAAAGATAATAGATCTGTTTCCTGCTGGTTTTAATCTACCCCTATATGGTATTGCCATTGATCTTGGAACCTCAAATATTGCCCTGTCTTTAATTAATATAGTAAAGGGAAAAGAGGTCTATTTCCAAAATATACTTAATCCCCAGATTAAAGTGGGGCCAGATATACTTTCACGCATACACTTTGCAGAAGATAATAGGAAACTTGCAGAGCTTCAAGAAATGGTAATAGATGCCATAAATAGGGAGATAGAAGATATGATACATAAAACAGGAATAAAGAGAGAGCATATCGTGGGTATGAGTGTGGCCGGAAATACCACCATGAGCCATCTATTCCTTTCCCTTGATCCCCACTGGATATGTAGAGAGCCATATATTCCATGTGCTAATCGCTTTCCCATCTTGAGGGCTAAGGAGCTGGGAATCTTTATAAATAAAAATGCCCCTGTCTTTATATTTCCAAATGTTGGAAGCTACTTAGGGGGGGATATCATATCTGGCATATTTTCGCTTGGACTTGAAGGTTCAGAGCGGCTTTTTTGCTTTATTGATGTCGGGACAAATGCCGAGATCGTCATAGGCAGTAGAGAATGGATGATAGGATGTGCAGGGGCTGCGGGCCCAGCACTTGAAGGTGGTGTGGGAAATATAGGAATGATGGCAGGAAAAGGGGTAATAGACAGAATAAGTTATGACGCAAATGAGGACAGATTTAAGATCCACCTTATTGGAGAAGGATCTCCGAAGGGTCTATGTGGCTCTGCGATGATTGATCTTATCTCTGAACTCTTCCTATATGGATTCTTAGATGAAAGAGGAAGGTTTGTAAAAGAAAGGTGTAAGGAAAGATTAGGAAACAGGGAAGACGAGATTCGCTTTTTTATATTAAGACCCGGTGAATTTTACAGTCTCAATGAAGGGCTTTATATAACCCAGGCAGAGGTGGACTCCCTTATCAGATCAAAGGCGGCCATGTATACGATCCTGAGGACTATTACAGGAATGTTAAATGTAGATTTTAATGACATAAATAGATTCTATATTGCGGGGACCTTTGGTTCATATATAGACCCAAGATCTGCGATCAATATAGGGATGTTACCTGATATCCCCATAGAGAGATTTGAGGTGTGTGGAAATACCTGCCTTGAAGGAGCAAAGAGGCTCTTTTTTGAAAGAGATGGGATACGAAGAATCTACCGTATAAGGGATAATCTCACCTATGTGGAGCTAAATGTTAATCAGGAGTTTATGAATCTTTTCAGTGGTTCGAAGTTTCTGCCACACACCGATATATCTCTCTTTCCCTCAGTAAAGAAGAGGCTCAGTTCAGTCCTTAGATAGTTCAGGGTCTTCCTCCTCCTCTTCAGATATATCTGATATGGAAAACTGATCAATGGGAGCAAGTCTTACTACAATATCTTCATCCTGACCCTTTTCTCCCTCATCCCAATCCATCTGGGATCTCACCCCTACAGAGAGTGTCTCTGCCTCTTCAATGCCCTTTCTCTTGCTCTGTCTTTCAAGCTCCCTCTGGCATCTTACACACAGGGTTGCCTCTGGCATTATCATCAGTCTCTCTTTCCTGATCCTTCTTCCACACTCCTCACATATTCCAAATTTTCCATCCTTTTGAACCCTCTCAATTAGGGCTTCAATCTTCTTTAGCTCCTGGGACTTCCTCTCTATCATACTGTATATGCTATGGGAAGAGATCTCTCTCTGTGCTCCATCAAGCTCATCAATAAAATTTCCAGCAGTGGATATTATATCATATTCCTTCTGGCTTACTTTTAGCTTTTCAAGGGCCTCTTCAAGCTCACGCTTCCTTTCATATAGGGTATTTAGAAATTCCTTTCTGAATTCCTGATCTTCACTCCAGGCCCTCTTCTTCTTTTTCTTCTTTTCTTTACCAGACATCCAGCCCCCTATCTATAGATAATAGGTGAAAGGTATGTATTTTTTTCTTTTTGTCAATCCTAAAGTTGAGGCAAATCAAGGAAATTTCAATTGCCAATGTCTTGCGAATGTAGCGAAGCAACATGTCTCCGAAGGAACTGAAGCAATCTCACTGCTCTATACTGAAGTCCTTTGGCTTAAGCGTGGCCTTTACTTCAACCACGCCTCCTTAGTAACTCAGTAGGCTGATGCAATCTCAAATAGTGAAAGGAATCGCAAAATAGGTTTTTATCAAAGCTTCTTATTTTTTGTATTGACATTGAGATTTTAAATTGATATAAGTCCTTTTCAAACTAAAAAGAAAGGGGGTGAAAGTGTAAAGATCTATAGTTAATTAAGTATTGGGCTTTTTGTCTTTATTATTTTGTTAAATTAAAAAATCTTATTTAGGAGGAAAGGGTTATGAAGAAGTTGGCTGTTTTTGCAATTGCATTTATCCTTTCAATTGCACTTGCCATGCCTGCAATGGCAAAGGTAAAGATAGGCGGTATCATATTTGTGGACTCCTATATCTATGCAAGGGATCAGGAATTTGTTGCGGGTGGTGTTGCGCAAGGTCAAACAACTGCTGAAAGTGATCTAAGTACCTTAGATATAAGGTTGAATCACACCTCAAGATTCAAGGTGACATGGACAAATGAGGATAATGTGGGAATGTATCTTGAAGTAGGTTATGGAGGTAGAGAGAGGAATAACGCCGTGGCTACAAGGCATTTCTATGGATGGTGGGATGCTTCTCCCACCTTCAGGATCATGTTTGGGCAGAGCACAACCCCGTTTTCACCCCTTAATCCACTCACTGTTATAAGTGCTACTCCAGAGGCAAGTAAGGTAATTGGTATAGGATATGGTAATTTTTACTCAGGCAGGTTTTCTCAGGTGAGATTCAGCTTTAAGCTTCCCAATAAGATGGGTAAGTTTGAGATGGCATTCTGCGATCCAGTAGTAAGTGGTTCTCCATTTGCAGCAAAAGCAGGTGCAGTATCTAATAACGATTCCACCTTTCCAAGGGTTGATATAGGTATGCCACTTAACTTTGCAAATGTAAAGCTCTATCCCAGTGCATTCTATCAGAAGCAGACATTTGATGATGTAGCTGCAGGCTCTGATGATGAGATAGTCACCTATGGCCTTTCCCTTGGTGCAAAGACCGCATTTGGGCCTTTAGGGATTGCAGCAGAGATAAATTATGGACAGAATTGGGCATATCAAAGAGCTCTTTTCAGACCACTGACAGGAGTACCTCCTAATGTAACTGCATGGGTATCGGCAACTGGTCAGGTAGAGGATGTAGAGCATCTGGGCTACTGGTTTGATGTATCCTTTAAGTATGGACAGGCAACACCACATCTGATCTTTGGTGGATACCATGTTGAATGTGATAATAATCCTGCCAATGCAAATGATGATACCGACATAGATACCATGATGTATGGAGTAAGCATTCCTATCAGTATTGCAAAGGGATTTACACTCAGACCTGAATTTATGGTCTATGATGATGGAGATGATAATGAGGTCAATGGTGTTACTACGGATTACGGAAAAGAGACAGTGGCAGGTGTTCGGTTCCAGATCGTCTTCTAAGCCTGATTAAGGGAGGAGTCTTTGCCCCTGATCCCTCTTTTGGGGTCAGGGGTTATGTTTTTTAATAAGAAGGTTTTTAGATGGTAAAAAAGAGGGGAAAAGAGAAATCAATAAAAGAGGCAATGAGATATCTTCAAAATGCAAAAGAGATCCTTAAAGATATACCTGTGGAAGATGATACCTATCTGGATCTCAAACCCTTAAGGGAGGCATTTGGGGTTGCCTATTTAGCGGTAATAGATGCAGTGGATGCATTTCTGCTTAGCAGAGGAGTTGATCCCAAAAGGCTTCCTAAATCCATTGGTGGTTATAGGGCCTCTTTAAAGAGATATCTGGCAATCTATGATGGAAAGCTTCTAAGAGAATTTGAAAAGCTCTATGACCTTTTGCACATCGCCGGTTACTATCGTTCCCTACTATATGACACCCAGATAGTAAAAGATTCTTTTAAACTGGCAGAGCGGTTTATCAAGAGATTGGGAAGGCTTCAATCCAAGAACCCCGAACCCCGAACCATAAACCATTCTCAGATTGCTTCGGGTCTTTTAAGACCCTCGCAATGACTCATTACGCTGTCTTTGCGAACGAAGTGAAGCAATCTCATAACTACTATGAGAGGTAAAAACTTGATTGATTCATCAATCAAAAACAGTTAAAATACCTTTTAATAAATGTATAAAAAAGAAGAAAAAGAAGATCTTATATTGGAAGCAGCCCTTAAAGTGATAAAGGAAAAGGGATTTCATGGAGCCAGAATGGCAGATATAGCAAGAAAGGCAGGAATATCCTATGGTCTAATATACCATTACTTTAAGAATAAGGAGGCCATCTTTGATGCAATTATCAAAAGATGGTGGAAAGGATTATTTAGAAGCATGGAGGCAATGGAAGAGAATGGAGATATCAGATCAAGACTATTGAATATTATTTACTATTTCCTAAATGCATATAAGGAGCAGCCAGACCTTGTAAATATATTTATTACAGAGATATCCAGATCCACGGTGAACCTAAATGAAGAGAGGCTCGGCTATTTTAAACGCTTTATGGAACTCACTGATAGAATAATGCAGGATGGAATAGATTGTGCCTATCTTCGCCAAGATATAAAGGCAAGATATCTTACATATATCTTCCTTGGAGCCCTCGAGACCTTTGTCTCTGCAATGGTATTGGTATCTCAGCGGCTTGAAGATGACTCCTTAAAGCATAGAATAGCATCTTCCATATTGGAAGTGTTTTTAAATGGAGCAAGAAAGAGAGAGTGATGGACTTTTCATTTTCTCAAGAACAAAAGATCTTGAAAGATCAGATAATCAGATTTTCAAGCAGAGAGATTGTCCCAAGAATTGAAGAATTTGAAAGGCAGGAAAGATTTGATTTTGAATCTTTCAAAAGGCTTGGAGAATTTGGAATCTTGGGACTCCATTTCCCGGAAAGATACGGAGGCTCTGGAGCCGATATTGTAACCACTGTTATGGCAGGTGAGGCACTGGGTGAGGCAGGGGTAGACGGTGGGCTTACCCTCTCATATGGAGCCCATACATTTCTTTGCGCTGATACCATATATCAGCATGGAACAGAAGAGCAAAAAGAGAGATATCTTCCAAAATTAATTAGTGGAGAGGGGATAGGATGTATGGCTCTTACCGAGCCAGATGCAGGAAGCGATGTGGCATCCATAAAGACAAAGGCAGAGAAAAAGGGGAGTTATTACATATTAAATGGGAGGAAGATGTTTATAACAAATGGTCCCATAGCAGATGTGGCAGTGGTATATGCAAGGACTGGACCAGAGATTGGACATAAAGGGATTTCAGCATTTATTGTGGAGAAGGGAACTGAGGGATTCTCTTCAGGCTCTCTTCTTCGTAAGATGGGTGTTAGGACATCTCCCACCTCAGAGCTTATATTTGAAGACTGCAAAGTGCCAGAGGAAAATCTCCTTGGAAGAGAAGGGGATGGATTCAGAATGGCAATGCAGACAGTGGAGTGGGATAGATCCGCCCTCCTTGCCCCTTTTGTTGGGGGTATGAGCTATGTCTTAAACAGGTGTATCAGGTATGCAAGGGAAAGGGTTCAGTTTGGAAGAGTAATTGGTGCATTTCCTGCAATAAAAGAGAAGATTGTGGATATAAAGATATTTATAGAAGCAGCTCGCACCCTTATATATCGCATCGCATACTTTAAAGATCAGGGAAGGCCTATAAATCCAATGGAATCTGCAGTTGCAAAGCTCTTTGTAGGGGATTATTCCTTAATCCCTGCAAACAATGCCGTTACGTTGCATGGTGGATATGGATATTGCAGCGAATATATGGTGGAGCGTTATTTTAGAGATAGCAGGCTTGCACCCATTGGAGGTGGCACCTCTGAGATACAGAAGATGATAATCGCAAAGGCACTTAAGGACGGATGGAAGAGATGGACTTTAAGATAGGAAAAAGACAAACAGAATTAAGAGACAGACTCAGCAAGGTATTAAAAGAGATTGGATCTATTGGCTATTTCAGAGAATCTCTTTTGAATCTTAAAGATAGGCTGACAGAGATTGGATATATAGATTGTGAGATATCTATCCCTCTGTTTCTTTCAATGGAGCTCTTTTCCATATTTGATCCCTTATTATTTTTAATAACTGAAGAGACCATAAGACAGACAGAGCTTCTATGCAATAGTTTAAAAGAAAAGGATAAAATACCTGATGGAATCTTTCATATCCTCTATCTAAGAGATCCTTCCTCTTTAGATATTGAAGCATATGTTCCCAATTTAGACACCTTGGATCATCTAATGCTCTTAGATAGAGAGAGATCCTGCATCCATCTTTTAGGTATCAGAGATATTTATAAAGATAAAGAGATAATGAATTTTTGCCATATAAAGATAGATATCCGCACTCTTGAAAGTGCTCACAGGATCTTTCCCATAGAGGAAAAGACCTTTGAAGAGATTGTCACTTTAAAAGATATATCTGTGGTGCTCTGTTCATTGGGTATAATCAGAAGGGAGTTTGATGAGTTGGTGGATTATTTAAACAGGAAAGGGCTTTGGAAACAGCAGGAATTTTCATACAGACTGGCAGATCTCTTTACCCTCTATGATACTTCAAGATTGCTTACAATTAAGGCATTCTGGATGTTTGAGGTTAAAGATAGAGAAAGGGAATTGATGCTCAGGTGTGCTAAGGCATCCACATTGGATACCCTTGAAGCTATAACATGCTGGGCACAGCGAATCTTGGATGGAGGCTCTATTTTAAAATTTCAACCCATAATTTCATACATACAAAATAATGGAGTCCCTTATATGAATCTAAAGACAGATATAGGAGGTAGGCTTTTGAATGAAAATTAAGACCGATTCTAAGGATTGCTTCGCTTCGCACGCAATGACGTGATGCAGTCATTGCGAAGCCGAAGGCGGTGGTAGTCTATCTTTGCGAGCTCATATAGTGAGTGAAGTAATCTCCTAAAAGGAGTGCTAAATAATGCAAGTCATAGAGAGTAAAATTGATAAAAGCTCTATTGAATATAAAGAGAATTTTGAGCACAACCGAAGGCTTGCTGAAGAGCTTAAAAAAGAGCTTGAGATAGCTCACACTGATAGGTCTGATAAGGCTCTAAAGAGGCTCAGAGAGCAGAACAAATTAACCGTATGGGAGCGTATTGAGCTTCTGCTTGACCCCAATACCCCCTTCTTAGAGATAGCCCCATTGGCAGCCCGTGGCATGTATGACGGAAAGGTGCATGGTGCCGGGATGGTAAGCGGTATAGGCGTTGTTCATGGAAGGGAGGTTGTGGTCTATGCAAATGACCCCACCATCAAAGGTGGAACCGTTTACCCCATGGGGGTTAAAAAGGCACTCAGAACACAGACCATATCAATGGAAAACAGGCTTCCCATAATATATCTGGTTGACTCTGGTGGTGCATATCTTCCACTCCAATCAGAGATCTTTCCAGATGCTGATGACGGTGGCAGGATATTTTACAATCAGGCACAGATGAGTAAGATGGGAATACCCCAGATCTGTGCTGTGATGGGGCTGTGCACTGCTGGAGCTGCCTATATACCTGCCATGAGTGATGAGGTGGTGCATGTACAGAAGACCGGGGCCATATTCTTAGGAGGTCCCCCTTTAGTTAAGGCAGCAACAGGAGAGGAGGTAACTGCTGATGAGCTTGGGGGTGCAGAGGTTCATTGTATCCACTCAGGTGTATCTGATTATATGGCGGTGGATGATGAACACTGCATTCAGATCATAAGGGATATTGTTAAGGCCCTTCCACCGCCCCAAAAAGTTGAGATCGGTCAGAGGGAGCCAAGACCTCCCCTATATGATCCAGAGGAATTATATGGTATCATACCTAAGAACATAATGACACCCTATGATGTGCGTGAGGTGATTGCCCGAATTGTGGATGGAAGTGAATTTTTAGAGTTTAAAACCCTTTATGGTGATACTTTAGTATGTGGTTGGGCATATATATTTGGATACCCTGTTGGAATTCTTGCCAACAATGGTGTGCTTTTTTCAGAAAGCGCCCTTAAGGCCACACAATTTATTCAGCTATGCGATAAGAGGGGTATACCACTTCTCTTTTTACAGAACATCACAGGATACATAGTGGGAAAGGAGTATGAGAAAGGGGGGATTACAAAGGATGGCCACAAGATGGTAAATGCGGTTGCCACTGCTACTGTTCCCAAATTTACAGTGATAATTGGAGCCTCATTTGGTGCAGGAAACTATGGAATGTGTGGTAGGGCATATGCTCCAAGATTTCTCTGGATGTGGCCCAACTCCCGCATTGGGGTAATGGGAGGAGAGCAGGCAGCAGATGTCATGGTTACCATAAAGAGAGAGCAATTCAAAAGAGAGGGGAAAGGTGAACTACCTGAGGAACTCGTTGAAAAGATCAGAAGACCTATTATTGAGGCAGCAGAAAGGGAAGGAAATGCCTATTACTCCACTGCAAATCTCTGGGATGATGGGATATTGGATCCTCCAAAGACAAGGGATGTGCTATCCCTTGCCATATCTGCCTCACTCAATGCGCCTATAAGGAGCGATGTATATGGATATGGCACATTCAGGATGTAGGGGTATGATTAAAAAGATCCTGGTTTGTAACAGAGGGGAGATAGCAAGGAGGATAATCAGGGCATGCAGGGAGATGGGGATATATAGTATCTCCATATATTCAGATGTAGATAAAGCTTCACCCCATGTAACAGAGGCAGATGAGGCGGTCTTAGTTGGAAGGTCCAATCCAAAAGAGAGCTATCTAAATATGGAGCGAATAATTGAGATCGCAAAAGAAAGGGGTGTTGATGCTATTCATCCAGGGTATGGGTTTTTATCTGAAAATCCCCAATTTGCAAAGATGTGTGAAGATGAAGGACTTATATTTATAGGACCACCATCATCTGTTATTAGAGATCTGGGAGATAAGGTCTATGCAAGGACACTTATGAAAAAAAACGGAATTCCCATTGTGCCGGGCACAATAGAGGCATTGGAAGATGAAGAAGATCTGATTAAAGCAGCAAATGAATTACAATTTCCAATACTGATTAAGGCAGCTGCTGGTGGCGGTGGAAAGGGGATGAGGATAGTGGAGCGAAAAGATGAATTACCCTTTGCCATCAGGGAAGCAAAAGAGGAGGCAAAGAAGGCATTTGGAGATGGGAGACTCTATCTTGAAAGATTCCTTAAAAGACCAAGACATATTGAGTTTCAGATACTGAGAGATCAGTTTGGAAATAGCATTCATCTATTTGAAAGGGAATGTTCCATTCAGAGACGTTATCAAAAGCTTGTAGAAGAGAGCCCTTCCCCATTTTTGGACCATCAATTAAGAGAAGAGATGGCAAATACAGCACTCCGTGTGGCAGATATATCAGGTTATGTAAATGCAGGAACAGTAGAATTTTTGGTAGATAGCGAAAAGAATTACTATTTCTTAGAGGTTAATACCAGGGTTCAGGTGGAACATCCTGTAACCGAACTTCTAACCGGTGTGGATATCATCAAGAGCCAGTTAGAGATTGCATCGGGCATTCCGCTGAGATATGGGCAAAAGGATATTATCCCTAAGGGGCATGCCATAGAGTGTAGAATCTATGCAGAAGATCCAGAAAGGGGCTTTGCCCCTTCACCTGGAAAGATACTGCTTTACAAAGAGCCTTCTGGACCTGGAGTCAGGGTGGACTCTGGGGTAAGACAGGGCATGGATATCCCCTTAGAGTATGATCCCATATTGAGTAAACTCATTGTCTGGGCAGGAGACAGGCAAAGTGCCTGTATACGTATGATACAGGCTCTCAAAGAGTATGTAATCCTTGGTATAAAGACAAATATACAATTCCTTATAGAGTTAATTCAGAATGAGAGATTTATGAAAGGTAAACTCCATACCTCATTTATATCAGATATGGAGATATCAAAGAAAGATGATGCAGAGCTCAGACAGCTTGCAATGATCTCATACATATTAGTCAAAGGAATGAGATATCAGGGAGTTGAAAAAGAAGAGATAAGATCGCAGACCTTAAGCCCCTGGAATAGACTTGGGAGGTGGAGACTTTGATATATACAATAAATTTGGACGGAAGATCATACACTATGGATCTTGAAATAGATACGAAAGAGAAGGTGGTTACTCTTAGCTCCTCCAATTCAGATCTAAACCATATTAGATTTGAATATGTTGATGAAAATACCCTATATCTCTTTACCAATAATAGGGTAATTCCTGTGTATTTTATGGCTGAAAAAGAGATCACCCATATCCAAATAGAAGGCAGGATCTTTTCAGTTACAGAAAAAAGGGAACATGATAAGCCACAGGGTAGAAGGATCGCTTTTAGAAAGGATGCGGATGGAAATCTATCAGTTCCCATGCCATCGGTGATTTCCAAGATACTTGTAAAGGAGGGGGATATGGTAAAGAAGGGTGATTCTTTAATAATTGCAAATTCCATGAAGATGGAGACCACACTCAGTGCACCCTTTGATGGGATAATCAAAAAGATACATGTAAAAGAGGGATTTAAGGTCTCTCCAAGGCAGAGCTTAATTGAGATAGAGAGGTCTGGAGATGGATGATCTTAAGTTCTGGATAGATGGTCCCATTTCCCATATGCGAATATGCAGGGAAGATAAAGGGAACTCCCTGAGTATCCCATTAATTGAAGAGATGCTAAGAAGAATGGATGAGATCAGAGAGAATGATAGTCTCATCTCGCTCTGTATCAGCTCAGAAGGGGATAGGGTATTTTGCTCAGGTGCGGATCTATCTGGCAGAGGTATCTCAATTGAAAAGGGATCTTCCCTTTACAAAGAGCTTTTAGAGAGACTTACCAATATGCCCCTTTTTGTTATATGTAAAGTAAATGGAATTTGTCTTGCAGGGGGGCTTGGTATTATTCTGGCTTCAGATATGGTAATTTCCAGAGATGATATATACTTTGCTCTACCTGAGTTAAATGTGGGGCTCTTTCCCATGATGGTAAGTGCATTTATGAAAAGAGATCTGCTCTGGAAGAAGGCGATGGATATGCTCTTTACAGGTAGAAAGGTCTATGCAAGGGAGGCAGAGGCAATGGGAATTGTATCCAGAGTGGTTCCAAAAGAGAAGTTGGATAGCGAAGTAGAAGATGTCTTAAATTCCTTGAAAGAAAAGGCTCCATTGGGTATCAGATATGGAAAGGAGGCCATAAATAGGCTAAAGGGTTCTGATTTTAGCTCAGAACTTGAGATGTTAAGGGTATCGCTTTTAAGGCTCTTTAATACAGAGGATGCAAAGGAAGGTGTAAGGGCATTTATGGAAAAGAGAAAACCCAGATTTTTGGGAAGGTAGGTAAGTATGGGCTCATTATGGATAAGGGAAAATGAGGACTTTGAAGGGAGCTGTATCATAACATGTGCCTTAAGTGGGGTGGTTGCAGACAGAAGGCAGTGCCCAGCCATTCCCTATACTCCTGAAGAATATGCCCTTGAGGCTAAAAGGGCATATGATGCAGGAGCGGCCATAGTTCATATACATGCAAGGCGTCCTGATGGGAGCCCAAGCTATGAAATAGAAGACTATAAAAAGATCTACGATGCGGTTGTGGATGCATGTCCTATAATCATCAATTTTTCAACAGGTGCAATTGGAATCAGTAAGGAGAAGAAGATAGCACCGGTTAAAGAGATAAGGCCAGCTATTGCGGCCCTTAATATGGGCTCCATGAACTATTCAAAATACCATACAGAAAAGAAGCAGTTTGTGTTTGACTTTGTCTTTCAAAATCCCTTCTCTGAAATAGTGTATCTCCTAAATGTAATGAAGGAAAATCAGGTTCGTCCTGAGCTTGAATGCTTTGACACTGGTCATATCGGAAATTGTTATCCCCTGATCCATATGGGACTCTTAGAACCACCCTTCCAGTTTAGCCTTATTATGGGAGTCTTGGGTGGAATTCCACCTACAGTATCCAATCTCACATCTCAGGTAAAGATGCTTCCTCCAAAGAGTGAATGGCAGGTAATAGGCATAAGCCATGATCAATGGAGGATGGTAGGAGCTGCCATCGCCATAGGTGGAAATGTCCGTGTAGGTCTTGAAGATAACTTTTATGTCTCTCCAGGCAAAATGGCAAAATCCAATGGTGAGCTTGTGGAAAAGGCAGTAAAGATGGTAAGAGATCAGGGAAGGGAAGTGGCAGATATTGAGGAGACACGTAAGAGATTAAAGCTAAAAAATAGATAGATTACAACAATGTTTATAGATAAGAGAGCCTTTGAAAAATATAGAGATGTTTCATTGTCATTTGCGAGGAGCCTTAGCGACGAAGCAATCTCAGAATGGTTCATGGCTTATGGTTCGGGGGTAGAAGGGGGATGAGATCGCTTCACTTCGTTCGCGATGACAGTGTAATGAGTCATTGCGAGGGTCTGAAAGACCCGAAGCAATCTGAGAAGATGAGATTGCTTCGCTTCGCTCGCAATGACTAAGGGGTGACGTAAGCTCGCAATGTGATAACAGTGATAGGGGAGCTTTTGGATCAAGCGCAAGGGTTTTGCAAGGGTCTCATGAAAGAGAGGTGATTATATGATTTCATTAAATCCAAAAATTCTGGAAAAAGATGCCTCCACATTTAGCTTAGAAGAGGTTAAAAAAGAGATTGGCATAGATTAAATGGCAAACTATCCATTGAAAAATATTGATCCTATGGAGAGCTAATATGCAAAAGGGAAAGACATACGATCAATTGAAAATAGGGGATAAGGCCTCTTTTTCAAAGACGATCACCGAGACAGATGTATATCTCTTTGCAGGCATAAGCGGTGATTTTAATCCCATTCATCTAAACAGGGAATATGCCAAGAAAAGTCGATTTAAGGCCCCTGTTGCACATGGTGCACTCCCTCTATCTCTTATAGGGCCAGTTCTGGGAATGATGCTACCTGGTGCTGGCACCATACTTGTGGAGATAAGATGCCGTTTTAAGGCGCCCACCTATTTTGGGGATACCATAACCGCAACTGCAGAGGTATCAGAGAAGATGGAAGAGAAGAGATGGGTGAGGCTAAGACTTAGCTGGAAAAATCAAAGAGATGAACTCATTGCAGAGGGTGAGGCAGTGGTTGTTCCACCTTCTTAAAAGACGGAGGTCTTATTTGGAATTTAAGGATGTATGATATAGTAAATGGGAAGACAGATGGAATTAAGGCCTTTATGAGTGGAAGGCTTAAATTTCAAGGGGATATTATCCTGGCACAACAGATAGAGAAGCTCTTTAGAATTAGATGATTGAAGACCTCTTAAGTGAAACCCACAATATTATAAGGGAATCGGTCAGGAGATTCGTGCAAAGAGAGATACTTCCTTATGTGGAAGAGTGGGAAGAGCGGGGCGAATTTCCACGCAAGCTTTATCACAAAGCAGGAAGTGCAGGTATATTGGGTGTGGGATATCCAGAGGAGCTGGGGGGAAGTGGTGGTGATATATTCTGTAAGATTGTATGTGTGGAAGAGCTTATGCGATGTGGATCATCGGGGGTGGTGGCCGGGCTTGGGTCACTGGATATTTCCATTCCTCCCATAATTGAATTTGGAAGCAGGGAACAGAAGGCTAAATTTATCCCTCCTGTTTTAAAGGGTGAGAGGATCTCCGCACTTGCAGTGACTGAGCCAGATGCAGGAAGTGATGTTTCAGGAATAAGAACAAGGGCTGAAAGACGTGATTCATATTATATACTCAATGGGTGTAAGACATTTATAACAAGTGGTGCAAGGGCAGATCAATTAACTGTTGCTGCAAAGACAGGTAAAGAGAGACGAGATATAAGTCTGATTATAGTTGAGACCGATAGAGAAGGAGTTACAGTTTCAAAGATACTTAAGAAGATGGGATGGTGGCCATCGGACACCGCCCAGATCTTTTTAGATGATGTAAAGGTGCCTTTGGAAAACCTTATTGGTAAAGAGGGAAAGGGACTTAGGTATCTCATGTCCAATTTTCAGATGGAAAGGCTTCAGCTTTCAGTTATGGCATATATGATAGCAGAGCTTGCACTTGAGGAATCCATAAGGTATATAGGTCAGAGGAGGGCATTTGAAAGGTATCTTTCAGATTTTCAGGTCTTGAGGCATAAGATAGCAGATATGATAATGTTAAAGGAGGTGGCAAAGACCTTTGTCTACTCTGTTGCACATAAGATATCTAAGGGAAAAGCGAAAAACAGCGATGTGGCAATGGCAAAGAATTTTGCAACATATGTCTCTGATATGGTTACAGATGAGGCAGTACAGATACATGGTGGATATGGATATATGAGGGAGTATCTGGTTGAAAGGCTTTATAGAGACAGCAGGATACTTTCCATTGGGGGAGGGACAAAAGAGATAATGAAAGAGATAATCGCAAGGGAGTTCTTAGGGAAAGAGAGGAGTTGAGGATGTGGGAATATCTTTTAAAAGAACAGGAAAAGGGTTATTGGATGGAGGTAAAAGAGTTTGTTAAAAACGATATCCCTCCTAAGCTCATCAGGGATATGGACAGTGGCATAATAGAGACAGGGAGGCCTTTGATAGAGAAGGCAGGTCCAAAGGGTCTTCTGGGTGCAAGATTTCCCAAGATATACGGTGGAAGAGAGATCAGTTGGGTTTCTGAAGTGGCTGGGATTGAAGAGGTGGGGGTATTGGGAATGAGTTTGTCCTGTGCATTTGTGATGCCAAGCATTGTGGGAGAGGCATTGAACCTCTTTGGAACAGATGCGCAAAAGCAGAGATATCTACTTCCCACAAATAAGGGTCAACTTTACAGCGCTGAGGCTCTGACTGAGCCAAGAGGGGGTTCAGACTTTTTCGGTGCAACCACAAATGCAAAAAGATCCGGCGATTTTTTCATACTAAATGGGGAAAAGAGATTTGTAGTAGGTGCTCAGGATGCAGACTATTTCCTGGTATATGCGAAGACCGATCCTGAGGGAGATCCTCACCGTAGCATCAGCTGTTTTATTGTGGAAAGGAATATGGGAGTTGAGGTTCAAAATATCTATCAGCTTCTTGGAACAAGGGGAGGTGGAACTGGCAGGATAGTATTTAGAGATGTGAAGGTTCCGGTAGAAAACCTCATCGGACAGCTAAACGGTGCATATGAGGTATTCAATCGTATGATGATTCCAGAGAGGCTTCTAAGTGGTGCAGGTGCAGTTGGCCTTGGAAGGGCTGCCATAGAGGTGGCTGCCAGATATTCCACCAGGAGAAAGGCATTTGGAAGAGTGATATCTTCATTTCAGGCGGTAAGTTTTATGGTGGCAGATTCAGTATCCCTGCTTGATGCTGCAAGATCTCTGGTTTTTACTGCGGCCAGGAGTGTGGAAGATGGAAGGGATTCAAGAAGATTGGTATCTGAGGCAAAGAAGTTTGGAACCACAGTATGTTGGGAGGTGATAAATAATTCAATGCAGATAATGGGTGGGATTGGATATACCAATATATATCCCATCGAGAGATTTCTAAGAGATGCGCGTCTTTCCCTTATATGGACTGGCACAAACGAGATAATGAATCTTCTTATTCAACATGAATATTATAAGGAGATAAAGAGGGGATTAGGTGATAGAAGGGATGTGGAGCATGATGCCATTAATCCACAGGAAGAAGAAAAACACTATGGATAAGGTTGTTAATTTAGGTTTAACATCAAAACAATTTAAGAGAAAGGAGGAGGTCATGAGGAGATGGGGGATTTTTTTAATAGCGTCATTTTTAGTTGTCTTTATGGGATTTTATAACGGCTCCTTTGCGGTTCCAGGGGTAACGGACAGTGAGGTGGTCATTGGCTGGACAACACCCCTTTCTGGTCCTGCAGCCCTATGGGGGGTTACAGGCCTTGGAGGGGTGGCATGGGCAAACTATATAAATGACCATGGTGGGGTTAATGGGAGAAAGATAAGGGTGATCTTAAAGGATGATGGTTATAATCCGGCACGAGCCCTTGCAAATCTTCAGGAGATGAAAAACGATGTATTCTGCATATGCGCAATCCTTGGCTCAGCCATATGCCATGCAACCAAAGATTTCTTCTATGAAAACAAGATTCCTCTGATTACCGCATATGGAAATATAAGGATATGGGCAAAGCTTCCACGGGAAAAGATAAGGAATATCTTTATTGCATATCCTGACTATGAAGATGAAGCTGAATATATAACAGAGTATGCGGTAAATAAGCTTGGTAAAAAGAAGATCGCCGTATTTTACCAAAACGATGATTATGGAAAGACCGCCCTTATAGGAGTAAAAAAGGCATTGAAGAAGCTGGGAGGAAAGGCCACTCTGGTTAGAGCAGTCTCCTACGAGGTTACAGAGCGTGCACTTAGCACCCATGCCATGAAATTAAAGGAATCCGGTGCAGATAGTGTCATTATGTATCCTACTCCCAATCATGGGGCTCTCATTGTAAAGGAGATGGCAAAGATAGGATACAGACCTGCCATATTTACAACCTTTACCCTTGGTGATCCCATAATGTATAAGATTGCAGGTCCTGCATGGGAGGGCACCTATATTGCTCTTCCTGGAAATTCGGGACAACCCGGCTCAGATCCTGAAGCAGACAGGGTTGCAAACATACTCCTCAAATATAATCCCAAGATCAAAGGAAAAGAATACCTTGCACTTTTTGGTGCGGCATCCATGATGCATCTAATTGAAGGTCTTAAAAATGCAGGAAGAGATCTTACAAGAGACAGGCTTGTAAAAGGTATGGAGATGATAAAGAACTGGAAGCCTGAGGGTATGGGTGCACCTGTAACCTATGGTCCTAATAGACACCACGGGGTGAATGCATCCAGGATGGGAATTGCAAAGGGTGGAAAGGTAATACCACTTGAGCCCTTTAAGATCCATAAGGCACATTTTTAAAAGAATTTAAATGTTATGAATATTCTTGAAGTAAGGGATCTTTCCATCAGCTTTGGCGGTATTATGGCCTTAAATGGAGTGGAGTTTGAGGTAAGACCTGACGAGATACTTACCATAATAGGTCCCAATGGATCCGGTAAGACCACGTTATTTAACTGTATCTCTGGGGTCTATAGGGCAGATAAGGGAATGATCTCCTATCAGGGGAAGGATCTTATGGGTCTTTCCCCTGATAGGATTGCAACACTTGGAATTGCAAGGACATTTCAGAACCTGCGACTGTTTCTGCATATGACAGTGCTTGATAATCTGATGCTTGGAAGGCATATCCTGTTTAAGAAAAACCCTTTCCATGTATTTTTAAGGATTCGCTCCCAAGAGATCATGCATAGAGAGGTGGTGGAAGAGATAATAGAGTTTTTAGACCTTGAATCTTATAGAAATCAGAGGGTTGCAGACTGTCCCTATGGGGTTCAGAAAAAGGTGGAGATGGGTAGAGCCCTTGCCATGGAACCTAAACTATTGCTCTTGGATGAGCCTATGGCAGGACTTACCTCTGAGGAGAAGGAAGAGACCGCATACAGGATCACCGAGATAAGGGGAAGATATAGGAGTGCAGTTATACTGGTAGAACATGACCTCAAGATTGCCTCCAGGCTTGCAGACAGGATGATTGCACTGGACTACGGGGTGAAGATTGCAGAGGGTGGGCCAGATGAGGTGCAGAATAACCCTGATGTGATCAGGGCATACTTGGGAGAGGATTAGAGCGTTATGGAAAAGGTGGAACTATTAAAGGTAACCAGTATTGAGACCCTCTACTATGACAGGATATATGCCCTTAGGGGGATCTCACTCAGGATAGATGAGGGTGAGATATTTACTGTGCTTGGCCCAAATGGTGCAGGAAAGACCACATTACTTAAGACCATTGCAGGGCTACTTAAGGATCAGCCAAAGAAGGGCACCATCCACTTTATGGGAAAGAGGATTCACAGGCTTCCACCTGAAAAGATATCTCTTATGGGTATAGTGTATGTTCCGGAAGACAGAGGACTGTTTAGGGAGATGACCGTATGGGAGAATCTCTCCCTTGGCACCTGGGGAAGAGTGGGAGCAGAGGTAAAGAAGGATATGGAATTTGTATATAAGCTGTTTCCCATCCTGAAGGCCCGTTCATCTCAGGAGGCAGAGACACTGTCTGGAGGGGAGCAACAGATGCTTGCCATAGCACGTGCCATGCTCAGGAGGCCCAGGCTGCTTATGCTTGATGAACCCTCTCTTGGCTTGGCTCCAAAGGTGGGAAAGGAGGTATACAAAGCACTTTCTGATATAAGCCAGGCAGGAACCACTATATTGTTGGTAGAGCAGAATGCCAGGATGGCCCTCCGAATCGCCCATTACGGATATATAATGGAATCCGGGAGGATTGTGCTTGAAGGAACCTCAGAGGAGCTTCAGAGTAATCCCGATGTTCAGGAGCTATACTTAGGTGCTGGTGGGGAGAGCGTTTCTCCCAAGGGATGGAGATTATATAAAAAGAGGAGGACATGGTAGAGAGAGACCATATAAAGAGCTTTCCGGAGCTATTTTTTAAGCAGGTAGAGAGAAAGGGGGATTCCATTGCCTTAAGGCACAAAAAATATGGGATATGGAAGAGGATAAGCTGGAATGAATATGGCCAGACTGTTAGAGAGGTGGGTGCCGGACTTATAAGGTATGGGATTCAGTCAGGGGACAGGGTATCCATACTTGGTGATAACCGTCCTGAGTGGCTTATATGCCACCTTGCCACCATGAGTGTAGGGGGGGCGACTTGTGGGGTGTATCCCACAAATTCCCCTGAGCAGGTGGCATATGTGGTAGGGCATTCTGAGAGCAGGCTTCTGTTTGCAGAAAATGAAGAGCAGGTAGACAAGGTGCTTCAGATAATAGATAGGTTCCCTGAACTTCTGGTTGTGGTCTGGGAAAGAAAGGGGCTGTGGGGTTTTAGTCATGAAAGGATAATCTTCTTTGATGATTTTCTAAAATCTGCAAGGGAATATCTTAAAGAGAGGCCAAATTGTGTGGAGGAAAGAACTGCTTCCATAGATCCTGAAGATACTGCAATGATAATCTATACCTCAGGAACCACAGGGCCTCCAAAGGGTGCCATGTTGACACACAGAAACATCTTGAGACTCACCGAGGCCTTTACAAGGATATATGGATTTTCAGACAGAGACGAGATGCTATCCTATCTTCCCTTAGCGCATATCTATGAAAATCTCATATCCCTTTTCCAGGCCATATGGGCAGGGGGCACAGTAAATTTTGTGGAAAGCATTGATACCCTGGCACAGAATCTGAGGGAGGTATCTCCTACCATATTCTGTAGTGTCCCCAGGATATGGGAAAAGTTTGCCTCCATGATATATATAAGGATGTCAGATTCCACCCCTCTAAAGAGGCTGCTTTTCAAGCTTGCAGTGGGAGTGGGGCTAAAATATATAAAGACGGAAAAAGGCTCACTGGATCGTTTTAAGTGGTCATTGCTCTACTGGCCCATGTATTGGCTTGTGCTCTATCATCTGAAGAGAAATTTGGGGTTTGAAAGGGTAAGACTTGCTGTATGTGGGGCAGCTCCAGCATCCCCTGAGCTCTTTGAATTCTATAATGCCTTGGGAATACCGCTGAGAGAAGGATACGGCCAGACAGAGTCGACCGGGGTGATAGCAGTTCAGAGAATTGAAAGACCCCGCTGGGGATATGTGGGTGAGCCCATACCAGAGATGGAGATCCGTATTGCAGAAGATGGTGAGATACTGGTTCGGGGGCCTAATGTATTTAAGGGATATTTTAAAGATCCAGAGCTAACCTCAAAGACCATTTTGGATGGCTGGCTTCACACTGGTGATGTGGGAGAGCTGGATCAGGGATTTTTAAAGATAAAAGACAGAAAGAAGGATATTATTATCACTGCAGGTGGTAAGAATATCACCCCTGCCTTTATTGAAAATAAGCTAAAATTCAGTCCATACATTCAGGATGCAGTGGTAATCGGAGATGGGAGAAAATATCTTGTTGCCCTGATCCTTATTGATGAAGACAATGTTACAAAATATGCACAGGACAACCGTATCCCCTTTACCACATTTGAGGATCTAACCAAGAACAGAGATATAATAAGACTTATAGATGGTGAGGTAAAGAAGGTGAATAAGACACTTTCAAGGGTAGAGAGCATAAAGAGATTTGCCCTGCTACCCAGACGTTTCTATGAAGAGGATGGAGATGTAACACCCACAAAGAAGGTAAAGCGAAGGTTTATTGAAAAGAGATATAGGGACCTTATAGAATCCCTCTATAGGTGAAAATTATGGACCTCATTGAAAGTTATGCTGAGGAGCTGAAACTTATAAGAAAGACATGGACAAAGATCTGGGTGGGGTGTCTAATCGCTGCCCTTCTGCTTCTTCCCTGGTTTTCTCCAGAACATATCACATATGTATTTTCCCTTATCTTCATATATAGTATCGGGGTCTTAGGACAGAATCTTCTAATCGGATATACCGGCCAGATCTCCTTTGGTCAGGCAGGCTTTCTGGCTATAGGTGCATATACCTTTGGGCATCTGAGCAAGCTGGGAGTTCCCTGGCCCTTAGGACTTATGGCTGGAGGCATTGCAGCAGGCCTATTTGGCATAGTTGTGGGCTTTCCCTCCCTGAGGCTTAAAGGGCCATATCTTGCAATTGCAACCCTTGGATTTGGAATTGCGGTATATCAGATCTTTGTAAATTCTGAGCTTCTATCTGGTGGCAGGATGGGGATAATAATAGAGAAGCTTGAGCCCATCCTGGGACTTTCAAGGGTCAATTTTAACTACTATTTTAATTTTCTTTTTGCCGCCCTATTTACACTCCTTACATATAATATAGTATCCTCATATATGGGAAGGGCATTTATCGCTATCAGGGATAATGATATCGCCGCAGAAGTAATCGGGGTTAACCTTACCAGATATAAATTGCTTTCTTTTGCCATAAGCTCATTTTATACAGGGATTCAGGGAGCCCTTTATGGACTATTTATTGGATACTTGGAGCCCAATATGTTTACCTTTATAGAATCCATAACCCTTTTTGTTGCCGTAATTATAGGCGGACTTGCTTCAGTTGAGGGCTCCATCATGGGGGCTGCATTTGTCATATTAGTCCCTCAGCTCCTCAGCTCATATAAGGAGATGGTTCCTATTATCTATGGGATTACCATTCTGATTATCCTTATCTTTGAGCCCTTTGGGCTATATGGCAGATGGATGAAGATAAGGCTCTACTTTCAAAACTTTCCATTTAGATGATAAGGGGATAGTATGGATCAGTTTCTTCAATATACGGTTTCAGGGCTTTCAAATGGAAGCATCTATGCCTTGGTTGCATTAGGGCTTGCGCTCATCTATAGATCCACAAGGGTGCTTAACTTTGCTCACGGTGATATTGCAACTGCCGGAACATTTATGGCATTTATCCTTTTGGGGTTAAAACTGCACTACATTATCTCTTTTATTCTGGCCCTTGCATTTGGTGCACTGATTGCTATTCTATTTTACTTTATTATAATAATACCTGCTCAGAGAAGGGAGGCAACCCAGCTTGGCCTCATAATCCTGACCTTGGGATTAGGACTCATACTTCAGGGACTGATTCTCATATTTGGAGGCACTGAACCCCAATCCTTCCCCTTTCCCTTATCAGATACAAAGATAATAAAGATTGGTTCTCTGAGTGTAAGTGAGCTCAGTATAGGCACCTTTGTTATTGGCCTCAGTGGATCACTCCTCTTCTATCTGATGGTTCAAAAGACAAAGATTGGTCTTGCAATGCGTGCCACTTCAGAGAATCTTCCAGCTGCTCAGACCATGGGAATCCCCACACGCAGGATCCTGGCACTAAGCTGGGGACTTGCGGCTTCACTGGGTGTGCTTGCAGGGATATTTCTGGCTCCTGCGCTTCTGCTTGATCCCTTTTTCATGCTTGAGCCCTTTCTTAAGGGATTTGCCGCTGCAATATTAGGTGGACTCAATAGCCTTCCTGGTGCTATCGCAGGGGGGCTAATACTGGGGGTAGCAGAGAGCCTTGCAGGGGGGTTTGTCTCCATTGCCTTTAAGAATACCTTAGCATTTTTGATCATAATTGTGGTCTTGCTTTTAAGACCTGAAGGGCTACTTGGTAAGGAATTTAAAGAGAGGGTATGAGGGAGGGATGATAAGATGATAGAGAGATATACCAGAGAGAGAATGGCAAGGATCTGGGATCTAAAGAATAAGTTCTCCAAATGGCTTCAGATAGAGATACTTGCCTGTGAGGCCATGGCAGAGGAGGGGCTTATCCCAAGGGAGGCAGTGGAAAACATAAAGAGGAAGGCAAGCTTTTCAGTGGAGAGGATCTTAGAGATTGAGGAGAGAACCAAACACGATGTGATTGCCTTCTTGGAGAATGTGGAAGAATATGTGGGGCCGGATGCAAGATATCTCCATATGGGTCTTACCTCTTCTGACATCCTGGATACCAGCTTTGCAGTGCAACTTAAAGAGGCAATGGAGATAATAATAGAGGATGTAAGAGAGTTCATGGAGGTCTTAAAGACAAGGGCAGAAGAACACAAATACACAGTGATGATCGGCAGAACCCATGGGGTTCATGCAGAGCCAATCACATTTGGGCTTAAACTTGCTGTCTGGTATTCTGAGATGAAACGAAATCTCAGAAGGCTTCAATCTGCTCTTGATATAATAAGCTATGGAAAGCTATCAGGTGCTGTGGGCACCTTTGCAAATGTATCTCCAAAGATAGAGAGGTATGTGTGTGAAAAACTTGGGCTTAAACCCGCTGAGATTTCTACTCAGATAATTCAAAGGGATAGACATGCACAGCTCTTTACCACCCTTGCAATACTTGCAGGCACCCTGGAAAAGATCGCTATAGAGATCAGGCATCTTCAAAGGACAGAGGTGCTTGAGGTTGAGGAGTCTTTTTCAAAGGGGCAGAAGGGCTCTTCTGCAATGCCACATAAAAAGAATCCCATTGGGTCTGAAAACATATCCGGTCTTGCACGCCTGGTGCGATCCTATGCAATTGCTGCCTTGGAAAATATGGTCCTCTGGCATGAAAGGGATATAAGTCACTCTTCAGTTGAAAGGGTCATTGCACCTGATAGCACCATACTGATTGATTTTATGCTAAATAGGCTAAAGGGGATTATCAGCAACCTGGTTGTACATGCAAGGAAGATGGAAGAAAACCTGAATCTACTTAGGGGCCTTACCTGCTCCCAGCAGGTGCTGATAAGACTTATGGCAAAAGGGGTTCAGAGAAGAAGTGCCTATGAGATGGTTCAAAGAAATGCCTTGAAGGTATGGAATGAAGGCAGAGAATTTAAAGAGGTAATTTCAGAAGATCCTGATATCCTGAACTATCTGAATGAAAAAGATATTGATGAGCTATTCTCCATTGACTACCATCTAAAGCATGTTGAGGATATATTTGATAGGGTCTTTAAAGGAGATAATATATGAACTCTTGTATACACAGCACAATTTTTGAGAGCTTTGAATTTTTCAAAGCTCTCAAAAAAAAGCTGTAAATGGAATCTGTCATTGCGAGGGTCTTAAAAGACCCGAAGCAATCTATAAAAGGTATGAGATTGCTTCGCTTCGCTCGCAATGACCCATTACACCGTCATTGCGAGGAGCCGTTAGCGACGAAGCAATCTTATCCATCAGCCTATGATTATGAGATTGTCACGCTCACTTCGTTCGCTCGCAATGACAGGGGTCGCAGTGTAAAAAGGGATTATGCAAAGGTCTCAGAATAGTCTTTAAAACGAAAAAGCAGTATATCATTCCAGGGATCCACCTTCTCGATTTCAACAATAATCTTATCACCCTCCCTTAATTTCACCCCTATGGGCCGTTTCATATCGGCTGTGACCATAAAATCCGTCAGTATTATCCTGAATTTCCCCTTCATCTCATCAAGCAGGATCGCATTATAAGAGCCTTCCATATTCTGTTTAAGGTATTTTAAAAGCCAGTATCTGAGCCGTCTCTGTTTTATCATCTGAAGATCTTTAAGAACAGTGCCAAGGTTCATCCTTATATCTTCAAGCTCCTCCCTGTTATAGATAATCTTTCCATCCAAAAGATAGCTTAGCATCTGTCTCTGTATCACCAGATCCATATATCTTCTAAGCGGAGATGAGGCATTCACATATAGTTCGAGTCCCAAAGCCCAATGGGGGCCTGGCTCAGTATTTATAAAGAGTGGATTTAGTCTTCTCCTTGCCTTAAAGAGAGAGTAGATGGGATTTTGTGGGTCAATCTGTATATCCTCTTGAGGACTTTCTTGTGTCCTATAGAGCGTGGGTATGGAATTTTGCCACATCATCTTTGCAAAGAGGTAATTGTAAAGGATCATACACTCTGCAACCATCATCCTGGATGGAGTATTTTGATCTATCAGGCTAATTTCAATCCTTCCTCCTTCATTAACCACTATGGAAAGCTCTGGCACAGAAAGATTAATGCCCCCCTTCTTTTCCCTCTTTTCCCTTAATTTCAGGCACAGTTTGTAGAGTCTGCCATATGGCTCTTGTTTTATAAGAGATTCATCCACCTTTTCGTAGATCAATTGCTCCCTTATATTTATCAGAGAGGGGAAGAATTCATAGCTAAGTATCTCTCCATTTCCATCAATCATTACCCACAGAGTGAGTGCATTTCTAAGCCTTCCTCTTTTAAGGCTAAGTGCCTCCTCTGAAAGCTCAGGAGGTAGCATGGTAATTGCACCCCTTGGAAGATAGAGCGTTGCACCCCTTCTCATGGCAGTATTATCAGTTTCTGTCCCTCTTCTAACAACAGAAGCCACATCAGCGATATGGATCCCCAGACGATAATTCCCATCCATACATTCAAGGCTGAGTGCATCGTCAAAGTCCTTTGTATAGACACCATCAATGGTAAATACATGAAGATCTGTAAGATCCCTCCTCTTATCCCTAATTGGCACTTTTTTTATAAATTCAGAGACCTCATTAATCACCTTTTCAGAAAAGCCCCTGCTTATTTCAAATCTGAGGAGTTCCACATTTTCATCTTCATCCCATATCCCCATCTTAATTAGCAGATCCTTTACCTTCCTGATATCAGCCATACCGGCTCTCTGAAGCAGCTCTTTGGCTGTCTTTATCTCTTTGGAATTTTCACCAAACAGGGCAACATCCTGAAGTATCCTTATTATCTCTTCCCTGTATCTTATATCCCTCTCTACTGCTTCACCACTGAGTATCCCCTTTAACCATATGGCACCTTCTTCCAAAATCTCCTGCCTCTTCTTCTCTTTTAGCCTCTGCTCCCTTAGCTTTTCTATCTGCTCAGGAGTATTCGGGATAAACCTTCCATCTTTTAGTTTAAAATGGAGCCTCTCTTCAAATAAAGCGACAATGAGGGCAGATACATGTTCATCCTTAAAGGAGGGGCCAAACACAAGCTCAGCTAAGTATCTGTTATCATATTCCTCTATATCATCCCTTACAAGCTCCCAGAGCTCTTCCACATTCACCCTTTCCTTTAACTCTTCCTTAAGTTTCTCCCTCTCATTTAACCTTCTAAATATCTCTTCTCTACTGGGTATGGGAATATGCCTCTTTTCTGAATAGCTTAGTATCCTGTTAGCACTTAATACCATCTCCCTTCCTTGAGATGTGAGCACCCTAAGTCTGTTGTCTTTCTGATCAATACAAAATCCACTGATGATCTTTCCCTTTTCAATAAATTCCACTATCTTTCCTTGATTCATATGAAATTTTCCTATTAAATATTCTTATAAGAGCTTAACTAACAGTATAAAAAAGAGGTGTCAATGATACGCTAAGGAGATAGCTTTGAAAAGACCAGTCTATCATTTAATAAGTTTGGATAAAATCTTCCATCGCAAGAAGCCTTCTTTCTTGGTCATTGCGAGGAACGTAAGTGACGAAGCAATCTCAGATTGTTTGAAGAAAAAAATACTAATATTTACTTCACTTCATTTAATCTTATTTTGCCTCTGTATTTCCAATACTTATGCACAAGATAAAGGCGATCCATGTAGTCCTCTTACTATGTTTATCTCCTTTTATCAGAGATATATCTCCCCTATTGACGGAAAGGAATGTCCAAGTTTCCCCCCCTGCTCCCAATATGCAAAAGAGGCGATCAGAAGACATGGGATATTTTGGGGTTGGATAATGACAGTGGATAGACTCATCCACGAAGGTAGCGAAGAGACACAGGTATCACCCATGATCTTTACAGAAAAGGGGTTTAAGATATATGATCCGGTCTTCAGAAATGACTTTTGGTGGAAAAAATAGTTTTTTAGCTATCTTATTCTTATTATTTATATTCAATCTTAGATGTGTATCTTATGCAATTGAGATAACCCCCAAAAAGCAGCTAAGATATGCAGTGGAGCTAATGAAACAGAAGGAATATGAACTCTCCGCTTCAGAACTTTTAAGATTCATCTATTTTTTTAATGATCATCCCTTAGTCCCTAAGGCATATATATTCTTAGCAATCTGTTATATAGAAAGTGGAAAATATCAAAAGGCAAAAGACACACTAAATACCATAAAAGAGAGATACTTTGATACCTCCATATATCAGGATGCCCTATTTCTTGAAGGGATCTGTCTCTTTAAAGAGGGGAATCTCAGGGGGGCAGATAGTCTCTTTAAAGAACTCATAGATCTTTCAAAGAGAGATGATATCAGAAGCTCTTCTTTGTGGATGAGGGCATGGATCAAGGCAAGAGAGGCTCAATGGGATAAGGCATCCAATCTCTTTAAGGAGATCAAGGGAAATAATCTCTTTATATCTTCCTCTTTATTGCTATCTGATAAGATATTAGAAGGCAAAAGTCTTCCAAAGAAAGATCCAAAGGTATCAGGCCTCCTTGCTCTGCTTATCCCTGGTCTTGGCCATCTCTACTGTAATAGGCCTAAGGATGCCCTGCTATCCTTTACACTAAATGGGGCATTCATAGGGGCAACAATAGAGGCATTCAGGGATGGAAACGATTTCCTTGGGGGAATATTTTCCTTTCTTGAGCTTGGATGGTATGCAGGAAATATTTACAGTGCGGTAAATTGTGCCCATAAATATAATAGAAAAATTCAGGAAGATTTCTTGGGCAGGTTCTATATGGGAGATGAACCACATGTAAAAGATAATAAGATCATGTTTCTATCAATAAGATGGGAGTTTTAAATAAAATATGATAGATCAACGAATCCATTTACTTAGAGAAAACATGAAAAAGGCAGGAATTGATACTGTCTGGATAATCAATCCTGAAAATAGGAGATACCTTTCAGGATTCAGTGCCGAAGATCTGATGTATACAGAATCTTCTGGATCACTTCTTATAACACTTACTGAAGCCATACTGATTACAGATAAAAGATATCAAGGAATGGCACAAAAAGAGGCATGCGGATTTGATGTGATATTTGTAGAAGAATCTCCTTTTTTAACCCTCTTCAAACTCTTAAAAAGGCTAAATAGCAAAGTCCTTGGAATTGAAGAGACATATCTTAGCTATGGCCAATATAGATACCTTAAAAAGGCAGTTAAAGAGGAGGGGATCGCTCTAAGGGTAAGGGCTTTAAAAGATATGATCTTAAAGATGCGTCTTATAAAGGATAACTCTGAGATAAAAGATATTAGAAAGGCATGCAAAATCACCTCTTCAATAATGAAAGCAATAAAAGGACATCTTAGGCCAGGGCTGAGGGAAAGAGAGATGGTCTGGATAATTAAAGAGATGGCTTACCATAGGGGAATTGATGCATTTTCTTTTCCACCTATTGTTGCATCTGGGCCAAATAGTGCCATTCCTCATGCTTCTTCAGGAAACAGAAAGATTAGAGCCGGTGAACCTGTAATTGTGGATATAGGGGTTAAGGTAAATGGATATTGCTCAGATATGACAAGGACATTTTTTTTAGGAGCCCCAAAGAGGGAATTTAAAAAGATCTATGATATTGTCTGCCATGCACAGAAAGAGGCAATTAAAAAGATCTTACCTGGCATTACATGCAAAGAGGCAGATTCAATCTCACGAAATATAATTGAACAAAACGGCTATGGCCCATACTTTGTCCACTCCTTAGGGCATGGCTTAGGTCTATGTGCCCATGAGTTGCCAAGGCTTTCAAAAAAGGAAGAATCGCTTCTTAAAGAAGGCATGGTAGTTACCATAGAACCTGGAATATATATTCCAAAGAGAGGGGGGGTGAGAATTGAAGATACAGCCGTTATAACAAAAAGAGGGCTTAGACTATTAACAGATCCCTTTGATCCCTTAAAGGAATAATATGAAAAAGCAGGTAAAAGAAACCTATTTTCTTATTGATAGATTCTTAGACTATATAAAGGTAGAAAAGGGACTCTCTTCCAATACCATCCAGTCTTACAACAACGATCTTTTAAGATTTGCCCGGTTTCTGGAAAGAAAAGGCCTTAGCGTAAAAAATATTACCACTTCTGATCTTTCAGACTATATCCAGGAGCTAAAAGGAAAGTTATCCGAGCGTAGCCTTGCACGAAATCTCTCCTCCCTTCGCAGCTTTTATAGATTTTTAATCCTCAACTCTCATATCAACCATAATCCCACACGTCTTATTGATTTTCCAAAACTACCCAGAAGGCTTCCAGAGGTACTTTCCTTTGAAGAGGTGGAAAGACTTCTCAGTGCCCCAGATCCTAAGACTCCTGAAGGCAAAAGGGACAAGGCAATGCTTGAGCTCCTCTATGCAACAGGAATAAGGGTTTCAGAACTTATAACTATTAAGATCCATGATCTTGACCTTGAAAGGGGAATAGTCAGGGTTTTGGGGAAAGGTTCAAAAGAGCGGCTTATCCCTATGGGACAGATCGCCATTGATTCTATAAAGGAATATCTATTAATCAGAAAAGGATTTTTAAAAGATAAAGACTTTCCACATCTCTTTTTAAATGTGAGAGGCAGGCCACTCACCCGGCAGGGCTTCTGGAAGATAATAAAGGCCTATGGCATAAAGGCAGGAATTAAGAAGAGGATAACTCCTCATATACTAAGGCATTCCTTTGCAACTCATCTCTTGGAAAGGGGGGCAGATCTCCGCTCCGTTCAGCTTATGCTGGGGCACGAAGATATCTCCACCACCCAGATCTACACCCACATAAGCACAGAAAGGATTCGTAAGATCCATAAAAGATTCCATCCCAGGCCTTAAAAAATGAGGTTCTTAAAAAGCTATTGACTTATTTTAAAATAGTATTATTATAATTTTCTAGACGCGGGGTGGAGCCTGTCTCTTATACACATCTCCGAGCCCACGAGACTAGGCATGATCTCG
>CBFDUE010000009.1:0-49899 GCA_965613025.1 uncultured bacterium
GTAGGGGGGCTGGTGGTAAAGGATGATGTTGCAAGGTATGCGGAGAGAAAAGGGCTATTTGTGCTGACCCAGACAGATGAAGGTGGAGCCACAATATTAAACAAGGAAAGATTTAAACCAAAGGTGTTTGGGTAAATATAGAGATTGCTTCGGGTCTTTCAGACCCTCGCAATGACACACTACCCTGTCATTGCGAGCGAAGCAATCCCATTAGATAATAAGAATAAAAGTATTATTTTTATTTAAAGGCTGTATAGCTCTTCTCCCAAGATCCTGATCCAATTATCTTCCATTATCTTGAGTGCCTCATCTCTTTTGGAAATGCCTAAGATAAGCACCGTGATATCACCTGTTCCGATACAGGGGTATATATAGTCCACATTTATTTTTGCAAGCTTTAGGGGTTTTAGAATCGCATTTAGCCCCCCTGGATGATGAGGAGCCTCACATGCAATCACATCATTTACCGAGATCTTATATCCTCCTGCCTTTAAGACATTTATGGCCTTTTCTGGGTCATTGGATACAAACCTGAGCTTTCCAATATCTTCCTCTGTTGTCACATAAAAAGCAATGATATTTACACCATTTTGTCCTAAGACTTCACTTACCTTAGATAGTTCTCCTGGCTGATTCTTGAGTTCAAGCTCAATCTCCTTTACAGTTTTCATATTCTATCTCCTTTTAATACAAATTGGGAACCCTTCTCCAATGCCCTCTCATTTAGCTTCATCATCTTGGAGGTGGCCTTCTCCTTAAATACCTCCTGAAGGGCTTTGCCTATGGAATCTATACTGGTAAGCCCTGTCTTTTGCACAAATGCACCAAGCATAATGATATTTAAGACCCTCTCATTTCCAAGCTCTTCAGCAAGCTCATTTGCAGGAACTTTTACAACCTCTATATCATCTCTGGCAGGAGCGGTATCAATCATAGAGGAATTCAATATCATAAGCCCTGATTCTCTGATCACCCCTTCATATTTTAACATGGATGGCTTGTTTAAGACCACACCATAGTCTGGAAAGGATGCCACAGGAGATGCAATCTCCTCATCCCCAACAGACACTGTGCAGTTTGCTGTCCCCCCTCTTACCTCTGCACCATAAGAAGGAAGATAGGTAACATATTTACCATCCCTCATACAGGCAACGGCAAGTATATATCCCATAAGCAGAACACCCTGTCCTCCAAATCCTGCAAACACTGTCTTTTTAATCATTCCCCTCTCCCTACCTTATACCCTTTGCTTCGTCTTTTATTACTTTTAAAGGATATACCTTAGTAACAGTTTCATCTATGTATCTACAGGCATCTATTGGCTTCATCTTCCAGTTAGTGGGGCATTGGCTTACTATCTCCACCAAAGAAAAACCCAGATCCTTCATCTGCACTTTGAATGCCTTCTTCAGCGCCTTCTTTGCCCGGATGATATTTTTAGGGTTATTTACCGCACACCTTTCAATATAGACACTTCCTCTTGTTATGGCCAGCATCTCACTCAGATCTAAGGGGAATCCGTCTCTGAGTTCCTGCCTTCCCTGAGGAGTGGTGGTTGATAGCTGTCCAAGTATGGTGGTGGGAGCCATCTGCCCCCCTGTCATACCATAGACACCATTGTTTACAAATACAACCGTGATTCTCTCCCCCCTGTTTGCTGCATGAACTGCCTCAGCAGTTCCGATGGCAGCGATATCACCATCTCCTTGATAGGTAAATACTACTCTGTCAGGCAATATCCTCTTAATGCCTGTTGCCACTGCAATAGCCCTTCCATGGGGTGCCTCTGCCATATCCACATCAAAATAGTTATATGCAAGCACTGCACAGCCTGCAGGAGGAACCCCTATGGTCTTACCCCTGATTCCCAGCTCATCAATTACCTCTGCAATAAGCCTGTGGATTATGCTATGACCACATCCAGGGCAATAGTGATACACTGAATCCTTTAATGACTTTGGTCTTTCAAATATCTTCTTCATTTATCCCCCAAGTTTTTACCTAATATCCATTTTGCTATCTTTTCTTTAATCCTCTGTAATCTAAGAGGAGATATCTCTCCTATTTTGCCCACCAATATCTCTCTCCTTACAACTGCAAGTCTCCCAGCCCGTATCACACTTTTAGTCTTTAGGCCAGAATTATCAAAATCTTCATCTTGAGGACTTATAATTTCATCTAATTCTGTAAGATATGAATATACACGAGAAGAGATCATACATATAAGCCAATCATCAAATCTATCTGGAACCTTTCTGATAACTAAGGCTGGACGAAGTTTTCCCTCTTTTAAATCTACCTGGGGAAAATTAAATAAAACCACTTGTCCTTCAGCGATCATGAATATCTTACCCTAAGATCCTCTACTGAATAAATGCTATCCTCAGATTCTAAACCATGTAAGGCTGAAGAAAGAGAAAATTTTTCCCATTGCTCCCTTTCTTTATCTTCAAATTTCTTTTGTAAAAATTCAACATAATCAAGAACTTCTACCTGTTTATCCTTAGGTAATAACTTAAGTTTTTCTATTATCTTTTCAGTAACTTCCATAATTAGAATTCATACTCCTTTTTAAAATAGAGGCTCGTAATCTTCTTGGCTATCTCATCAGGAGTTACTATTATACCTCCCGGCCTTCCATAAAAGTGCACATCTGCTCTTCCTTCAAGCGAAAGCCTTACATCTTCAACCATCTGCCCTGTGCTCATCTCAAATACAAAGAAATCCCTTACCAGTCTACTTAGATCCTGAAGCATCCTCTTTGGAAATGGGAAAAGGGTAATGGGTCTAAATAGCCCCACTTTAAGTCCCATCTCCCTTACCCTTTTGATGGCACCTTTTGCAATCCTTGCAGCTGTACCATAAGCAATTACCACCACCTTTGCATCATCCACAAAGTAGAGTTCCTGATCAGTGATCTCCCTTTCCATCTGTTCATATTTTCTAACAAGCTTCCAGTTATGCTCCTCCTCTAAGTTTACATCCAAAAGCAGAGACTTTATTACCCTGCTTGGTCTTCCTTCTGCACCAGTAAGTGCCCAGGGCTTTTGGGGAAGCTCCTTGGGGTCAATGGGTTCTGGAAAGATTACAGGTTCCATCATCTGACCCATCATTCCATCACCAAGAATCATAACCGGGTTTCTATAGCGATCAGCATAATCAAACGCAACACGAGTAAGATCTGCAAGCTCCTGACCTGATGCTGGTGCAAGCACAATACAGCGGTAATCTCCATGACCTCCACCACGGGTTGCCTGAAAATAGTCACCCTGAGAAGGGGCTATATTTCCAAGCCCAGGCCCCCCTCTCATCATATTGACAATTACTGCGGGAAGCTCCATCCCTGCAAGATAGGAGATCCCCTCCTGTTTAAGAGATATCCCTGGGCTGGATGAGCTTGTCATGGCACGAGCTCCTGCAATGGCCGCTCCCATAACCATGTTTATTGCAGCAAGTTCACTCTCTGCCTGGATAAATATCCCATCTTCAAGTTTTGCCATTGCACCTGCCATATATTCGGTAAGCTCATTCTGTGGTGTGATGGGATAGCCTGCATAGAAACGGCATCCGGCACGAACTGCTGCTTCACCTACAATATGATTCCCTCTCATTAACACCTTTTCACTCACGCCACACCTCAATAGCTATATCTGGACAGATGGTTGCACACATGGCACATCCAATGCATCCCTTTCCATCAGGATTTTTTTCAATAAACTTTGCAGGATGATACCCTTTTTGGTTCAGCTCTTCAGAGACAGTGATCAATTTTTGAGGACACACCTCAATACACAGATAACATCCCTTACACCTTTCACTGTCAATTATGATCTTTCCCTTCCTCTCTTTTTTTGCCATAGCAAAAACTTCCACTCTCCCCTTTACTAATAAAATAAATGACAAAAATAAGTGCCATATTTTATTATGTCAACAATATTTTTTTGTAAAAAATTATTCTTGCAAAGATCTCAATTTTTTGCTGTATTTTCATCTCCTTTAAAATAAAAAGATGAGGGGTATCTTATGGGTTCTGCTCATATCTTAAATGGATCTATTATGGTAGTTGGAGGCGGAATCGCAGGCATTCAGGCCGCCTTGGATCTTGCAGACTCTGGATTCTATGTCTATCTGGTGGAGAGTTCCCCTGCCATCGGTGGTGTAATGGCACAGCTGGATAAGACCTTCCCCACCAATGACTGTTCCATGTGAATACTTGCTCCTAAGCTGGTCGAGGTCGGCCGGCACATCAACATTGAGCTTATAACACTTGCTGAGGTAAAGGAACTCAGTGGCAAAGAGGGAGATTTTAAGGTCAGGTTGATTCAGCATCCCAGATATGTGGATATAGAAAAGTGTATCGCCTGTGGGACATGTGCGGAAAAGTGCCCTAAAAAGGTGGATGACTCCTATAATGAAGGACTAAGTAAAAGAAAGGCCATCTATGTAAAATATTCGCAGGCGGTTCCCCTTAAGTATGGAATTGATAAGGAGAACTGTATCTATTTTCAAAAGGGAAAATGTAAGGCATGTGAAAAATTTTGCCCCGCTGGAGCCATTCTATTTGATGATAAAGAAAGAGAGATCACCTTAGAGGTAGGTTCAATAATATTAGCCCCTGGTTTTAAGTCATTTGATCCTAAACTTTATGATACCTATTCCTATATTCGGCTTCCTAATGTTGTTACTTCTCTTGAATTTGAAAGGATACTTTCTGCCACTGGCCCTTTTATGGGACATCTCCTCAGACCTTCAGATAGGAAAGAGCCTGAAAAGATCGCGTGGCTTCAGTGTGTGGGATCAAGAGATATAAATAGGTGTGATAATGGCTATTGTTCCTCTGTATGTTGTATGTATGCCATTAAACAGGCAATAATTGCAAGGGAACACAGTAAACGACCTCTTGATTGTGCCATCTTCTTTATGGATATGCGAACCCATGGGAAGGACTTTGAACGATACTATGAAAATGCCAGATCACGAGGGATAAGATTTATTAGATCCCGAATCCATTCTATTGAACCTTACTCAGAAGATAATGGGCTTTTGCTTAGTTATATAGAGGAAGATGGAACCTTTAGACAGGAGAGCTTTGATATGGTGGTGCTCTCCGTTGGACTTGAAATTGATAAAAGAGTGGTAGAGCTTTCTAAACGACTGGGTATAGAGCTTAATCAATATAATTTTGTCAGAACAGATAGTTTTAGTCCGGTTTGCACATCTGTGCCAGGAATCTATGTGTGTGGAGCATTTACAGGGCCAAAAGACATACCCCAATCTGTTATGGAAGCAAGTGCTGCTGCATGTGCTGCCAGTGCAGGGCTTTCCACTGTTCGAAACACAAAAACACGGGAATTGAAGATACCTGAAGAGAAAGATGTATCAAGGGAGGAGCCAAGAATCGGGGTATTTGTTTGTAATTGTGGAATAAATATAGGTGGTGTGGTAAGAGTTCCAGAGGTGGTTGAATATGCAAAGACACTCCCCCATGTGGTTTATGTAGAAGAGAATCTTTTCACCTGCTCTCAGGATACACAGGAAAAAATCAGTGAAGTGATTAAAGAAAAAGGGCTCAATCGGGTCGTGGTAGCTGCCTGCACTCCAAGAACTCATGAGGCCCTTTTTCAGGAAACCCTTACAAATGCAGGTCTAAATAAGTATCTGTTTGAGATGGCAAATATCAGAAATCAGTGCTCTTGGGTTCACTCAGACGATCCTGATGCAGCCACGCAAAAGGCAAAGGATCTGGTAAAGATGGCGGTAGCAAAAGCGGCACTTCTCACCCCACTTAAGGAGACAGAGCTTAAGGTTACTCAGAGTGCACTGGTCATTGGCGGAGGGATTGCAGGGATGTGTGCAGCCCTCTCTTTTGCAAAGCAGGGGTATGATGTGCACCTTGTTGAACGGTCTAATCGTCTCGGAGGAAATGCACTCAAGTTGCATAAAAGCTTTAATGGTCAGGAAATAAGGCCGTTTGTGGAGGATCTAATAAAGGAATTAGAAGATAATTCAAAGGTAAAGATTCATCTAAACAGCAATATAATTAAAGTGGAAGGCTTTGTAGGAAATTTTAGGACAGATATACTCCAAGGAGATAAAAGAGAGATAATTGAACATGGTGTTACATTAATAGCTACTGGAGCAAGGGAATACAAGGGTGAGGAATATCTATATGGAAAACACAAGGATGTTATAACGCAGCTTGAGATGGATGAGTTGATTAGAACTAATGACAGTAGGCTTATGGAGGCCCGAAATATTGTATTTATCCAGTGTGTGGGCTCAAGGGATGAGAATAATCCATATTGTTCGAAGGTGTGCTGCTCCCATTCTATCAGAAATGCACTGGATCTTAAGGAAATAAACCCGGATCTCAACATATATATCCTTTATAGAGACATTCGAACCTATGGGATAAGAGAAGATCTTTACAGAGAGGCGAGGAGAAAAGGTGTCCTATTTTTCCGCTATAGTCTGGATGAAAAGCCAAAAGTAGAGTCAGATAGCAATGGTATTCAGGTCTATTTTAAAGACCATGTGCTTCATAGGGAAATAAAATTCAATGCAGACATCCTTTGTCTGGCCACTGCAATTGTTCCAAACGACAATCAGGAGATTGTGCAGAAGTTTAAGGTCTCGATGGATCAGGATGGATGGCTACTCGAGGCCCATCAGAAGCTTAGACCTGTTGAGTTTGCCACAGATGGTGTCTTTCTTTGTGGTATGGCGCACTATCCTAAGCCCATTGAGGAGAGTATAGCGCAGGCACAGGCCGCGGTATCTCGAGCCATCACAGTGCTTTCAAAAGAGAGTATTAAGGTAGGAGGGGTAGTTTCAGAGATAGATCCAGAACTCTGTTCAGGATGTCTCGGATGTCTAAATGTATGTCCATTTAAGGCAATAGATTTTGATGAGGAGAGGAATGTTGCAGTGGTTAATAAGGCACTCTGTAAGGGTTGTGGTGCATGTGCAGCAACATGCCCTTCACAGGCTCCGAGACTTATGGGATTTAATAACCCTCAGATCTATGCCCAGATTAAAAACGCTTTATCTTGAGAAAAGGAGAGGTGTCTATGAGAAAGGAGGAATTTGAACCGAAGATCATAGCGTTTTTATGTAACTGGTGTGCATATGGCGCCGCAGATCTTGCAGGAGTAAGCAGGCTTCAATATCCCCCAAATATACGACCTATAAGAGTGATGTGTTCCGCAACAGTCTCTCCACATCACATACTCAGGGCATTTCAAAGCGGTGCTGATGGTGTATTGGTTGGCGGGTGACACATTGGGGATTGTCATTACCTGGAAGGTAATTATATGACCATCAAGAGAATTACATTTTTGCAGGAATTTTTGGGATTCTTAGGGCTTGAAGGAAGGCTTCATCTGGAGTGGATCTCTTCGGCTGAGGCACAGAAGTTTGTGGAAGTGGTAACAAGATTTACTGAAAAGATAAAAGCATTAGGGCCAAGCCCACTCTCAAGGAGGTAAGTGATGCTTAGTGTGAAAGAGCAGGTAAGGAAGTGGCTTGAGGATGGCGAAATAGATATATTTATTGGCTATAGGGAGTTTGAAGGTCATCCTATCCCATATTTCTTTACAAGGGAGAATATGGAGGAATTAGACTCTTTCGTTGAAAGTGGGCTCAGATATCCTCTTGAAAAGCTTGCTACAAGGCTTTCAAAGCTACATCCAGAAAAAAAGATAGGACTTTTGCTAAGGGACTGCAATCAAAGGGCGTTAAATGTCCTATATATATGGAATCAATTGAATCCAGAAAATATTAAGACAATAATTCTTAATTGTTGTCCCTCTTCTCTGAAAGACAGAGCAGACTGTTCTTATCTTAAGAGGCAAGAAGTGGGAACCTATAAAAAAGAGGTTGGAATTGATAATAACATCTCAATTGAAGAGCTGGAAAAGAGAGATGTGGATGACAGATGGAGCAGATGGATGTATGAGTTTCAAAAATGTATAAAATGCTATGGATGTAGGGAGATATGTCCTGTATGTTTCTGCAAGGAGTGTTCCTTAGAAGATCCGGAGCTTATCTCACCTGGAAACATTCCGCCAGAGGTTCCTATATTTCACCTTGTTAGAGCCGTGCATATGGCAGGCAGATGTATTGATTGTGGCCTTTGTGAAGAGGTATGTCCTATGGATATACCCCTGAGACTGTTATACAGGATGATAAATGATATTGTCATAAGGCTATTTGATTATAAGACAGGTGTAAGCATGGAACAGTCACCTTTTAATATTCTTGGCGAAGAGGTCAAACTTGAACCAAAATCCTTGTAAAAAGGAGATAGAGATGGGCTACCGTATTGTTCCTTCAGTGTGTTCTTATTGTGGTACAGGATGTGGAGTCCTGTTTGTGGTTATGGATGGAAATCTTGTAGGGACTCTCCCCTTGAAATCTCATCCCGTAAATGAAGGGAAACTGTGTATCAAGGGATGGAATCTTCATGAATATATAATAAGCGAAAAGAGGCTAAAATCTCCACTTATCAAAACAGAGGGAGGTTTTAAGGAGGTATCCTGGGATGAAGCCTTGAAAAGGGCTGCATCTCGACTAAAGGATATAATAGAGAAATATGGACCGGATAGTGTAGGGGTGCTTGCATCTGCAAAGATAACTAATGAGGAAAATTATCTGATACAAAAGTTTGCAAGGGCAGCTATTGGAACCAATAATGTGGATCACTGTGCCAGGCTCTGACACTCCTCTACCGTGGCAGGTCTTGCCGCTGCATTTGGAAGTGGAGCCATGACAAATTCAATAGCTGAAATTGAAGAAGCTGGTTGTATATTCGTTATAGGCTCAAATACCACTGAATGTCATCCCCTTATTGCAAGAAGGATAATTCGTGCAAAGGAAAGGGGTGCAAAGCTGATAGTGGCTGATCCAAGAAATATTCACCTTTCAAATTTTGCGGATATAAGTGTAAATCATAGGTTAGGAAGTGATGTTGCGCTCCTAAATGGGATGATGTTTATCATTGTAGATAATAACTGGCACAATCAGGAATATATTGAGGAGAGGACTGAGGGCTTTGAAGAGCTTTTTGAGGTAATAAAAGAGTATACTCCTCAACGTGTCTCTGAGATTACCGGAGTAAAAGAAGAGGATCTAAAGAGAATGGCAGAGCTGTATGCCAAAAATCCTCCTGGCTCCCTTCTCTATGCTATGGGAATCACCCAGCACATCTCTGGTGTAGACAATGTAAAATCCTGTTGTAATCTTGCAATGCTGTGTGGATATGTGGGAGTTAGAGGAGGTGGAGTAAACCCATTAAGGGGTCAAAATAATGTTCAGGGTGCATGTGACATGGGTGCCCTCCCGAATGTATTTCCAGGATATCAGCCTGTGACTGACCCTGAGATAAATAAGAAGTTTTCAAAGGCATGGGGTCGGAAGCTCCCTGATAAGATTGGATACACCATTACTGACATGGTTGAGGCGATGGAAAATGGAAGCCTTAAGGCCCTCTATGTAATAGGAGAAAATCCCAGGATGAGTGATCCAGATCTGAACCACTTTAATAGAGCACTTTCAAAACTGGAGCTCTTAATAGTACAGGATCTCTATATGACAGAGACTGCGGAGAAGGCAGATATCATATTTGCCGCTGCATCGGTCGCTGAAAAGGAAGGCACTTTTACAAATTCAGAGCGAAGATGTATCAGGATCTTTAAGGCAATAGATCCTGTTGGAGATTCTTTGCCTGATTGGGAGATAGTCTCAAGACTTTCATCTATAATGGGATATGAGATGAAATATAAGGGGCCTGAGGAGATATTTGATGAGATGAGAAGTCTTACCCCAAGCTATACAGGAATGAACTATCAGAGATTGGGAATTAACGGACTTCAGTGGCCATGTCCCAGTGAAGATCATCCTGGAACCCCCTTTCTTCATAAAGACAGATTTGCAAGAGGAAAAGGTAAATTCCATCCTATAAAATACATAGATCCTGCCGAGATGCCAGATGATGAATACCCGATATTTTTGACTACAGGAAGGATGTATGCCCACTTCCATACAGGCACCATGACGAGAAAGAGTCTCCATTTACACAGAGAGCAGAAGACAGGATATGCGGAGATAAATCCTGAAGATGCAAAGGTACTGGATATTAGTGAAGGAGAAAAGATCAGGATCATATCCAGAAGAGGAAAGATAGAGCTTCCTGCGAAAATAAGCCATATGGTCAGGCCAGGAACAATATTTATACCATTTCATTTCTCTGAAATGCCTGCCAATGTGCTTACAAATTCTGCCTTTGATCCTGTGGCAAAGATACCTGAATACAAGGTCTGTGCCGTCAGGATAGAAAAGATCCAAGATTAAATTTAGATACCATCTTCCAAGGAGAATAGAAGTGGAAAAGAATGTATTGGTTATAGGTGGAGGAATTGCAGGGATTCAGGCATCCCTTGATCTGGCAGAGATGGGATTCAGGGTCTATCTTGTAGAGAGACTTCCCAGCATTGGTGGGAGGATGGCACAACTGGATAAGACCTTTCCCACCAATGACTGCGCAATCTGAATCCTGTCTCCCAAGATGCTGGATGTCGGTCGGCATCCCAATATCGTGCTTATGGCATATAGTGAGGTGGAATCTGTCAGGGGTGAGGCTCCAGAATTTAGGGTAACAGTCAGAAAGAAGGCAAGGTATGTGGATGAGGAAAAATGTACAGGCTGTGGTGCATGTAAGGAGAAATGCCCAACGGTTGTGCCAGATATGTTTAATATGGGATTGGGGGAGAGGAAGGCAATATATAGCTGGTTTGCCCAAGGAATCCCATCTACCCATACCATTGACCCCAAGTATTGCAGACAGTTAAATGGGAAAAAGTGTGGAGTATGTAAGAAGACATGCCCTGCTGGTGCCATTGACTTTGATCAGAAAGATACTTTTTTGGATATACAGGTGAGTGCCATTATTGTAGCCACTGGCTACAGTCCATTTGACCCCTCTGTAATACCTGAATATGGATATGGAAAGGTGCCCAATGTGATAACCTCCTTGGAATTTGAAAGGCTGTTAAGTGCAAGTGGCCCAACAGAAGGGCATCTATATAGGCCCTCTGAGATAATGGCCAAAAGAGAGCTTCCAAAGATTGAAAGAGAGTTTAAGAGATTGAAGAAGGCAATGGAAAGGTTTGAAAAATCCAATAGTATTGATTCAGAGAGATACTATAGGGAAAACCGCTCTAAATTGGATACGCTGGATGAGCAGGGAAGAGAATGGATAGAAAAATACGAAAGATTTATGGAACTAAATGAAAGAATTGAGCAGTTAAAAGAGAGTGCTGAACAGCATAAGATTGCAAAGAGACTTGCATTTGTTCAGTGTGTGGGATCAAGGGATAAGAGATTCTATCCATTTTGCTCCAGCTATTGCTGTATGCACTCAATCAAAGAGGCTATTATTGCCCATGAACACGAACCAGATACCCGATCCACCATATTTGGAATGGATATCAGGGCAGTGGGAAAGGGATTTGAGGAGTATAAATTGAGGGGGGCACATCAGTCCCACATTAGATATGTAAGAGGAAGGGTCGGAGAGATCGTTGAAGGGAAGGGAAAGAATCCTGTGGTTGTATATGAAGACACAAACGAAAGAAAGGTAAAGAGAGAGGAGTTTGATTTAGTAATCCTTGCCACAGCATGTGTTCCCAGTGAGGGCACTAAGAGGCTTTCAGAGGTTCTGGGTGTGGAACTTACCAATTTTGGCTTCTTTAAGACCAAATCAGGCTCTCCCTTAGATACCACAAGGGAGGGTATATTTGTCTGTGGATGTGCCCACTCACCCATGGATATACCGGAGTCGGTGGCACAGGCAAGTGGGGCTGCATCAAGAGTGGCACAATTTATTATTTCATATGGGAAAAAAATGGCTGCAGCATAAAGGAGTGGATTAGGGATGGAAGAGCTAAGAATTGGTGTATTTATATGTGATTGTGGATCAAATATTGCAGGACATTTAGACTGTAATGAGATCACCAAGTATGCATCCACCCTTCCAGGGGTAGTATTTGCTAAAGAGAATCTATATACATGCTCTGAGGCAGGTATCTTGGAGATTCAAAATGCCATAAAGGAACACAACCTAAACAGGGTAGTGGTGGCATCCTGCTCTCCCCGCACCCATCAGCCCCTGTTTCAAAATGCCTGTAAGAGCGCAGGGCTTAATCCCTATCTATTTGAGATGGTAAATATCAGGGATCAATGCTCCTGGGTGCATATGGGAGAGAGGGAAAGTGCCACAGAGAAGGCAAAGGAACTGGTTAGAATGGGGGTTGCAAAGGCCTCCATGCTTGAACCTCAAGATGATATTGAAACTGAGATCATAAAGAGGGTGCTTGTAATTGGAGGAGGTGTCGCCGGGCTCAGTGCAGCACTCAGCCTCTCTGATATGGATGTGGAGGTGGTATTAATTGAAAAGGAAAGGAGGCTGGGTGGAATCTTAAACAGGCTCTATAGGATTGCACCAGAGCTAAAAGATGCATCTGAATTTGTATCTTCATTGATAAATAAGGTAAACTCAAAGGGGAATATAAGAATATTTTTGGAATCAGAGCTTAAGGATATGGGTGGATATATAGGGAACTTTGATATCACCATAAGCACCCCAGAGGGAGACAGAGATGAGAAGGTGGGATTTATTGTGGTTGCAACAGGTGCAGATCCTTTAAGGCCAGAAGGGCTATTTGGCTATGATGGAAAGGAGATTATCACTCAGATTGAACTTGAAGAGCTCTTAAAGAAGGGGAAGATTTCATCAAAGCGGATAGTTATGATTCAGTGTGTGGGTGCAAGGGGATCGGAAAGGAGCTATTGTTCAAGGATATGCTGTATGATAGCAGTTAAAAATGCCGTGATCCTAAAAGGGATGAATCCTGACTCCCAGATCCATATACTCTACAGAGACATGCAGATGTATGGAACAGATAAGGAAAAGATGCTTTGGAATGCAAGGGGAATGGGAATACGCTTTGAGGTGTATAGCGCAGATAGTCCTCCAGAGATCAGAGATAAAAAGGTCAGCTTTTATCAGCCCATTATGGGAATTCAGAGGGAGATCCCTTTTGATCTCTGTGTTCTTTCCACTCCGCTTATTCCTAAAGAGGGCTCTGAAGCACTTTCTAAGATCCTCAGGATCCCAATGGATGAAAACGGCTTCTTCTTAGAGGCACATGCAAAATTAAGACCACTTGATTTTTCAACCGATGGAGTGTTTTTATGTGGAAGCTCCAGATGGCCATCCACCATAGAGGAGGCCATCTCCCAAGGGATGGGTGCGGCATCCAGGGTGGCATCCATCCTGTTTAAGGATAAATTGGTGACAAGCGCCATTGTCGCTGAGATAGATCCACAGAGCTGTGTAGGGTGTAAAGGCTGTATGGATCTCTGCCCTTATGAGGCCATCTCATATGATGAAGAAAAGAGGATCTGTAAAGTAAATGAGATCCTGTGTAAGGGATGTGGCTCGTGTGCGGCATTTTGCCCATCTCAGAGTGCTCAACTTAAGGGATTTAAGCCTAAACAGCTATTTTCTCAGATCAGGGCCGCAGTGGAATGATTTTGGGAGGATATAGATGAGAAATAGTGAATTTCAACCAAAGGTGCTCTGTTTTCTCTGCACATGGTGAGCATACGCAGCTGCTGACCTGGCTGGGGTCAGTCGTATGCAGTATCCGACCAATATCAGAGTGGTGAGGGTGATGTGCACTGGAACTGTCTCTCCACACCATATCCTGCTTGCGTTTCAGAGGGGTGTGGATGGTGTATGGATAGGTGGGTGAAGGTTTGGGGACTGTCATTACCAGTTCGGTAATCTCAGTGCAGAAAAGAGGATCAGGTTTATTAAAAAGCTTCTGGCCTTCACCGGAATTGAAGAAGAGAGGGTCAGGGGAAGATGGATCTCTTCGGCAGAGGCCGCTGAATTTGTAAAAGAGATAAATGATTTCATAGATCTGCTTAAGGATCTCGGGCCATCACCCTTGAGGAGATACAGGAATCAAAATGGGGAGTAGAAGGGATATGATTGATCAGGTAAAGAAGAGGGTTGAAGAGTTATTTGATTCTGGAAAGATAGATGCATTTTTAGGGTTAAAGCTGGTAAGTGGGCATGTGGTGCCATATCTCTTTGATAAAAAAGAGGAGCTTGATAATCTAAGTATAGGTGATCATAGGGGAGCGGGGGATGCAAGATACCCCCTTAATAAGATACTTATAAGGCTTTGCAGGGAATATGCGGATAAGAGGTTTGCTGTATTGGTAAGGGGATGCGATGAAAGGGGGCTTAGGACGCTCTTTATATGGAATCAGTTGGATCCTCAAAGAGTGATACCAGTAGGGGTTGCCTGTCCAGAAGAGCTTGCAAAGAGATGTGAATGCCTTAAGCCCTATCCGGATGAGTTTGTGGCAGGAGAAAAGACAGAGGGTGTGGAATTTTCCACGGTCAGAAGATGGGAATCACTTTCTATTTCTGAGAGATTCAATGGCTGGATGGGAGAATTTCTTAAGTGTATAAAGTGTTACGGATGTAGAGATATATGCCCCATGTGCTTTTGTAAGGAGTGTTCCTTGGAGACAGATGAACTGATCCGTAGAGGGGAGTTTCCCCCTGAGATTCCCATATTTCATCTGGTAAGGGCAAGTCATATGGCAGGGAGATGCATTGACTGTGGTCTTTGTGAAGAGGCATGCCCTGCGGGAATACCATTGAGGACATTATATAAGAGGGTATTTGAGATAATGAGAGATGAATTTCAGTATGAGACAGGATACACAGATTCCAAATCCCCTCTAAATGTGGGAGGTAGTATAACTTAATTTAAGGAGATAGGAGTATGGAATATAGAACCGTTCCCACCATCTGCACCTATTGCGGCTGTGGCTGTTCCCTCTTACTTGAGGTTATGGATGGAATGGTAGTTGGCACCCTTCCCAGTAAAAGCAGCCCTGTAAATGAGGGTTCATTGTGTATAAAGGGATGGAATGTGCATGAATTTATACATAGCCCCGGAAGGCTTATAAGACCGCTTATAAAGGAAAATGGAAGCTTCAGGGAGGCCACTTGGGATGAGGCACTGGGCCTGGTTGCAAGCAGACTTAAAGAGATAAAAGAGAGATATGGAAGTGATAGCATTGGAGTGTTTGCTTCTGCAAAACTTACAAATGAAGAAAACTATCTTATTCAGAAATTTGTCCGTGCTGCAATAGGAACCAATAATGTGGATCACTGTGCCAGGCTCTGACACTCCTCCACTGTGGCAGGTCTTGCCGCTGCATTTGGTAGTGGAGCCATGACAAATTCAGTGGAGGAGCTTGAAAGGGCTGAATGTATATTCATTATAGGGTCTAATACCACCTCAAGTCATCCCATTGTGGCAAAGAGGATATTCAGGGCCAAAAAGAGGGGGGCAAAGATTATAGTTGCAGATCCAAGAAGAGTTCATATATCCAGGTTTGCAGATATATATGTAAGGCAGAGGCTTGGAACTGATATTGCCCTTTTAAATGGAATCATGAATGTCATCTATGAAAAGGGACTATATGACAAGGGCTTTATTGAAGAGCGAACTGAAGGATTTGAAGAATTTGTGGAATGTATAAAGAGATATACACCTGATATGGTATCAGAGATAACAGGGGTATCATCAGAGGATATTGTTAAGATAGCAGAGACCTATGCAGGCGCTGAGACTGCATCCATAGTCTATTGCATGGGTATCACTCAACACACACATGGTGTGGATAATGTAAAGAGCCTTGCAAACTTGGCTATGCTCACCGGAAATGTGGGTAAAGAGAGCACAGGAGTAAATCCCCTTAGAGGACAGAATAATGTCCAAGGGGCCTGTGATATGGGGGCACTTCCCAATGTCTATCCCGGATACCAACCTGTAAGCATGCTTGATATTCAAAAGAAGTTTAGCTCTGCCTGGAATGCAGAGCTCTCTGATAAGATCGGGCTTACCATTCCTGATATGACAAGAGCGCTCTTAGATGGAAATCTAAAGGCACTATATGTAATAGCAGAAAATCCCCTTATGAGCGATCCCGACTCCCAACATGTAAGAGAGGCATTGGGAAGAGCGGAGTTTCTGGTGGTTCAAGACATATTTATGACCCCTACTGCTCAGCTTGCACATGTGATTTTGCCAGGAGCATCCTTTGCTGAAAAGGACGGCACTTTCACCAATACTGAAAGAAGGGTTATGAGGGTAAGAAAGGCAATTGATCCCATTGGAGATGCAAAGGCTGACTGGGAAATAATTCAAGAGATATCTAACCGCTTTGGATACTCCATGAATTATACAACACCCTCTGAGATAATGGATGAGATTGCATCCCTTACCCCCTCCTATGCAGGAATCAGCTACAATAGACTTGAAGGAGAAGGGATACAGTGGCCCTGCCCAAGTAAGGATCATCCTGGCACAAAATTCTTACACAAGGATCGCTTTGCAAGGGGTAAAGGGCTTTTCCATGTGGTGGAATATAAAGGGCCGGCTGAAAGTATTGACGATGAATATCCTGTATGGCTTACCACTGGAAGGATCTATTTCCATTATCATACAGGAACCATGACAAGGGTATCCCCTTCTCTTCATATGGAGGTGCCAGAAGGATTTGTTGAGATCAGTCCTGAAGATGCAAAGCGGTTAAATGTGAATCAGGGGGATAGAGTTAAGATAAGCTCAAGACGTGGATCAATTAAAGCAAAGGCTTTGATAAGTCATACAATCAAGGAGGGAATGATATTCATACCATTTCACTTTCTGGAAAGCAATGCCAATACTCTTACCAATCCGGCCACTGATCCCATTGTAAAGATTCCTGAATATAAGGTCTGTGCGGTAAGGGTTGAAAAGATAGACTAAAAGATTTTGGAATTGCTTTTATACCATATAGTGCCTGAATGCGGCCTTAGATCGTGCCTTAAGCCTCATCTTCCGTATGCTTTCTCCAGCTCTTGCTACAACCAGATATTCCTTACCCTCTTCAGTATCGCTATATGCAAGGGAAAGTTCGTTTGCCAGTATCTCATCCTCTTCCCTCTTTTTATCCATTAAAAGCACTGTAGGGCCTGGAATCTCTGCTGCATGAATAAGTATATCTTCTTCTGTAGATAACTCCTGAATCTTCATATTCTCCTTCCTGTTTCTTCCCACTATGATCTTGGCCCCAGCCGGTGTCCTAAAATGCCTTCCCAACTTTAGAAGTTCAACATCTCTCTTTTTTAATGAGTGCTTATAACTTAAAAGATCTCTAAGCCTTTGGGAAAACACAGGATCTGTAAGGAGACACCCACCTGCAGGAGATGGATAGTCTCTGATATGGTATTCAGATGCAAGCTGTATCTGGATCTTTCTGGATCTACCTGAAATGGCAAGAAGCCTTTCTCTATCTATCCAGCCCTCCCTTTCAGGCAGAGTAGGAGGAAGCTTTTTAGCAGAAAGTGGCCTTAAAAGCAGATCTCCATATCCACTTTCCTTTGCAACCAGCATAAGCGCTCTTCTGTTCTGAGACATAGGCCTCTGATTTAACACCTCACCTGTGATTATAAATGAGGCATTGAAATAGGGAAGCATCTGACCTGCCTTTCTTATCATAAGTAAATGGCAGTCTATACATGGGTTCATATTTATTCCATAGCCATATTTTGGCCTCTTTACAATCTCCAGATGTTCATCGGTGATATCTACCACTTCAAGACATATATTATTCTTCTCAGCATATCTCTTTGCTCTGTGTGCCTTAAAGAAAGGGGTTTCAAAAAATATTGCCTGAACATCAATACCTTGGGACTTAACCACAGCACAGGAAAGCAGGCTGTCCAGCCCTCCTGAAAATACTGCAAGTGCCTTCATAGAAAAGTGTTCCTCTATAGCCCCTCCATGGCCAGTCTCTTTATCAGCTCCCTCTGTCTTTCTGTAAGATACTTAGGGACTTCAATCTCAATCTCTACATATAGATCACCCCTTCCCCCTCCTTTCATATGAGGAACACCATGCCCTCTTATGCGAAGTCTGGAATTATTTTGTGTTCCAGGTGGTATCTTAAGCCGAAGTGTCTTACCTTCAATAGTATTTATCTCAATCTGTGCTCCCAGCGCTGCCTCTGAAAACCTTATCTTTCTCTTCATTACAAGGTCATCCCCTTCCCTTTTAAAGACCGGGTCATTCAGCACCTTTACCTGAATATAGAGATCACCTCTGGGAGCTCCATATCCACCCGGACTACCTTTGCCAGGAATTCTCAGCTTCTGCCCTGTGGTAATTCCAGGTGGAATCTTTACTGAGATGCTCTCTCCTCCTGGCTGAATAGAGATGACCTTTTGTGTTCCTGTTACAGCCTCTCTCAATGTAATAGGCACCTCATATACGAGATCCTGACCTCTGGGTCTGGTGAAATCTTCTTCAAAATCCCCATAGCTTGTATAAAATGTAGGGCCTGTTCTAAAATGCCTCCTTCCCAGATCTCCAAATATCTGACTAAATATGCTCTCTCCCTTAGATGCAGTGCCAAATCCAAATTCCCTAAAGATGCTTCCAAGATCAAAGTCTCTGAATATATCTTCTCTGCTGAAGCGCTGGGAAAATCCTTCAGCACCAAACATATCATACTGTTTGCGCTTTTCAGGATCACTTAGCACCGCATATGCCTCATTTATCTCCTTAAATCTCTCCTCTGCCTCCTTATTGCCCTTGTTTTTATCTGGATGATATTTTAATGCCAGTTTTCTGTATGCCTTCTTTATCTCATCCTGTGAGGCATTCTTAGAGACACCCAATATCTTATAGTAATCTTTCCCTGCCATATTTAGATCCTTTCTATCATATCTAAATTTATCTTAAAAAATAATAACCAAAGAAATCTTTAAGTCAAGAAAACCCAATTCTCTTTCTTTCATAGATAAGGGGTAAAACTATCTGCCCATTTTATAGATTCCATATATAGGGAGGGAAGTTGAGCCTCAGGAAGTGAAAATTTCATGGCCAGATCCTTAACGCTTTTCCAATTAGCCCTTTCATAGGCTATAACTAAGGCAAGTATGTCATAAAGTTCCCCCTCTCTTCTGATAAGTGCATCCTTAATATCCATAGATAGGGGAAGATCTTGGAGTATATGCTCCATCTCTTCATCCATTATTGCATCAATCAGTGAAAAGAGGCCTAAGGTAAAATATTCTGACCTTTCATATCTTAAGGTTATCCTTTCTCCAAGCAGCTCGCAGAACTTTGCCCTTATTATGGAGTTACTTATAAGCTCAGTAGGCTTTTCCACCCCTATTCCAGAAAGAGCAATAAAGGAGATAAACTGTCTTATCTTATCTTCTCCTATAAGAACCATTGCCTGTTTTATGGAGGTGACTTCTTGAACCCTTCTGAAATAGGCAGAGTTTATCAGCCTTAATAGCTTATAAGAGAGAGATATATCCCTCTTTATTATCTTTTCTACCTTCGCTATTTCAAAATCTTCCTTATTTACCTCTGACATTAGTTGAAGCAGATTTAGTTTAAGGGGAGGAATCTCTTTCCCCTTAATCAGTTCAGGTCTACGGAAAAAATAGCCTTGAAAATATGAAAATCCCATCTCCAGTGCCTCTCTAAATTGTCCATAGTCTTCAACCTTCTCTGCTAAGAATCTGAGCTTATACTTAGAGAGCTGTTCCATATCGGCTCGAATCTCTTCAAGGGAGCTTTGAAGTATATCAAATTTGATTATCTCTGCTATCTCTATAAAAGGAGTTAACTCCTGTCTAAAAAAGAAATCATCCAATGCCAAGATGTATCCTTGATGATATATATATCTACAGGCTTCAATCAGATCTTCATCAGGAATAATATCTTCCAAAATCTCAACAACGAGGAATTTCTTAGGAAATAGAAGAGCAACTTTCCGTTTTAAAAGGTTTTCAGTAAAGTTGATAAATGCATATCTTCTGCCAAAACCTATAAGTCTTTCTATGCCAGGCAGAAGAAAGCTTCCTGATAAGACCTTAGAGGTGGCAATATCACCATCTATATCGGGAAAATAGTTTGAAATACCCTCTCTAAAAAGGAGTTCATACCCATAGAGCTCCTTTTTTCTACTAAATATGGGTTGCCTTGCCACGTATAAATCCATCTTTGGATAAAGAATACCATATATTTTGATCCGATTTAAATAATAAGTGTAAAGATATACTAAAAGATTAACTATTCATTCTTCCACTGAGGTCTTCTCTTTTCCAAAAAGGCCTTAAGCCCTTCATTTGCGTCATGGGTCTTCATAAGCTTATTCAGATATATATCCTCAATCGTTGAAAGCGCTTTTTCCAGATCCTCTTCCATATTCTCTACAATAGCCTTTTTGGTCCATCTAAGAACCTCAGCGCTCAAGCCCCTAATACCTTTTATGAATTCCTCTGTCCCCTTTTCAAGCTCATCATCCTTAACCACCCTGTTTACCAATCCCATCTCTTTTGCCTCTTGTGAAGTAATGAGCCTTCCAGTTAAGATGAGCTCAGTGGCTGCCTTTCTGCCTATGATCCTGGGAAATAGATAGACCGCAAGGGGAGGGAATACACCTACCTGTATCTCAGGTTGACCAAACTTTGCGTTTTCAGTGGCTATAACCATATCGCAAAATAGTGCCAATTCGCATCCACCTCCAAGACAGGCACCGTGAACTGAGGCCACAATGGGTATGGAATAGGTATGGAGCAGTCTGAACATACCATCAAATACCTCTATCATCTTGGGGGCCAGATCTCCCATATGTTCTCCCACATCCACACCTGCAGAAAAAGCCTTTCCCTTGGCATTAAAGAGGAGCAACTTCATATCTTTCTTATCTTTCCATTCTTTTAAAACTGAGTTTATCTCTTCCATCATGGCAATATTCATTATATTCAGGGGAGGTCTATTGAGGGTAATTCTACCTACACCATCAATAATCTCAGTTTCAATGTATTCCATCTTTAAAGGCTCCTTTCTAATGGTTTTTGAGGGGCACAGATAGCACCCCTCTATCCTAAGACATTACTTTTTCGGCTTAGGAAGCACCTCCTCTGCAAGGCTATCATCAAAGAGTTGCACTTCAGAGAGTAGCCTTCTGTATTTTATAAAGTCAATCTCTCTCTTTCCTGTAAGTTTTGAAGTATTAAATGCATTGAATCCCAGAAATGCCTCCATATTCATATTGGCAGCAAGCCAATAGATCTGTGTGTTTTTAAGCATATCCCAGAAGAATCTCTTCTTTACTCTTACACTTTCAATGGTATTCATAAGACATAAGAATGTGGTATTTGTAAGGGTCCATACCATTCTTTCAATAAACTTATCCAGAAGAGACCAATCGGTCTTTAACTGTTTTAGCTCTTCAAGTGCGGCCTTATATTCATCGCCCTTCTTATATTCTCCATATACTATCTCACCATTGTCCACGTATCTATCGGTTATGACCCTGGGGTCCCTTACCCATTGTCCTTTATCATTCTTCTTTATAGGAATAGCTTTGGTAATCAGCCCAAGTCTTTCCATCTTATAGGCGCTCCACATCTCATTTGCAGTTGCCTGCCACATGGCCTGCTCCATAGAGAGATTCCAGGGCAGAAAATCTGTGCTACCACCTGTTGGGGTAGAGCCATGCCTTGTTCCTGCCTGGCCAAATGCAGCAGTATCAGCTGCCACTGTATAATCGCACGCCTGACCTATCTCCTGCCCTCCTGCGATTCTCATCCCATTGCATCTACAGATAACAGGCTTTCTTGCCTTTAATATGGCATCCACCATACCAGAGAACAGATCCATATATTGAGCATACTCTAAGGGTCTTTTAGTATAATATTCGGCATACTCCTTTGTGTTTCCTCCTGTGCAAAAGGCTCTGTCCCCTACCGCTGTAAATATTATAGCCATTACATCCCTTTCCATTGATGCCCTGTGCATACCAGCAATAACACCCTTAATCATCTCTGTGGTATAAGAATTGAATTGGGCAGGATTGTTAAGGGTAATCCAGGCAGTATAGAGACCTTCCGCCACATCACCTGTATCAGGATTCACTATGGGCCTCTTTTCATACATGGTGCAGGGGGGCTCAGTGCCAAAATGTTCATCCCCAAATAGCTGATGATCCTTTACCTCATTATCTCTTATTAGCCAATCCAGTGCCATCTTTCTCCTCCTAAAATAATATTTTAAAAATCAGGCTCTAAAACTATGCGTTTTGCAGGAGAACCTGCCTTATGAACCTCTTCAAAGGTCTCTGCTATGGTGCTCATGGGTCTGGTCTCCAAGAAAGGCTCTATCTGAATCTTTCCCTTAAGCACCATATCAAGCACTATGGGATAATACTCTGGAAGACATCCCCAGGTGCCTATGATTTCAGCATCAAATGCCATAAGACGTGAAATACTATAATTTACCGATGCCATGGTAAATCCCACCACCACCATGGTGCAGACAAAGCTCAAGATGCTCAGGCCTATCTCCTGGCCTGCCTTGGCACCAGAGACCTCAAATATCTTCCATCCAAATGTGGGAAATCCATTACTCTTACATATCCCTCTAAATTCCTTTGAAACTGTCTTTGCATCTTTGCCACTGGCATTGATTACAAAATCGGCCCCAAATTTAAGTGCTCTTTGAAGCTTTTCCTCATCCACATCAATCCCTACCACCACAGAGGCTCCAAGTGCCTTTGCAATCTGTCCCATATATTGACCAACTCCGCCACCAATACCGATTACAACTACCCTGTCACCTGGCTGAAGACCACCTCTCTTGGCTGCCTGAAAGGGTGTGGTGCCTGCATCTGCAATCACTGCAAGATGGGAAAGGGGAATATCACCTCTATCCTTAATCTCACAGAGGTCAATACTGGGAACCGGAATATGGCTTGAAAATCCCCCATATATCCCAAGGCTATTCCCAGGCATCTTCTGATTAAGGCAGCGATTTCCCCTGCCTGTCTTACACAATATACACTTCCTACATGGCATAACCGCAGGAATCAGCACCTCTTTACCAATCCACTGCTCATCCCCTGCAACCACCTTACCAGCTATCTCATGCCCTAAGGTGAGTGGTGGTTTAGATACAGTAGGCACCCCTTCATAAAAATATCCCAGATCTGTATGGCATACACCACATCCTGCTACCTCCACTAATACCTCACCGGGCTTTAATTGTGGAGTAGGAATCTCCTTTAATTCAAATCTTCCAGGGGTTATCTCCCCTGTCTCCTTATCCCTGACAGTGGGCTGAACCATCTGCCATGTCTTGATCTTATCTGGAACTGTCATGGATTTACGCCTCCTTTCAATTTTTTATTTTATACCATCCCATATCCCCCATCCACACACAGAAGCTGACCTGTTATATAATCGCTTTCATCTGAGGCTAAAAATACAAATGCAGGGGATATCTCTTCTGGCCTTCCAAACCTCTTAAGCAGGATCCTGTTCATATATACCTCTTTAAGCTTTTCATCTGTGCGAATCTTCTCTGTCATATCGGTCTCTACAATTCCAAGAGATATCACATTTACACATATATTATATCTTGCAAGCTCCCTTGCCATGGACTTGGTCATACTTATGATTCCACCCTTTGCAGCACTATAGTTTACCTGACCTACCGTTCCTACAATGCCAGCAACAGAAGATACATTTATTATCTTACCTTTCATCTGCTCCTTCATATGAAGGGCTGCCTTCTGAGAGCACAAAAATGCCCCTTTTAGATGGATATCTATTACCTGATCCCACTGCTCTTCAGTCATCTTTAACATCATGGCAGGTCTTGTAAAACCGGCATTATTTACCAATATGTCAATCTTCTTATATCTATCCAGTGCAGAATCTATTAGCTTCTGAACCTCCTCTGCATTGGATACATCTGCCTTTACCATTATGGCATTCCTTCCTAAGGATTCAATCTGCTCAACCACCTCTTTTGCCGCTGCTTCATTGGAAGTATAATTGATTACAAGATCAGCACCTTCCTTTGCAAATGCAATTGCCACTGCTCTACCTATCCCCCTGCTGCTGCCTGTTACTATGGCCACCTTATCTTTTAATCTCATATCTCTATCCCCTTTATGATTACATTATAATTACATTATAATTATTTTAGGAATCTATTTTATTGTGATATTTTTGTCAAGGGAAATTGCTCAGGGTAAAATCTATGATTTTACTTGATACATATGATTTTAAATTGATAATAATTTATTGATATGCCTTCTTTTTTTAGAAAAATCTTTCGCTCTTATGGTCTTCTTGTAAGGGAAAGCAGATTTCTAAAGATATCTTTACTCATATTTTCGCTTATCTGGTCTGGAGCGCTGATAATATTTTTTGCGGATGGCTATTATAGATCAAAGGGATGGGCAGGTCTTGTAGATTCCCTTTATTGGGCAATGGTGACCATATCCACTGTGGGTTATGGAGATATTGTCCCATCTTCATATATAAGCCGAATATTTACCATTATCTTTATCTTAAGTGGTCCCATATTGCTTTCCCTAATAACAGCCAATATTGCATCCATATTTGTGGAGAGAAAGTTAAAGGAGGGAGAAGGATTGGAAGAGATTAGAGAGAGAAATCATGTGCTTTTGTGTGGCTGGAATGAAAATGCGGAGAGGATACTGGAAGGAATATTTGAAAAGATGGAAAGGAGCTTTGTGGTATTGATAAATGAGCTTGAAAGGGATGAGGTGCAGTCCATACTGTTTCATTTTAAAGAATTTGGACTAAAATTTGTAAGAGGAGATTTTATTAAGGCAGATGTACTGCTTAGGGCAAATGTAAAAGGGGCTAAGGCAGCGGTTATCCTTGCTGATACCTCCTCTCCCAGATATCATATCGATAAGGCAGATGAGAGAACTGTCTTTGCGGTTATGGCAATAAAGTCTTTAAACTCCAAGGTCAGGACATGTGCCGAGCTCATAAATCCTGAAAACAAGGAACATCTCCTGCGTGCAGGGGCAGACGAGGTGATAGTAAGGGGGGAGACCACAGGCTCTATGATAGCAAATGCAGTTGCCTTTGCTGGTCTGGGTGAGATGATGAGGATACTTGTAAATGAGGAAGAGGGGATAAGATTTTGGAAGATACCGGTGGGTTCCAGATACAGAGGGAAGAGTGTGGGAGAGGTCTCCCAACAGCTTAGAGGAAAATATGGGGCGCTGCTTATTGGAATAATTCAGCAGGTGGAATACATTAGATTAGAAGATATACTTTCCGAGGATATGACCGCTATAGATCTCTTCATCAAGAGGAAATTTGAGGAATCTGGTAAGGACTTTTTCAGTGAAAAGAAGAGATTTAAGTATATAATAAATCCTTCAGATGATCTTGTATTGGAAGAAAACTCTTTTTTAGTAGTTATATCTCATAAGAGACCAACTGAAGGAAAGATAATGGACAGGATTGCCATTAACCCATGAAAGATCCAAAAGATATTATAAAAGATACAGTGATATTTAGTAGGCTTTCAGATAAGGACATTGAAATCATATGGAATATCCTTAGAGAAGTAAGATTTAAAGAGGGTGAGACCATTATTAAGGAAGACCAGGAAGGAGATACCATGTACATAATTGCTGAAGGAGAGGTTGAGATATCCAAGATCCTCTCCTTGGGTAATCAGGATAAGATGGATAAGATATTGACACGCCTTACCCCTGAAAGTCATGAGGTGATGGGTGAGATGGCTCTAATTGCAAGGGAAAAGAGGTCTGCATCTGTAACTGCAATTACCGATTGTGTGCTTTATGAAATAAAGAGAGATGATCTAAACCGTATAATTGAAGAAAACCCCGTCTTAGGAGTTAAGATACTCTATGGTCTCTGTGAACTGCTGAGTAAGAGATTAAAAAGGGCAGGAGATGATATTATAAAGCTCTCTACTGCCCTTGCTATTGCACTTAGTGGATAAAGCCTTTATCTCTTTTTCTTTGTCTTTTTGGTATCCTGATTGAGTTTTTTCCTCAATACACCCGATGTCTTAAATACCACCACCCTCCTTGCCTTAAGTCTAATATCTTCGGTTGTCTGGGGATTCCTTCCTCTTCTCTCTTTCTTATCCTTTACCTGAAATTTGCCAAAACCACTAATCAATATATCTTCACCACTTTCCAAAGTCCTTTTAATTATTTCAAAGAGGCTGTCCACGAGCTGTCTGGATTTTGTCTTACTCAATCCCACATTATTATACACATCATTTATGAGTTTATCCTTTGTAAGTGTCATAATCAGATCTCCTCTAAACAATCCTTAAATTAAAACATGATCTATATGGATTATAAGACATCTATATGTCAAGAATTTTTTATTTTTTAATTCCTTAATTACCTTTTAACATTTTCTTCTATATATCTTATTATATCTTCAGTATTTGTGCCTGGGCCAAAGATCTCTGCAATTCCACATTCTTTTAGCTTAGGTATGTCTTCCTCAGGAATAATACCACCACCTATTACCAATATATCATCTATACCCCTCTCCTTTAAGAGCTCCATTATCTTTGGAAAGTGGTAGTCATGGGCACCAGAAAGGATACTTAATGCTATGACATCCGCATCTTCCTGAATGGCTGCCTCAACAATCTGCTTTGGAGTCTGCCTGATGCCTGTATAGATCACCTCCATTCCAGCATCCATCAGAGCATTGGCAATTACTTTAATTCCTCTATCATGACCATCAAGACCAGGCTTCGCGGCCAATACCCTTATCCTCTTTTTATTATTCATTCCCATACCTCCTCATCTCATCTTATCCTGGTTATGGGTTCATACTCCCCAAATATATCTCTTAAGACATCACAGATCTCACCCAATGTGGCATATGCCTTTACTGCATCCAGAATTGGAAACATGAGATTCTCATCTCCCTGAGCCACCTCCTTGACTCTCCTAAGTGCATCTTCAACCTTTGAATTGTCTCTATTCTCCTTAAGCTCTTTTAACTTTTTAATCTGAAGCTCCCTTACTGCTGGGTCAACTCTCAATAATCTACCCTTATGCTCTTCATCAACCTGATACCTATTTAATCCTACCACAATCCTCTCTCCCCTCTCTATCTCCTTCTGATATCTATAGGCGCTATCCTGTATCTCCCTCTGTATAAAGCCCTTCTCTATGGCAGATGGAGCTCCTCCCATCTCATCTATCTTCTTTATGTATTCCTCTGCCCTATGAAATATCTCATCTGTAAGCTTTTCAATATAGTAGGAGCCTGCAAGCGGATCCACAGTATCAGTTACACCTATCTCATGGGCTATTATCTGCTGGGTCCTTAAAGCCACCTGTACCGCCTCTTCAGAGGGAAGACATAAGGCCTCATCCATTGAATTTGTATGAAGGGACTGAGTCCCTCCAAGCACTGCTGCAAGTGCCTGAAATGCAACTCTTACAATATTGTTTAAGGGCTGCTGTGCAGTAAGGGTACAACCTGCTGTCTGGGTATGGAAGCGGACCATCATGGATCTGGGATTTTTTGCTCCAAAACGCTCTTTCATAATCTTTGCCCAGAGCCTACGTGCTGCCCTAAATTTCGCAATCTCTTCAAAAAAATCCAGATGGCTATTGAAAAAGAAGGAGAGTCTGGGGGCAAATCTATCCACATCAAGCCCAGCATTGATTGCCGCCTCTACATATGCTATCCCATTTGCAAGGGTAAATGCAACTTCTTGAACAGCAGTAGCTCCTGCCTCTCTGATATGATAACCGCTTATACTTATGGTATTCCACTGCGGGACATATTCAGAGCAGTAGGCAAATATATCTGTGATTATTCTCATGGAAGGTCTTGGTGGAAATATATAGGTTCCCCTTGAGGAATACTCCTTGAGGATATCATTTTGAATAGTTCCCCTTAGTTTATCAGGGCTTACACCCTGTTTTTCTGCAACCGCTATATACATGGCAAGCAGAATGGCAGCAGGGGCATTTATGGTCATGGAGGTGCTTACCTTATCTAAGGGGATCCCATCAAACAGAATCTCCATATCCTTAAGGGAGTCAATGGCAACTCCGACCTTACCCACCTCACCAATTGCCATTTCATGGTCTGAGTCATACCCGATCTGGGTGGGAAGATCAAAGGCAACAGAAAGTCCTGTCTGTCCCTGCTCTAAAAGAAATTTGTATCTCTTATTGGACTCTTCAGCAGAGGCAAATCCTGCATATTGTCTCATGGTCCAGTATCTTCCTCTATACATGGTGGGCTGAACTCCACGGGTAAAGGGATACTCACCAGGAAATCCCAGATATTCAAAATAGTCCATATCCTCAGTATCCAAAGGAGTATAAAGCCGTTTGATGGGTATCCCTGAGGTGTTAATAAATTCTATTTTTCTTTCAGGGAACCTTTTTAATTTCTCCTCCAATCCCTTTTCCCATCTGTCCATATCTTCCTTTAACTTCAGAGTATCACATCTCATACCTTCCCCCCCTTTTAAGATTACTCAATTATTATTTTTCAATCATTATTGATGTCAAACCTTTTTAGTGGTTAATAGTCTTTCATTTATAACTCCTTGACAATAGTTTATAGTTGTTTTAAAAGGCTTCTGGACGGAAATCCTATGGGAGGTCAAGCTGAATGAATCTAAATGAGATAGTGGATATGCTGTGGGGGATTCTGCATTCTACAGGAATCTATCATTTTCAATTCAAATTTCTTATTATGTGGGCAATTGGTTTTTTATTTATCTATCTTGCGATTGTAAAGAAATTTGAACCATTACTGTTGCTTCCCATCGGTTTTGGAATATTTATCGTAAACTTCCCCTTAGTTCCCTTAATGGGTTTTTCCCATGGCCATAGAGAGCTCATTCAGATATTTTATCACTATGGATTAGAGTGGGAGGTGCTTCCATGTATCATATTCTTAGGCCTGGGGGTGCTAACAGACTTTGGGCCTCTAATTGCAAATCCAAAGACCTTGCTTATAGGTGCTGGTGCCCAGTTAGGTGTATTTATTACCTTTACCGGAACTGTGCTTGCAGGATTCACTCTAAAAGAGGCGGCCTCAGTAGGGATCATAGGCGGTGCTGATGGCCCTACCACCATATATCTTACCCAGCACCTGGCACCCCAATTGCTTGGGCCCAATGCATTGGCTGCATATTCCTATATGGCAATGGTTCCGCTTATTCAGCCACCCATTATGAAACTGCTCACCACTGATGAGGAAAGAAAGATTAAGATGAAGCAGCTAAGAGCTGTAAGTAAAAGGGAAAAGATCCTCTTTCCTCTGGTTGCAAGCATAATTATTGCCCTTTTAGTCCCTTCTGTAATCCCTCTTATGGGTATGTTTATGCTTGGAAATCTTATGAAAGAGAGTGGAGTGGTCGGCAGACTTTCAGAGACAGCACAAGGCGCACTGATGAACATAGCCACTATCTTCTTAGGTGTATCTGTAGGTGCCACCATGTATGCGGATAATTTCTTAAGCTGGAAACCGCTATTTATTTTTACCTTGGGGCTTTTGGACTTTGCAGTATGCACAGCAGGTGGAATACTTACTGTGAAGATTATGAATCTTTTTTTAAAGGAAAAGATTAACCCCCTAATAGGATCAGCAGGAGTATCTGCAGTTCCCATGGCAGCGAGGGTATCTCAGTTTATGGGGCAGAAATATGACAAGACCAATTATCTGCTTATGCATGCCATGGGGCCTAATCTGGCAGGAGTAATAGGTTCAGCGGCAGCAGCAGGTATGTTTATAGCTATGTTTGATTAAATTTTAAGGAGATCCTTCCATGAAAGAGATTAAAGTTATTGTTTTTCTTTTCCTTCTAATTCCGGCCATATCATGGTCAGCCGATTTTTTGGGCCTTCCTATACCTACGGATTCCAAAATTATTCTTAAAAATAAGGGAAGGCTTGAATTTGAAACAGATATGAATCATGATCAATGTCTAAGATACTACAAAGATGTATTAAAGGATGCAAAGGATATAAAGATCAGGGAGTGGAAAAGTGTTACATACATAGAGGATGATGGAAAACTCCCATGGCACTCTATAACTATTTCAAAGAATATCCCTCACAAAACCCTAATTGTGATAGTTAAGGATAACTGGACATGGATCATGGGGACCCTTCTGCTACGCTACATAGGGGTATTTGTAGTGCTCATTGTACTCTATATCTCCATGTCCATTGCAGGTTCCATTGCCTCCAAGCTTCTAAAAGATAAAGAATAAATCCTAAACCAAGAATAAAAATTTTAATAAAAATTTTTTACTTGACATGAGAAAAAAGTTTAATAATTTGAAAAAAGTTTAATAATTTTTGGGAGGTAAATCATGAGGCAGCAAAAATCTGTTACGCTGATGATCTCAGTCATGATGGCTCTACTTATCTGGGCCGCACCTATCTATGCTACACCTAAGAAGATAGTGTGGAGAGCGCAGTCCAGTTATCCAGCAGGACTTCCCCAGCTCTATTCTCCTGCTGTTCATTTTGCCAAATTGGTTGAAAAATTAACCGATGGCCAGCTAATAATCAAGATGCATCCTGGAGGTTCAATAGTTCCTTCCAAGGAGATATTTGATGCAGTAAGTGCAGGTATCCTGGATCTTGGCTGCACATGGGCGGGATGGTGGATAGGTAAGTTTCCCGCATCGGTTCTTTTTGGAAACTCCTTTCCCAATGGTCTTCAGATGTATGAGATGCTGGGTTGGATATACACTGGAGGAGGGTTAGAACTTTGGAATGAGATGTATAAGGGGCATGGTGTTAAGGTTTTGCCACCTTATGGGATGCTGGGTTCTGAAAATTTCTGTTGGTCTCGCAAGCCTATTAATTCATTGCGGGATTTTAAGGGAGTAAAATTTAGAACAGTGGGTATATGGGGGAAGTGTTTAGAGAGATTGGGGGCGCGTGTTGTCAGCTTACCTGGTAGTGAGGTCTACCCTGCAATGGAAAGAGGGGTGATAGATGCATGTGAATTTGCAACTCCAGCCATAGATAAGAAACTTGGCTTCCATGAAATCTGTAAGTATCTGAAGGTTCCAGGTATACATGAACCTTGTGCCCCTCTTGAAACCTTGGTAAATAAAAAATCATGGGAAAAGTTGTCAAAGGACTTGCAGCTCAAAGTAGAGGTGGCCTTAAAAGAGTCATGCTTTTGGGCAATAAATCAGGCTCTTAAACAGGATGCAGAAGCTATGGAATTCTTTTTGAAATATCCAGGACTAAAGGTATCAAAGCTATCTCCTCAGATGATAGAGAAGATAGTTAAGATTGGAAATGAGGTGTTAGATGAATATTCAAAGAAGGATCCCTTTTTTGCAAAGGTTCTGAAATCTCAGATAGATTTTCGAAAAAAGGTGGAACCTTATGCTGCCCTCATAAGGCTTCCGTACCCTTATGCAAAGTATTAAGGCTCTCTTTTAGACAATCCTAAGGGATGACAGAAAAGGGAGTCTAATATGAAATCCAATATTATTGATCAGATAAGTACATGGACTGGAAAAGCAGTTGCATGGCTTATCCCGGTGCTCATAGTGGAGTTAGTATATGATACAATAGCAAGATACATATTTAATGCGCCTACTGAGTGGTCCTATGATATATCCTACATGCTTTATGGCACTATCTTTATGTTGGGATCTGCCTATACTCTTCTCATAGAGGAACATGTAAGGATAGAGATTATCTACGGAAAAGTCTCTCCTAAATCTAAGGCCATAATTGATGCTATATGTTATATACTCTTCTTCTTTCCATCAATAGGTGCACTTCTCTATTTTGGAGGAAAATTTGCCTTAAGATCCTGGCAGATGCTCGAGGCATCTGGAGTCAGTATGTGGTCTCCGCCTATCTATCCTTTCAAGACTATTATCCCATTGGCTGCGATTCTGCTTATGGCTCAAGGTATAGTGAAATTTGTCCGATGCATAGTATTGATCTTTGGGGAAAAAGAGGATGATCTCAAGTCCTGAGATTTTACTTATACTACTGTTTGTGGGTCTCATTATTGGACTTGCTGTTGGTTTCCCTGTCCCATTTGTTATGTTGGGCATCTCTCTTTTAGTAGGGTTTTTAGGTGCAGGATCTGCTTTCTTTCATATGATGATTCTTCGGGTCTTTGAAAGCATGCAAAATTATATCCTTACTTCCATAATCCTTTTTGTCTTTATGGGAATTATGCTGGAGCGTTCAGGTGCAGCTGAAAGACTCTTTTCATCTATTCATGTGATCTTAGGAGGTCTAAAGGGGGGGCTGGCCTTAGCGGTTATAGTTGTATGCACTATTATGGCTGCAGCCACAGGAATTATGGGAGCCCCTGTTATTATTATGGGACTGTTTGCACTGCCTGAAATGCTTAAAAAAGGTTATGATAAAGCCCTAAGTGCAGGAACTATCTGTGCTGGTGGTACCTTAGGTATCCTTATTCCTCCAAGTATTATGCTGGTTGTATATGGTCCCATGGCTGGGGTTTCGGTCGGTAGGCTCTTTATGGGTGCTATCTTACCTGGGATAACTCTTTCACTGCTCTATATCATCTACATAATAATAAGATGTGTTATTAACCCAGGGTTGGGGCCTGCCCTTCCACCAGATCAGAGGGCAATATCTGTGCAGAAAAAACTATTCATGATAATTACTTCAATGCTTCCAACCCTCTTCCTTATCTTAGCGGTTTTAGGAACTATATTCTTTGGTATAGCAGCTCCCACTGAAGCAGCGGCAGTAGGGGCATTTGCAAGTACTATATTGGCCTTTTTCTATAGAAGACTTGAGTGGAAAACCTTAAAGAAGTCCATTTACCAGACAATGATAGTGTCAAGCATGATTCTCTTAATCGTAGTGGCAGCATTTGTCTTCACTGGGACTTTTATGCTGATAGGAGGAGGAGATATAGTAAAGGAAGCACTCCTTGGTTTACCAATGGGGCGTTGGGGTATTCTAATAATAATGATGTTAGCTTTCTTCTTCTTTGGCCTGTTTATGGAGTGGGTTGGTATAGTTCCGATTCTTGTTCCTATCTTTACTCCCATTTTATCAGAGCTTGGCTTTGACCCCCTGTGGACTGCAATTCTTTTCTGTGTTACTATGCAGACCTCATTTCTAACTCCTCCCATGGCCCCCGCACTCTTTTATATCAAAGGGGTTGCTCCTAAGGAGGTGGACTTTGGTCGTCATATTGTTCGGGGTACACTCCCTTATATAGGACTTCAGCTAATTGGTCTGGCTCTTGTGGCGGTATTTCCACAGCTTGCTTTATGGCTTCCTGGCAAGATGCTTAAGTAATTGCTCTTTTTAGTAAAGGAGGGATTAGATAATGATAGAGATACGTTTCCATGGACGAGGTGGACAGGGAACGGTTGTAGCCTCTGAGATAATGGCTGATTCCGTATTTTTAGAAGGCAGATATTCTCAATCCTTTCCTGCATTTGGAGTTGAACGTAGAGGAGCACCAGTAACTGCCTTTTTAAGGGTCGATAATAAACCCATAAGGATAAGAACCGAGATATATGAACCAGACCACTTAGTGGTCTTGGATCCTCTTTTAGTTGATCAGATATCTCTGGAAAAGGGCCTTAAACCAACTGTTATTCCTGATAAGGTCATACCTGTTGAAAACTATTTATGTCTCCAAGGGAGATTCAAGCATCTAACAGATAAAGATATAGAGGTTTTTCAGAGACAAATGGATGCAAAATTTGAAAGACTAAAGGAGAAGTTTAGAAGGTCCTGAAAGGGTATTAACTATTATTTAAATAAAAATAAAGGGGAAGAACATATGCAAAAAAGAAGTGATCTTATAGTAAAAGGGCCGGAAAGGGCTCCACACCGCTCTCTTTTAAGAGCTAATGGTCTTTCTGAATGGGAAATGGAAAGACCAATTATTGGAATTGCTAATTCATTTAATGAGATTATTCCAGGGCATCTGTATCTGGACAGACTGGTTGAGGCTGTAAAAGCCGGGGTTTATGCAGCAGGAGGTACTCCTGTTGTATTTAACACTATTGGAGTCTGTGATGGAATAGCCATGAATCATGAAGGTATGAAGTATTCGCTTCCCAGTCGGGAACTTATAGCAGATTCCATTGAAATAATGGCTATGGCCCATCCCTTTGATGGTCTTGTTCTTGTGGCATCTTGTGATAAGATCATTCCAGGAATGTTAATTGCTGCTGTTAGGCTAAATATCCCTTCCATCTTTCTCTCAGGTGGTCCAATGCTTCCTGGAAAGGCCTTTGGAAAAGAGATCGGTCTGGATAAGGTCTTTGAGGCAGTGGGAGGCTTTAAAAAGGGAAAAATTAGTGAGGATGAATTGTACCAGCTTGAATGCATGGCCTGTCCTGGCCCAGGCTCCTGTGCTGGTATGTTCACTGCTAACACCATGAATAACCTCTCAGAGGCACTGGGTATATCTCTTCCCTTTAATGGTAGTGTGCCTTCTGTTTTTGCAGAAAGAGTCAGGTTGGCTAAGGCAAGCGGGCAAAAGGTTGTAGAATTGGTAAAAAGAGGGATCAAGCCCAGAGATATTATGACAAAAGGGGCCTTCTACAATGCTATTGCTGTTGATATGGCTTTGGGTGGATCAACCAACACAGTTCTTCACCTTTCTGCCCTGGCCTATTATGCTGAAGTTGATCTTACCCTAAGAGATTTTGACCACTTTACTGAAAAAGTCCCTCATCTCACGTCCTTAGCACCTTCAGGCCCCCATCACATAGTGGATCTGTTCTATGCTGGAGGGGTTCCTGCAATTCTATCCGAACTGAGAAAGGCCAAACTCATCGATGATCAACAGTTAACTGTCTATGGAAAAAGCATTGGAGAGATGCTTGATGAGATTAAAGCGGGAATAAAAGACTTCTCTATTATTCGACCCATTGATAATCCTATTCATAAAACGGGTGGATTGGCGGTTTTGACAGGAAATCTGGCACCAGATGGGGCAGTTGTTAAGCAAGCGGCTGTAGCTGAGGAAATGCTGAAACATTCAGGTCCCGCGCGAGTCTTTGACTCTGAAGAGGAAGCTGTTCAAGCAATCATGAACGAAGAGATCAGAAAAGGGGATGTTATTGTTATTCGCTATGAAGGCCCTAAGGGAGGCCCTGGGATGAGGGAGATGCTATCTCCTACCTCATCATTAGCTGGAATGGGAATGGACAAAGATGTAGCCCTGATTACCGATGGACGGTTTTCAGGTGCTAGTAGAGGAGCCTCTATTGGGCATATCTCCCCAGAGGCCGCATCTGGAGGACCCATTGCTGCAATTCAGAATGGGGACATCATTGAAATTGACATTCCTAACAAACAGCTAAATGTTCAACTTTCAGATGAGGAAATTAAAAGAAGAATTGCAGAATTACCTCCCTTTAAACCCAAGATAACAGCCGGCTATTTAGCAAGATATGCAAAGGCTGTCTCCAGCGCTGATAGAGGAGCTGTTCTGCCGAGATAAATATCATAGTATCAGATAGGGATCTTAAGAAATAGATCTTGACAAAAATCGAAAATTTTTTGTATTATAAATAAGTTAAGCCCGGAAAAGTTAATAATGCTTGAAAAAAGGATTGCGGATAAGATACGTCAGATAAGGAAAAATAAGGGACTTACCTTAGCTCAACTGGGTAAAGAAGTAGGATTATCTAAAGGCATGCTCTCCCGAATAGAGAATAGTCAGGTGTCTTTGCCTATAGCTACATTGGCCAAAATTGCACGTGCATTGGGAGTCCCTATCAGTATCTTCTTTAAAGATGACGACACTGACAAAGAAGGATATGCGCTGACCCGCAGAAATGAACGAAAACAGGTAATAAGAAAAGGCACACGGATCGGCTTTACCTATTATTCCCTAACAGGACTGAAATCTCAACATATAATAGAACCATTTATTGTTAAGTATCCGGTGATAAGGAAAGAACCAACTATTCTGTTTGATCACCCCGGCGAAGAATTCCTTTTTGTCCTAAAAGGCAATATAGAATTTATATATGGAAAAGAAAAGATAAGACTGGGCCCTGGTGATGCAATCCACTTTGATCCCTCTATACCACACAGGGGGCAGAATGCGGGAGAAGAAGAGAGCGAATGTCTGGTCATTATTATTGACAGAGAAGTGATAAGATAATCTGCGAAGAGATACCCCATATCTTTCTGTATCTGAGGACTTATTTTACGGGATAGCTCCCACTTAGATAGAAATTCAACATAAGATCTAATTAAAATCTTTTATATCTTTACATTAAGATAAAAATTTTTATATCTTTGCTACATCAATATTGTATTGATATTTATTACTAACCCTTTAAATGCAAGAGAGGAGGTAGATCATGAAAGGTTGGACATTAAAAATATTAACTATTTTAACTATCTTTTTATCTCCTCTATTCCTTTCAACCCATACCTATGCTACAAAACCGATAATACTTGGATGCCCCCTTTCCACTGCGTTTGTATATGGATGGGATGCTGAAAGAGGTATCAGGCTTGCTGTTGAAGAGATAAATGCAAAAGGAGGGGTCAATGTGGCAGGAACCAAGAGGCCCTTTAAGGTAGAGGTGATTGATACCAGGGACTTAGAGCCCGGTGTTCCTGTAAGTGAAGCATTACTTGCGGTTGAAAAGCTGATATTGGAAAAGAAGGCAGACTTTATTATGGGAGGGCCTGTCAGAAGTGAGGCTGCGCTTGCGGCGATGGATATACTTTCAAAATACAAAAAGGTATCTATTGTAACCACAGGGGTTCTTACTCCCAAATATCATGCAAGGGTTTTAAAAAACTACAAGAGATATAAGTACTGCTTCAGGATCACTGGAGAGGCAAAGTGGATGGTAACAGGAGAGATTATCCCCTGTCTTTTGGAAATAGGGAAAAAATATAATCTGAATCGGCTCTTTATTATGATCCAGGATGTTGCCCATGCACGTGCTGGAGGAAAGATCATAGCAAAGATAATGAAGAAAAAGGGCTGGAATGTGCTGGGTGAACCCGAGATCTACCCTACCGGATCAACGGATTTTTCTATGGGTCTTCTTAAGGCAAAAAAATTAGGTGCCCAGGTTATTCTGATATGGATGGATATGCCTGAGACCTCCATTCTTCTTAAACAGTGGTATGATATGAAGATTCCCGCACTTCCCTTTGGCTCCATTATATCAGCGGCAGAGCAACCCGGTTTTTGGAAGGCAACTGAAGGAAAGGGTGAATACTGCCTTGCAAATGTGGTAAATGCAGGGAATGCCCCATGTAATGCAACGGATTGGACAATGCGCTTTTATAACGCATATAAGAAGAGATGGGGGATTGAACCAGAGGCATATGGGACCTCCAGCAGTTACATGGCACCTTATGTGTTGAAGGCTGCGATAGAGAGGGCGGGTAGTCTGGATTCAGATGCGGTCATTAAGGCCTTAGAGCAGACTGATATTATGGGAGTATATGGAAGGATTAGATTTGATCCCAAGAGTCATCAGGTGATTCCTGCAACAGATCCCAAGCAGGGGGCGGTTGGAAGCATCTTTCAGTGGCAGGCAGGTAAAAGGGTTGTGGTATTCCCAAAGAGTATTGCAATGGGAGAGATCCTTCTTCCACCTTGGATGAAATAGCAGCTTGAGTTATGGAGATAGTAATATACGGAATTATAAACAGTATCACTCTGTCTCTAATTGCCATAGGATTTACACTGGTCTATGGTATAAGCAGACTTCCCAATTTTGCCCATGGTGCCATATATGTGGTATCTGGTTTTATGGTCTGGATCTTTTTAAATATGCTTCACCTGCCCTATCTATTATGTATCCTGCTTTCGTTAATAGCTTCAGGAATCATTGGTGGCATCATATATCAACTGGCTCTTATAAGGGTAAGGGGAATGCCCATATCTGAGATCATCGCATCCTATGCCATTGGTCTTGCCATACTTGAGGGACTTCGCTGGGCAGGATTTAAAGGACTCACCTATACACTCCCCTCTTTCTTAGAGGGGAGTGTAATCATATTGGGAGTCCCTGTGGACTTTCAGCGTATATTTCTGGTCATAATTGGAGTGAGTATTGTGCTCTTTCTCTATCTCTTTACCCATAAGACCAAACTTGGACTTGCACTCCGTGGTATGGCACAGGACGAAAGAGCAGCTATGATGCTTGGGATTGACTCTGATCTTATGGCAGTAATCTCTATGGCATTGGGCTCCATGCTTGCAGGGCTTGCTGCCATAGTGCTTTTACCCTTGGGAAACATCATTGTGGAGGCAGGGTATCAGATACTGATTCAGGCAATAGCAGTCTGTATTGTGGGGGGGCTTGGAAGCTGGGTGGGCGCAGTGCTTGCATCTTTTATTATTGGCTTTGCTCAGATTCTTACAGTGGCCTATATTGAATCCCACTTTCAGATGGTGGTAGCACTTCTTGCGATAATTCTTACCCTGATCTTTAGGCCTTCGGGACTCTTTGGTATGCAAAAGGAACTGGAAGAAAGGGTATAATTGAAGATGAAGGGAAGTTTTAGAAAGGAGAGAATAGATCGGGGAATCAAGGTAAGAACAGAAGGAATATATGCAATAAGCTCATGGAGAGAGATGGGATATCTTATAATTCCAAGGGCTATGCTCATATTTGGCCTGCTTTTAAGTCCTGTGTTGATTCCCAGTCTGTATTGGCAAAGAGTGATAACATATGTATGTATATATTCACTACTTGCTATTGGTTTTGATTTTCTTGCCCATTTTGTGGGATTGGTATCACTTGGGGGGGCATTCTTTATCGGAGTTGGTGGATATCTGGGTGCATATCTAAATACCTATCTCAATCTCCCACTGTATCTTACCATTCCCATATCCTCTATTGTAGGCGCCGTGATATGCACATTACTGTTATTGCCGTGTCTTCCATTGAGAGGGGTCTATTTTGCCATAATCACCCTTATGTACCCACTTATATTTATGAGGCTTATTGAGGCACTGGATATTCTGGGCGGAACCGAAGGCATATTTGGGGTATCCAGTTTTCCAAATCAATGGGTTGAACAGTATTTCATAATACTTTGCACCCTGTTTGCCCTTTTTCTTCTGAGGAGATTTGTAAATATAGATGTGGGGCTCGTATTTCGTGCGGTAAAAGACAATGATCAGGCTGTCAGGGCCTCTGGAATAAATGTTACCTTTGTAAAGGCAACAGCTGTATTTATTGCATCCCTTTTGGGATGCTTAGGAGGGGTAACACTGGTTCATATATATATGTGGGCTGGCATGAGCCTCTTTGCCTTAGATTTTTCCATTATTCCCATTGCAGCCACTGTGATAGGTGGAGGTGGGACACTAGTGGGCGCAGTTATTGGGACCTTTATCCTGGTTCCTGTATCAGAACTTCTGCGTGAACTTGGAACACTCCGTATCGTCTTCTATTCGCTTATACTTACTGGATTTGTGATATTTAAAAGTGAAGGTATAATGAATTACGCACAGAGGAAATATCATCAGTTTGAAAGATGGGTTAGAGTATGAAAAAGGGAATCCTGCTTGAAGTCTCTGGACTTTCAAAGCGATTTGGTGGGGTTCAGGCACTCAGCAACATAAGCTTTAAGGTAAATAGAGGAGATATATTTGGAATAATAGGTCCAAATGGGTCAGGTAAGACCACGTTGGTAAACTGCATAACAGGCTTCATTAAAAGTGATGAAGGCAAAGTAGTCTTTAGAGGTAAGGATATTACAAAGTTGCCCCCACATAAGATTGCAAACTTAGGGCTTACCCGGACATTTCAGATAATGAGACCATACTATAGCCTTCCTGCGTTTAAGAATCTCATAATCCCCCTGTTTTCTCATAGAGCAAGAAAAGAGGGGGGATGGCGGGGGGGAGGGAGGCTTGGAGACAGAAAGACAGTAAGCCTTGATATACTGGAAGATATAGGCTTTGAAAGAGACTCCTCTGTCCCCTATAAGCTGGCCTCCAGCCTTCCAACGGGTTATCTAAAGCGACTTGAACTTGCAAGATGTCTCTCTCTGCGGCCAGAGTTGATTATATGTGATGAGATCTTTTCAGGGCTGAGCATGAGTGAGATTGCAAGTATGGTTCCGCTGATTGAAAGACTCCAGATGGAAGGGATAACCCTTATAATGATAGAACACAGGTTAAGGGAGCTGTTCAGGGTGGCAAACAGGGTTATGGTATTAAATTTTGGAGTAAAGCTCATTGAAGGTCTGCCTGAAGAGGTAATTGAAGATGAGAGGGTAAAAGAGGCCTATTTCGGATCTGACACGGAGGTAATGGAATATGCTTGAGGCACAGGAGCTAATGGTCTTTTATGAAAATATGATCGCCTTAAATAATGTGAGCCTTAATTTAGAAAAGGGACAGATCGTGGGTGTATTTGGTGCAAACAGCGCGGGGAAGTCCACCCTTATGTATACCCTATCTGGCATCATATTGGATATAAGAAAGAAGGAGGAGATGGCAGGGGGGGAAAGGATCACAGTCCTTGGAAGGATATTCTATGAAGGAAAAGAGGTATCTCAGCTTAAGCCCAGTAAAAGGGCAAAGATGGGAATTGTGCTCTGCCCTGAAAGGAGAAGGATATTCCCAGAGAGCACTGTCCTTGAAAATCTCAAGATAGGGGGATATCTTGCAACCCCCTTGCAGGCAAAAGAGACCATGGAATATGTCTTTAACATATTTTCTCCTCTTAAAAACTTAAAAAACAGAACAGGTGGTTTTTTGAGCGGTGGTGAACAGCAGATGCTCGCAATCGGAAGGGCACTGATGGCTCAGCCCAAGGTTCTGCTCTTAGATGAGCCCCTTTTAGGGCTAAGTCCTCTTATCCAGATAACCCTAATCAGGTCAATAAAGGAGATAAGGGATTCAAAAGGGATTTCCATATTGATAACAGAACAGTATGCAAGACCAGTGCTTCCCATAGTGGATTATGGATATATCTTGGAGAATGGATCTTCTGTGCTCGAAGGAGACAGAGACCAACTAATGAATAACCCAGATGTAAAATCTGCATATTTTGGAATATGAATATGAAGGCGGAATACAATTTCAGTAGATTTGAAGAGACATGCAAAAGGTTTTCACAAAATACTGCTCTTATTTATCTGGGTGAAAGATTCACTTACTCTAAACTCTATGACTATATCCTCAGATTTTCCACCTCTCTTTGGGATATGGGAATAAGAAAGGGTGATAAGGTATTACTATATCTTTCTAACTCCATACAGTGGGTCATTGCATTTTTTGCTATTCAGAAGATAGGTGCTGTAGCGGTTCCTGTATCTCCAATATATACCTCTCATGAGCTGGAATATATGATAAATGACTCTCAATCTGAAACCATCATCTCATTGGATACCAACTTTTGTTATGTGCAGGAGATATTTGATCGCACACCTCTAAAGCGCATTATTGTAACTAATCTGGCTGATATGCTCCCATTTTGGAAGAAGTTTGTTGGCAGACTCTTTGATAAGATTCCCCATGGTAAGGTTGAAAGCGATATACACGTATACGATTTTAAAAGTCTTTTATCAAATAATCCCAATCCACCTAAGGTTCAGATAGATCCCTATGAGGACCTATCTTATATACTATATACTGGAGGAACCACGGGCTTTCCAAAAGGGGTTCCAGGTAACCATATGGGAATGGTCTCTTATGTAAATGATATAACAGATGATGTATTTGGCCCATACTTAGAGAGAGGTAAAGAGGTATATATTGCAATAAATCCCCTCTTCCATATCATGGCACTGGGTCTTATGGTAGCCATTGGGCTTAATATGGGAAATACCACAATACTTATGCCGGTTCCTCAGGTAGATGCCATACTGGATGCCATTCAGAGATACAGAGTGGGACTATTTTTAGGGGTTCCTGCACTCTATAGGATGATTCTGGAAAATGACCGTTTAGACAGATATGACCTCAGCTCCCTTAAGTATTGCTATTGTGGTGGTGATGTGCTTCCCATTGAGGTATTTAGAAGATGGAAAGAGAGATTTGGAATACCCATCTATCAGGTATATGGCTCAACTGAAGCAGGGCATGTCACATATAGCAGGCTGAATGAAGAGCCATCGAGTATGTCAGTTGGAAAACCCCTTAAATCAAGGGAATGTATTGTGGCAGATCCAGAGACCCTCAAACCTCTCCCTCCAGGTGAAGTGGGAGAATTACTGGTCACATCGGATTATACCCTCAAATATTACCTAAACAAGCCTGAAGAGACTAAAAGCTCCTATGTGGAGCTCAACGGAAAGATCTATTACAGGATGGGAGACTATGTGAAGATGGGTGAAGATGGCCAAGTTTATTATGTGGAACGATCTGCAGATATTATAAAATATAAAGGCTATAGGGTCTCTGCATCTGAGATTGAGGCGGTGCTCCAGGATCATGAAACAGTAATTGGTGCATGTGTGGTTGGTGTCCCAGATGAAAGAGTGGGCGAGAGAATTAAGGCCATTGTGGTATTAAAAGAGGATGCAAGGGGGGTGGGCGCATCAGAGCTGATTAAGTGGTGCAGAGAGAGGCTTGCTCCTTACAAGGTTCCCCAATACATTGAATTTAGGGATATGCTTCCCAAGAGCAAAGTGGGAAAACTCCTAAGACGTGAGATCCGAGATGAGGAAAGAAGAAAGACCCAAAAGAAGAATTAATCCTTCATTACAATAAAAGTTAAGTTTTCCTTTTATAGGGTATAAAAGTTGTTTATCTTACTACTCTTTTAATACCTTTTTAATGACCTCTATTAGCTCATCTGGATTTACAGGCTTTTCCACAAAATCATCTGGGCCAAAATAGCTCTTCTCTTCAGTCTTTTCTTGTGAGGTCAACTTAAATAGAAAATTTTTGAAATCCACACCTGTTACCTCTGATGCGCCTGATACCACAATAATGGGTATCTCCCTTAAAGACGGATCCTTTTTTAACTCCTGAAACATCATAATTCCGCTCTTCTCTGGCATGATGAGATCCAAAAGTATGAGATCGGGCCGTCTTTCTCTTGCAAGTTTAAGTCCTTCTACCCCATTTTGGGCACTAAAATACTCATATCCATTGTCATTTAATATGGTTCCAATAAAATCAATTGCATCAGGTTCATCATCTACAACTAATATCTTCTTACTCATACTTAAAACTCCTTAAAGTATATGTTTATTTTTGTTCTCCATTTCTATTATCCCCCTCTGGATACCAACATGAAAGCCATAGATCCAAAGGCAGGATAGCGGGTGGACTACCATTTCCATAAAAATAGGAATCCACAGCAAATCTTTTCCCACTTCCTATTTCTGTGATAGTGGCACAGTAATGGGGAAGGCAGTCTAAAAAATATCCCCTATATGCCACATCAGATATCCTGTGAAATTTCAAAATTCCTTCCTTTTCCAATAATTTTAAATAGGTAATTGTATTAAATGTCTCATCAATACAGTCCATCTGGTTCCATTCAGAATTAAATAATATCTTCCATGATATGAGCCTATCAGATAGATGTATCTTTTTTGATACTATCCTTTCCATCTCTCCAATTGCCTCTGCAATCCTATGCCTTTCACTTTGTGCATCCTTATATGGTCTGCTAAACAAAGATAATATCATGTCCCATTCATCTTTTGAAAAAGATAATTTTACTTTATCCTTACAGCCAAAGTTCATACATATATGGAAATCCTTTTCGCTATATCCACCAGAAAGTGCATCTTCCATAATATATTTAATCTCCTTATTCATACATCCCAAACTCAATAGTGTGATTGATAGAACAGCTATTATAATCTTGTATCTCATCCATTTAAAGCCTCTTAAAGTATTCTTGAAGCTCCTTTATTAATCTTATCTTTTCGTTTAATTCAACACTATCTTCAAATACAAATTCAATCTGAAATATAAGCTTATATGATACTGCTGAGGTCTCATATTTCTGAATGGGTGTAATCTTTATCTCTTTAATCTTTTTAAACTCTTCCCTCTCTTTTAATCCCTTCTTTTCAATTATAATCTCAAATGCCTCCCTTGCATCATTTTCATCTTCAAGCACAAGTTCAATACCTTCCAATCTCTTTACAGCATTTAAAAGCTTTTCACTTTCAACCCTTATCTTCATCCCCGATCTCCTAAAGTATACTCAATGGGCACGCAACCACACATTTACCGCATATCATTATCCCTTATCCTGTCTATACCTGACATAACATTTAAAGACCCAGAAGCTTTTGAATATCTGGATGCTTGGACATCACCTTAAGAAACTGATCTGTCCTTCTCTTTAATTTCCCCTTAAGTATCTTAAAGGCATTGTACATAAATATATACGCCTGATTATTCTCCCTGTTAAGAATATCTATAAACTCCCTACCTGATATCCACAACACCTCACACGGCTCACTACAGATAGCATATGTGGTATATGTGGCATCTGGTATCAATGCAGACCATCCAAATGAATATCCTGTCTTTACAGATCCAAGAGATATTATGATAAGCTCTGATACCTCCACCTCCAAGAGCACCTTACCCCTCTTTAGCATGAAGAATCTATCGGCCTTTTGTCCCTCTTCATATATCACATCCCGTTCATTGAAATTATGTGTCTCTATATGAGGGATCAATTGTTCTAAGAAACTTTCACTCATATTCTGTAATACATGGATCTTTTTCAAATCTTCAATGACTGTCATTATAATCTCCCCGTCTAATTAATATCTCTAATTATCATAGAAATAGATAGATTACTATAAGAAAAACAATTGCAGATCCTGCACTAAGACCAATAGGCATAGCCCCTTTATCTATTGCCCTAAATATATCCTCTCTTAAATAACTCACATCCCTTCCCCTTATCTTCCAAAACGGAGCAAAGATAAAAGATAGAACTTCCTGGGGTGCAACAGCAAAAAACTCTGAGATCTTTCCTACCATCTTCAGGATAAAGATCCTTTCACAAAGCTCGTTCAACCCATTTAGACCCCTATCCATGATCTTATAGAACAGGGGAGCTCCTTTTCTATATACCCAGTCAGTATCAATGGAGATGGTCTCTGTTCTCTTAAGAAGTGGAAGAAACAGGAAAAATACCAATGCAGAAAACATAAGCAGCTGAAGCTGGGATGATACATGCTCAAGATGATAGGCGCTATATTCCACCCTATATGGCAAGACATTGTATAGAGGATCTGGATATACGCCTAAGAATATACAGATAAAAGACATGATTGCCATTGCCAAGAGCATAGATCTATTGGTCTCACCTGGTCTTAGGCCACTGTCTTTGGCAAAAAATACAAAGTAGGGAAACTTGATTCCTGCATGTAAAAACACACCTGCAGATGCCACCTGAAGCACAATCCATGTCCATATCATGTGCTCATGCACAGCACCTTCAATTATCATGCTCTTGCTTGTAAAACCGCTTGTGGCAGGAAATGCAGATATGGACAGTGCTCCGATTCCACCAAAGATAAGGGTAAGGGGCATGGTCTTGTAAAGACCTCCAAGATCTGTGCACCTACTCCTCCCTGTCATGTAGAGCACTGAACCAGCAGACATCCATAGCAGGGCCTTATATATTATATGACAGAAGGCATGGGCAACGGTTCCATTTAAGGCAATCTCAGTTCCTATTCCCACACCGCATACCATAAATCCCACCTGGTTGATTATGCTGTATGCCAGGATCCTACGCATATCGTTTTCAAGAAGCGCATAGATTATCCCGTATATAGTCATTATACAGCCAACTATCACAAGTATGTGCCATCCTGCAAAGCCTCTTACCAAGGTATATACCGCTGTCTTTGTGGTATATGCGCTCAATATGACCCCACCTGTAACAGTTGACTCTGGATATGCATCTGGAAGCCATGCAGAAAGTGGTGGTGCTGCGGCATTTAGAAGGAAACCAATCAGAATCAGAAGGGTGGCAGGATCAGAACTCTTCATCTGTTCAAAGACTAAGCTGCCCGTATTAAATAGGAAAAGCACTATCCCGGCAAGCAGAATTAGCCCCCCTGAGATATGAACCATAATATATCTCATAGCCGCCTTCTGAGACTTCTCTGTCTTTCTTGCAAGGATCAAAAAGGTGGAAAATATGGCCATACCTTCCCAGAATATATAGAGGGTTAAAAGATCACCTGAAAATACGACCCCAAGGGAACATCCTATATAGAGCAGAGCAGGTAAAAGCTGGCTATCATCATCCAACCAGAAGGAGTATATGAATGCCACAAATGCATTTAGAGTAAAGATATACCCAAATACCTTGCTTAACCTATCCACCCTTAAGGGGATAATATCCAGGCCAAAGAAGTGAAAATTTAGATGGCTACCAAGCTTAAGCTTCCATATCAGATAAAATGTGATTGCAGGCAGAATCACCACATAGAGGTTTTTCTTTCTGCCCTTAAAAAGAGGGACTATAAGACTGCCTAAGATCAGTATGGCTCCTGGTAGAATACTATCTATCATAGTAGTCTTCATCCACCTTAAGAATTATACCTAAGAGCTTTGAGATAAGAATAAGAAGTGCACACGATATAAAGCCCATAATTGCATAAAAGCCGAAGAAGGAATCAAAACCCAATACCCCTTCCCTTGGAAATATAAGATCCAAAAAGAGGGTAAATGCACATGTTGCATAAAGAGATATCCAAAGCCTTCTCTTATTTTCCTCTCTATCAAAGAAGTCAAATTCCTTTTTCATCCCTCTCTCCTCACCCCCTCTCTATAGTCCTATTAAGTTAAGGGCGATCTTAGAAAGATTAAGAAAGAGCTCAGGAAAGAAAAACAGCCCTATTGAGCCCAAGGCACACAGCACAGTCGGTATAAGGCACCAAAGGGGTGCCTCTTTAATACCCCCCTCAAATTGGGATTCCTCTTCAGGGCAGAAAAAGGCATTATAGACTATGGGAAGAAAATAGGCCGCATTCAGAAGCGAACTTATTAAGAGGACAGCAAGAAATATGTCTGAATGGACATTAACCGTTCCTAAGAGCAGATACCACTTGCTGAAAAAACCCCCTGTTGGTGGAAGACCGATAACACTTAGAGATCCTATAAAAAATGCAAGCATTGTGATGGGCATTCTCTTTCCGATCCCTTTCATCTTGCTTATATGCTTTATTCCAGTTGCCACAAACACATTTCCAGCACAAAAAAACAGGGTTATCTTTCCAAATGCATGCATCGCTATATGGCAACTTGCCCCAATAAATGCTTTTGGATTTAAAAGTGCCACACCCAATACTATATAGGAGAGCTGACTTATGGTAGAAAAGGCAAGTCTTCTTTTAAACTCATCCTGACTGAGCGCAATTAAAGATCCAACCAATATGGTTATTGATGCTATAAGGCAGATAAGAAGATTAAGATTATGCAAAGTGAGCATCTCTTTTCCCAATACCTGAGTAATCACCCTTATTATGCAAAATGCCCCCACCTTTACCACTGCAACCGCATGAAGCAGGGCACTTACTGGAGTGGGAGCCACCATGGCAGCAGGAAGCCATGCATGAAAAGGCATAATGGCAACCTTTGCAAATCCAAATATGAACATGAAAACAGTAAGTGTAAATAGCCACTCTGGATGAATCCCATGTAGTATCCCCCCGGCTCTGAATTCAAGGGTGCCTGCAAAATAATAGGTGATAATCATTGAAGGGAGCACAAAACCGATGGAGGTTCCAACTATATAGAAGAGGTATCTCCTTCCAGATCCTTTTGCCTCTTCATCCTGATGATGGGTTACCAAGGGATAGGTTGCAAAGGAAAGCATCTCATAGAACATATACATGGTTATGAGATTAGCTGAAAATGCAACCCCAATGGTTGCAGACATTGCAAGTGCAAAAAAACAGAAATACCGTGTCTGAGAATGTTCCTTTAATCCCCTCATATAGCCGATGGAGTAAGCAGATGTGATTATCCATAGACTTGAAGATACAAGCGCAAAGATCATTCCAAGGGCATCCACTCTGAGAGAAATTGAAAGCCCCGGCATGATATGGGCAACTGTAAAGTATATATTTTCACCCTTCAAGATTACGGGAAGCATTGAAACCACTATTAGGAACTTTAAGGTGGCAGCAAAAAATGTCCATGCCTCTCTGATATTGGAATTCCTGCTTGAAGCTAAAAGTGGAGTGATACAAAGGGATACCAAAATGGCCAAAAGTGGTCTTATGGAAACTATCCCATTCATATTATTATCTTTGGAATTGCAGGATCTATTATGTATTGAACAAGCTCCGCATTTAAAAGCCCAACAATTAAAATAATAGCAACTACCATAAAAAGTGGTACAAGCTCAAATAGCTCAGCCTCTCTTATCTCTGATGCATCATGTCCATAAAAATAGGCCGACTCTATTATCCTAAAAAAGAGTATGACGTTTATAAGACTGCTTACAATTAAGGCCAGCATAAACCCATAATATCCTGCATCCATTGCCCCTAAAAGCAGATACCATTTACTAAAAAAGCCAGAGGTAGGCGGAACCCCGATAAAAGACAGGGCACACAAGATAAATGCACCCATTGTAAAGGGCATCCTTTTTGTAAGACCCTTTATCCCTTCAAATGTCGCATCTATATTATTATGCGATAGGATACCCAAAAACAGAAATGCCCCAAGGGTCATAAGGGCATCATTTACCATATGGAATATGCAACCTGTAAAGGCGACTCTATTTCCAATCCATGCTCCCCCTACCATATACCCTATCTCTGAGACAATAATAAATGTAAACATCCGTTTTATATTCTTCTGAGATAGTGCCATCACTGCGCCAAAGAATATAGCAGATATGGACAACCATACTATCATCCTGCCTGGATTGATATATCTGAAGATGTACTCCGGGGTAAAGATGCTAAACATCACCCTCAACATCACATACACCATCACCTTTGTCATCAGAGGGGCTATAAGGCTGCTTGAAGATGCATAGGCATGGGTATAGGCATTGGGAAGCCAGCCATGCAGAGGAAATAGGGCCATCTTTATCCATAATCCCACCATACATATGACAAAGGCAACCATCACTGCCTTTGAATTATATAGAGAGGGGAGAATGTGAGAGATATCTATCATGTTGAGTGAGCCTGTAATGATATAGAGATAACCTATACCAAGCAGATAGAAACATGCGCCAATGGTTCCCATATAGAGATAGTTCAAGGAGGAGAGCACTGCCCTGTCTTCTCCTATAGCTATAAGGCCATAGCCCGTAAGAGACGCTATCTCTAAAAGCACATATAGATTAAAGGCATCTCCCGTTATAGTTATTCCCAAAAGCCCTGTTATCATCAGAGTATATAGGGTATAAAAGGCACCCCTTTTTTCCTCCATATCCCTTTCCACTGCCTTCTTAGTGGATATCAGATTTAAAAGGGATACCACTGAGATCACACACAACATAAGGGCATTTAGATGATCTACATGATATGCTATACCCCAGGGTGGTTCCCAGCCGCCAAGTCTGTAGTTTATCACACCTGTGCCTATGACCTGATTCAGTATGGAAAATGAAAAGATATTAATGAGGATTAGCACACTTAGGGTAATATAAAAGCAGAGGGATCTTCTTATCCACCCTGAGATGCTTACAATAAAGGAAGATAAGAGTGGAACAGTTACAATGAGGGCTGGAAACTGCTCTTTCATTCTTCTTTTATCTTTTTTAAGATTTCATCTTCTTCCAGTGTCCCATACCTTTTATAGACCTTAACTGCCAATGCCAAGGCCACCCCCAAAGTGGCAACAGATACCACTATTGCAGTAAGCATAAGCACATGTGGCAAGGGATTGATATATCTTGTAACATCTATCATTCCATGTCCGTGACTATGCTCGATTATGGGTATGGTTGCCCCCCTCTTTGCCCCTATTGAGACATAGAATAGGAT
>CBFDUE010000010.1:0-48071 GCA_965613025.1 uncultured bacterium
TTGAATTTTTCAAAGCTCTCAGAAAGAAACTGTAATTATGGGTTATTTTAAGTTAATTTTGGGGGTCTGGTCTCCGACCCGGAGGGTCATCCGACCCGGAAGGGGATGTAACCCCCAGTGAAGAAAGGGGTTATGCAAAGCTCTCTTAGTTAAAATTAAATATAGATACCCTTCCTCAGTAGCATTGAGGTTTCATCTCCTAAGCTTATCTGTAGGTAAGGCTCCATTCCAAAAATTTTAAGACCCTCGGGTTAGCTGATGGAAACAAAAGAAGTCAATATGGACACCGGCTTTAAAGCAAAGATAAAATTTGAATTTAGTCGCTTTAGTCTTCCTCCTATTGCAGATGCACTGGTGGTGGGAAAAAGAGCCAATATTGGTCTTAATGCCATTTGTAAAGCATGTGATGAGATGACACCAGGTATGTTCAAACTAATAGAAGCGGATCATCCTGTGATAGAGGGGCTAATTATCAAGACATCAGATCTAAGAAAGATACCTGAAAATGAACTCGTTCCCCTTATTATAAAATATGCTGAGAGGGTTATGGATGAGACGGATTCATTACATATAGTAATGGATATAAAAATTATCTTTGAGAGAGAGGTGGAAATTAAGTGATAAAAGAGAAGAGGATATCTGAGATAATAGAGCCTCTCTTGGTAGGCGATGAGATGGATACCCTCGGAAAGATATATGATAAACTGAGTAAGAGGCCTGTTTTAATTAAATGGAAAGGGAGATTATATCTTCTAAATCCCAAATCTGCTCTTTGTTATCCTTCAACCAGAAGAATTATAGATATCCCCCTTATGGAAGCCCCTAAGTTAGAATCAAGTATGAATATTACAGATGCCTTAGATATGCTCCTTAAACTTAATTCTGATTATGCCATTGTAATGGAGCAGGAAAGTGTGGTTGGTGTGATATCTTTATTAGAACTTTTAAAGGAGGTTTTGGAAGAGGCACGAAAAGTGATGGATTTACAGGCACGACTTGCAACCGTTGGTCAACTCGCTGCAGGGATTGCTCATGATTTTAATAATCTTCTGACACCAATTGTAGGATATTCTCAACTACTTAGAGATAAAAAGGATCTTTCAGATTATGAAAAAGATATCTTTGCCTTGATATATACTCAAGCAAAGAGGGCAAGCCATTTGATAAGCCAGCTTTTAGACTTTAGTAGAAAGTCCATTCTTGAAAAGACCCCTCTTGATTTGGCTATTTTTCTTAAAGAGGCTGTCAAAATACTGAGAAGGACTGTTCGAGAAGATATTAATATAGATTTCAAAGTAACTCCTGGAAAATATATAATTAATGCAGATGTAACAGGTTTACAGCAGATATTAAGCAACTTAGCAGTAAATGCTCAAGATGCGATGCCAGAAGGGGGCAATATTGATATCAGACTTTCAAGAGATATGCTAAAGGGGACTGATCTACCTTTTCCTGAGATGGGAGAAGGAGAATGGATAATACTCAATTTTAGTGATACAGGTCAGGGCATTCCACCAGAATATGTGTCTAAAATCTTTGAGCCTTTCTTCTCTACCAAAGGGGCAAGTAGAGGGACAGGACTGGGGCTATCTCAGGTATTTAGGATAATAAGATCACATGGAGGATATATTGATGTAAAAAGTCTTGTGGGAGCAGGAACTAATTTTGTTATATATTTTCCTCCCTTAGAGCAGGATAAAACCAATTGTTTTAATTTAAAGTCTGGTGAAGCTTCTCTTTATTGCATGGGAAAAGGTGAGACAATCCTTGTCATGGAAGATGAGGAAGATGTCAGAAGAGTGGTTGGGGATATGTTAAGAGATCTAAATTATAAGGTAATTACCGCTGTTGATGGAATTGAGGGGCTAAAAAAATTTGAAGAGAATAAAGATAAGATAGTTGCTGTTTTCATGGATATGGTAATGCCAAAATTAAGCGGTGCAGAACTTATAAAGGAATTGAAGAAGAGGTCTCCTCTTATAAAGATAATTGTAATGAGTGGATATCCGCTCTTAGATGGATACCTTCCTGAAGGAATAGATGGATGGCTTAAGAAACCTTTTGATTCTGAAATTCTTGCTTCTATTCTTAATAATATTATTCAGGGAGGATTAGAGTATGGCAAAGATATTGGTTTGTGAGGATGAAGAGATAACACGCTACCTTATAAGGGATACGCTTAGGCCCTTAGGATATAGAGTGGAATTTGCCAGAGACGGTAAAGAGGCCATTGATAAGGTTAAAGAGATTGAGCCCGATCTGATACTTCTGGATATAAAGATGCCCGGTATAGATGGTTTTGAGGTGGCTAAGAGCATTAAACAGAGTGAACGGACAAGGATAATTCCTGTTTTAATAGTTAGTGTCCTAACTGATTCGGAATCTAAGGTGAAAGCCTTTAATGAGGGAGCAGATGATTTTTTGACAAAACCCTTTGATCCCATTGAATTAAGGGCACGGGTTGAATCCCTACTTAAAGTAAAGGCGTATAATGATCATATGAGAAATTACCAAAAAGAGCTTGAAAAAGAGGTGGCACGCAGGTCGAAACAGCTAAAAAAGGTATTATATCAATTACGAAAGGCATCCTTAGATACCATCTATCGTCTTTCAATGGCAGCAGAATACAGAGATGATGAGACAGGTGCTCATGTAAAGAGGATGAGCCATTATAGTGCGGTTATTGCCAGAGAGATGGGCTTAAGTAGCCAAGTTTCTGAAAGGCTTCTCTTAGCAGCTCCTATGCATGATGTAGGGAAGATAGGTATACCTGACCAGATACTTCTAAAACCTGAAAGATTAAGCCCCTCTGAATCTGAGATTATGAAGCAGCATACCATTATAGGTTCAAAGATCTTAGCAGGGTCTAAATCCGGTTATCTTAGATTTGCCGAAATCATTGCACTTACTCATCATGAGTGGTGGAACGGGAATGGTTATCCAAGGGGACTTAAAGGAAATCAGATACCTATAGCAGGGCAGATTGTTGCAGTTGCCGATGTATTTGATGCCCTTATCTCTAAAAGGCCATATAAAGAGCCCTATCCTGTGGATATGGCATTTAAGATTATTAAAGAGGAAGCCGGCACACACCTATCTCCAAAAGTAGTGAATGCATTCTTTAAAGTTAAAGATCAGATATTGAAAATAAAAGAGAGATTTAAAGAAGAAACTGAGAGCCTGCTTATTCAAATCACTAAAAAGTTAGACCCCTCTATATATTAAAATTTGCATATTGAACATTATTACCCAATTTTTGTATAGATCTATCAAAAATGTAGAGGGGAGGGGAGTCCTTATGAAGATATATCTCATACAGCATGGCCATAGCCTTTCTAAGGAAGAAGATCCCAAAAGATCCCTTTCTGAGAAAGGAAAGGAGGATCTGAAAAAGGTGGCAAAATTTTTAGAAGGGCAGGGGATTAAGGTAAAGACCCTGATACATAGTAAAAAGGAAAGGGCCATTCAAACTGCCCATATCATCTCCCAAGATATAGAGATTCTACAGGGCCCTGAAGAGATAGACGGGTTGTCCCCCCTTGATGATCCAAAGATCATTTTTGAAAGGATAAAGGACTATGAGGATGACATAATGATTGTGGGTCATCTACCACACCTAAGCAAACTTGCATCACTCATTTTACTTGGAGATGAATCAAAAGAGTTAATCAGGTTTCAGCAGGGGGGTGTGGTATGCATTGAAGGAGATTGGTCAAACGGCTTTAAGATATGCTGGATGGTAGTTCCATCAATCTTATAAATAGGTTAAAGAGGAAGCTTAGGGTTGCTAAGAGTTCAGAGTTCCTTAGGCATATTCTTGATTCTATCTATAGCGTTCCTCCTTAGCGAGGATAAAAGAAGAATTAATCTTAGAGTATTGGTTGCTGGGGTCATACTTCAGATCCTGTTAGCCTTTATACTTATAAAGATTCCTGTAAGCCAGGCACTCTTCTTAGCACTAAACAGGATGGTAGAGGCCCTTGAAGAGGCCACTAAGGCAGGAACCAGCTTTGTATTTGGATACTTGGGAGGAGGCCCTCTGCCTTTTAAATCAGACTATCCCCAATTTATCTATATATTTGCATTCAGGGGTCTTCCACTTGTATTGGTTATTAGTGCCATATCATCTCTCCTCTTTTACTGGAATATCCTCCCCCTTATTGTAAGAGTTTTTTCAAAGATATTTCAGACTACCATGAAGATAGGTGGGGTGGAGGCATTTGGATGTTCAATGAATATATTTGTGGGTATGATTGAATCTCCCCTGTTTGTAAGGCCATATCTTTCTTCCATATCTAAGAGTGAGCTTTTTACCATTATGACATGTGGGATGGCTACCATTGCAGGCACTGTTATGGTCCTATATGCAACCATATTAAAACCTGTAATTCCCCATGCCATGGGGCATCTGCTCATTGCCTCCATCATAAGTGCACCTGCTTCAATTGTCATATCAAAGATCATGCTTCCTGAAACTCAGACCTTCTCTACAGCAGATATTAAGATAGAACAAAGGGCCAAAAGCAGCATGGATGCTATAACCAGAGGCACTATCGATGGGATTAATCTCTTGATAAATATTGTGGCAATGTTAATTGTGCTTGTGGCACTGGTTCATCTGTTAAACATGATACTTTCAATCCTACCCAATTTAGGCGGAAAACCTATAACATTTCAGAGGATAGTAGGTATTATTATGGCCCCGGTGGTCTGGATGATGGGAGTCCCCTGGAAGGAGGCCACAATAGGTGGGGCACTTATGGGAACAAAGACAGTTCTAAATGAACTCATCGCATATATGGATCTTGCCAATCTCCCAAAAGGTTCTCTCTCTTTAAGGAGTTCACTCATCTTGACATATGCCATGTGTGGTTTTGCCAATTTTGGATCTCTGGGAATAATGATAGGGGGTCTTGGAAGTCTGATTCCTGAAAGACGCTCAGAAGTTGTCTCCTTAGGGATAAGATCCATAATAGCAGGCACCCTATCAACCTGTATGACAGGTGCAATTATAGGGATAATCCTATGAGGTGGAAGGAGATTCAAAAGGAGATCCCCCTATCTGATATCAAAGTAAGACCAGAACCATTTTGCATAAGTTATGGATTTGACAGTCCTAAGTTGATGCACTCCATAAAAGAGATTGGACTAATCAATCCACCACTTTTAATCAAAAGAAATAATAATCCACTATATGAAATAGTCTTTGGCCTTAAAAGAATATTGGCATTTAAAGAACTCGGATATAAAACCATTCCATGTAGAATAATAGATGATCCGAATATAAAGGAACACGAATTACTACTAATTTCCCTTTACGATAATCTAATAACCAGGTCATTAAATGAGGTAGAAAAGGCCATATTCTTAAAAAGGATATCCTATCACCTTCCAAAAGAGATGATAGTTGAAAAATACCTGCCCCTTTTGGATATCCCCAAGAGGGAAGATTCCCTGGAATTGTATCTCTTCATAGATCAGCTTGATGAAAACAGCAAGAGATTAATAGCAAAAAGAGCCATTAATATAAAGACACTGAAATTATTAAGATTTTTTGGCAAAAAAGATATTGAAAAATTGGTAAGTTATATAAATATTCTAAAGTTAAATTTTAATTTTCAAATTGAATTTATTGAAGCTCTATTAGATTTATCCATAAGGGAAGATAGATCTATAGCGGATATCTTAGCTGATAAGAGCATAAGAGATATTGTAGAAGGAGATCTCAACCCATCTTTAAAGATAAAGAGGCTGTTTGAGTATTTGAGATCCAGAAGATATCCAAGATATATGAAAGAAGAGGAGCGATTTAGGAAGATCATCAAGTCTATCAAGCTACCACCAAACATAGAGATATCCCATAGCCCATATTTTGAAGGTGAGGGATATATATGTAAGATCCGTTTTAGAGATGGGATGGAACTGGGGGATATCTTAGGGGAGATTATTGAAAATAAAAAGATTAGGGAGATAAGACGGGTCTAAGATGGGATAGGAATAAAGAGACTTATAGTGGATGATGCCTGCAAGGGGCATCCCTATACATCAGAGATCCAAAAAAGATTTAATAAGCTAAGGACTCTGAATAATCATAACAACTCATTCCAGATCCCAGAGAAAGATATCCTGTATATCACCTTTCAGAAGGGGAGGTTTTTAAGACCCTGCCCAGGAACCCTTCCTCCCTATATATGCTGTGGATATTGGGTTATAGATGTGGGATATAATTGTCCAATGACTTGTAATTATTGTATATTACAGGCATATTTTAAAGAAAAAAATTTAATATATTATTCAAATATCGAAAATTTAATAGAATCTTTAAATAATCTTATTAGTTTAAAAAGGATATTTAGGATAGGAACAGGTGAATTTACTGATAGTATGGCCTTAGATCCGTTGTTGAGATTGAATGAGAGGTTAATACCTCTATTTTCTAAAAGCTCCAATCTGATCTTAGAGCTTAAGACAAAGGCTGTGAATATTGACCACCTCTTTGATCTTCCACACAGAGATAAGGTAGTAATTTCATGGTCATTGGCATCGCATAGGATAATAACAGAGGAGGAAAGGGGCACAGCCTCTCTCTTAGAGAGGATAAAGGCAGCTGAGAGGTGTCAGAGGGAAGGATATGTGGTGGGATTTCATTTTGACCCCATAATTGAATATGAAGGATGGGAAGATGACTATAAAAGGATCATTGATGCCTTAGAAGATCATATCGATCCTAAGGGGGTTATATGGATCAGCTTAGGGACCCTTAGATTTATGCCGGAGCTTAAGTGGATACTGTTTGAAAGACACAGAAATAGCAGGATATTAAAGGGAGAATTTATAAGGGGGATGGATGGGAAACTAAGATATTTCAAGCCATTGAGGATAGATATATATGCAAAGGTTAAGGCCATGCTGGATGAGTGGTCAGAGGATCTGGGGCTATATCTCTGTATGGAGACTGAGGAGGTATGGAAGAGGTCATTTGGTTGGTCACCAGGAGGGAGGAGGGGGTTATGTCAATATCTGGATCAGAGAACAATAAAATTATTTCATATTAAAGATTTAGATTGACCTTAAGGGGTGTATTGATATGCTTAATAGGAAAAATCAAATGGAGGTAAAGAATATGTTAAAGGATAAGATTGAGGAGGTATTAAATAGGATCAGACCCTATCTTCAGGCAGATGGTGGGAATGTGGAGCTTGTGGATGTGGAAGACAGTGGTGTGGTAAAGGTCAGGCTTACAGGTGCCTGTGGGGGGTGCCCCATGTCTCAGATGACACTTAAGATGGGGATAGAGAGGATCCTCAAAGAGAGTCTTCCTGAGGTAAAGAGTGTTGAGGCAATTTAGTTTTTCGCCTCTTTTAAATAATAAAACTAAAATTCTATTAGGAGGTGAATAGATGGAGATAAAAAAGATTGGTGTAGTAGGAGCAGGGACTATGGGTCATGGTATTGCACTTGTATCTGCCCAGATTGGATGTGAAGTGATTATGAGAGATGTGGAGGATTCATTTGTAGAGAGGGGAATGAAGAATATTGATAAGTTCCTTTCAAAGAGTGTGGAAAAGGGAAAGATTAAGGAAGAGGATAAGGCTACGATAATATCAAGGATTAAGGGAACCACTAATATGGAAGACCTAAAAGATGTGGACTTTGTTGTGGAGGCGGTGATTGAGGATATGGATCTAAAGAAGACGGTATTCAAGGAGCTGGATGAGCTCTGTCGAGAAGAGGTGGTGCTTGCAACCAATACATCATCCATGTCTATTACTGAAATTGCCACAGCCACTAATAGGCCAGATAAGGTATGTGGAATGCATTTCTTTAATCCAGTGCCCTTGATGAGGCTGGTAGAGATCATCAGAGGGCATGCAACCAGTGATGAGACTGTAAAGATTGCCACAGAGCTTGCAAAGAGGATGGGAAAGGTAACAGTAGAGGTAAAGAAGGACTCCCCTGGATTTATTGTAAACAGGATAATGATACCACATTTTATTGAGGCCATTAGGATTGTGGAAGAGGGTATTGCAAGCCCAGAGGATGTGGATATAGCAGTTAAAAATGGACTCAATTATCCCATGGGGCCATTTGAACTTATGGACCTAACCGGTATAGATATAGCTCTTTTTGTAATCAACTATTTCCACAACGAACTTAACAAGGAGCTTAAGTGGGTGGCTCCCCATCTGTTAAAGACCATGGTCAAGGCAGGAAAGTTGGGGAGGAAGACAGGTTCTGGCTGGTATGATTATAAAAAATAGTTAAATAAAAGAGAAAGGGGGGAGAGAGGTAAAAAAATGGATCTCTTCCCCCTTATTTATTTTTATGGCGCATCTTCTTTCTCATCTTTCTATATTTGTGTTTTCTCATCTTTCTCTTTCTCCATTTAATTACGCTTCCCATTAATACCTCCTTATAGATAAAAATTTTTTCAAATTTAGAGGAAATCTTAAGGGATTGTCAAGAAACAACTTCTGAAGCTGGATATAATTATTAGTTTACATAATATATCTTATCGGACGTTAAATTAATTCACCAAAGAGGCTATTCTGGTAACCATTTAGGACCTTAATTTTTACTATTTTACCAATAAGATCAGATTTCCCTTTAAAATTTACGATCTTATTGGTATCGGTCCTACCTGTTAATGTATTTCCTCTTTTACTCTTTCCCTCTACAAGCACATCTACGATCCTGCCTTCCATCTCACAATTTTTTTTAAGGGTAATCTCCCTCTGAATAGATTGAAGAAGCTCCAATCTTCTTTGCTTTTCCTCCTCTGAGACCTTTCCTTGCATCTTATAGGCAGGGGTGCCTTCTCTGTCTGAATATTTAAAGGAAAATAGATTATCAAATTCCACTCTCCTTATGAGATCGAGGGTATCTATAAAATCCTCTTCTGTCTCTCTTGGAAATCCCACCATCACATCACTTGTAATGGCAATCTCTGGCCTTGCATCTTTTAGCTTCTGGATCAATTCCAGGTAGTGTTCCTTAGTATATCCCCTGTTCATAAGCTTTAATATCCTGTTTGAACCTGCCTGAAATGGAAGATGGATATGGGAACATAGCTTGGGAAGATCTCTAAAACACTGGATTAATTGTGGAGACACATCCTTAGGATGTGAGGTGGTAAATCTGAGCCTAAGGAGCCCCTCCACTTCATGCACCTTCTGCAATAGCTTGGCAAAATCATAGTCTTCATATCGGTAAGAGTTGACGTTTTGTCCCAGAAGGGTAATATCCTTAATCCCCCAATTTACTAACATCTTAACTTCAGCAACTATATCCTGCAAAGACCTGCTTACCTCCCTTCCCCTTACATATGGAACTATGCAATATGAACAGAAATTATTGCATCCCTGCATGATAGATACAAAACCTGTTACTCTGCTTTTAAAACTCGGAACTCTTGGGGCACAATCTATGATTCCGACTGGCCCACCTCTGAGATCCGTTGCAACGATCTTTGTGCCCCTTATCATATCAGTTAAAAAGAGTTTGAACTTTTCAATCTCCCGTGGTCCCATTACAAGATCTATATCAGGGAAACGTTCAAGTAGCTTTTGACCCTGCTGTTGTGCCATACATCCTAAGACCGCTATACGCATATGGGGCTTTATTCTTTTAAGAGAAAGCATTCTGCCTATATGACTATAGGCCTTCTGTTCTGCCTTCTCCCTTACTGTGCAGGTGTTAATTACTATAAGATCTGCTCTGTTTGGATCATCTGTATATTCATAACCTGAATCTTTTAATATCTGATATACATAATCAGACTCATATACATTCATCTGGCATCCCATTGTCTTTATATAAAAATGTCCTCTTTTCATGTTCATGCTATATATCTTATCTTCAATCCCTCTTTATCTATAAGATTATCAATAAGATCCTTTATTATTTTCTCACACTTAGGTGCAATGTATACCTCAATTATAGCCACCTTTGGATCAACGGTCCTTACCAAGGCCATTCCATCATATGATTCCAAAGTGATTCTGATATAATTTATATCCTTTCTATTAATTTCAAGGAGAATTCTTGTGGTGTTCATCCGATCTCAATGTGCTCCCCCCCCATAGGAGCTTGGTTCTAAGGATTTCAAAATAGCTCTGATAAGGAGGACTTACAAGTCTTATACGATTTTCTGCCCTCTTGATCTTAACCTTATCCTTCCAGGAGATCTCAAATCCTACCTGTCCATCAAATGTAAGTAACACTGCCTCCTCTGTCTCCTTCTTTATGGAGATTGAAACTTCAAGTGTATCCGGTAGTATTAGAGGCCTATTGGATATGGTAAAGGGACATATGGGAGTAATTATGAGGTTTGAAATTGTAGGGTATATTATGGGCCCTCCTGCAGAGAGATTATAGGCGGTGGAACCTGTTGGAGTAGCAACAATGAGTCCATCTGCCCTAAAAGTCGTTAAAAATTCATCGCTTATATATACATCCAACTCCAGTATTCTTGCAAGGGGGCCCTTATTTACCACCACATCATTTAGCACCATATATCTGCATATCTCCTGCCTATCCCTTATTATCACTGTCTCAAGCATCATCCTCTCTTCTATCTCAAGTTCTCCCCTTAGGAGTTTCTCAATAGCACTATATAGCCGGCTTTGAGGAATACTTGTTAAAAACCCCAGCCCTCCTAAATTTACACCCATAATGGGAGCCCCAAAATGTCCAACCCGCCTTGCAGCACCCAGAAGTGTTCCATCTCCTCCAAGCACTATTGCCCAGCTTATATCAGAGGGTATAGAGGTAGTTTCAGGGCCTGCCTTTACTCCTACCAGAAGATCCATCTCTTCCATGTATACCTCTATTCCCCTTTTTCTTAGCCAGTCTTTTAGCCTTACTGCCTCCTTTTTTGCAGGAGGGAAACTGTGTTTATAGAGTATTCCTATCTTCATATCAGTATTTTTGAAATCTTATAATCTTCCACTCACTGGAATCATCTGATTCTGTATCTATCCTTAAATGATATATGGAAAGCAGAGGGAAAAGTCCTTTAAGATGGTTAATATCTATCCCTTCAAATGCACTCTTATTATTAAAATATGCCCTATCTGTTATGGCATTTGAATCATATCTATCACGACTCCTCCTTGAAATTCTCAAAAGGGCCTTATGCTCTGAGCAGTCTGTCTCAAATATATAAAAACTTCTTCTATGATTATTTGCAATCTCTGCTCCCTTTACTCTGAGCTCCTGCTTTATAAATGTGGCATCCATCACCACCCCATATCCCATATGGCATAATCGGTCTGTCAGATAAAACATCTCATCATACACTGAGGATCTCTTTCTCATATCAGATGCAACCGATTCACTAAATATATCATGCCCTTTCATTATCTCTAATCTCAATATATCAGTTGCCACAATCACATGCCCAGTGCTCCTGGACAATACCGCGGCAAGACCACTCTTACAGGTTGCAGGAAGACCACATGTTATAACCACACTATCCCTTTCAATTCCCTTTATATGCTCTTTAAATATCACTGTTTAATATAGTTCAAGGCAAGATCAAAATATCTCTTTGCCTTTTCCCTAAGCTCCTCACTTTGCGATTCCATAAACTGAAACCCTATCACCTTTCCCCTTACAAATGCCCTGTATACCTTATAAAAACAGAGAAGCTCCTCCATCCCTTGCTCCCCAGTAAGATCCATATAATAGCTCCAGAGCCTCTCTGCCTCTTTCCATCCTCCGTGAAATTCCATATCCATCAGGATAAATGCCATATCATTTAATATGTCTCCAAAGCGGAATCTGCTATTGAATTCAATACAATCAATTATTACAGGCTCTTTCAGAAATGCCACATGTTCCATATGAAGATCACCATGACAGTCCCTTATCTTTTTATCTTCTATTCTTTTATAAAATAGCCTCTCATTCCTCTTATAAAACTCTTCAGTCCAATCTTTGATATAATTAAATACCCATGAATCTATAGTCTTACCGATAAAGGGCTCAACCTGCGAGAAGTTCTCATCCGTGTTAATCCTGATCTTTGATGGAAGCCCATATTCTTCAATCCCTTCCCCTGAATCCGCATTCAGGTGGAATCTTGAAAGAAGCATAGCAACACTTTTAAGATCCTCATCCCTAAGATTTCCATTTAAAAACATCTCCTTCATTAACCTATCTTCAGGAATCCTTCTCATCTTAACGGCAAAATCAACTACCTTTGCATCCTCTTCCATACCAATAGCATATCTCTTTCCATCAAAGACCACAGGCAAAAGCTCTATGTAAATATCTGCTGCAAGCCTTCTATTTAGCCTTATCTCCTCCTTACAATAATACCTCCTCTTGTCTAAGGTGGTAAAATCCAGAAAGCCGAAATTAACAGGCTTCTTTATCTTATAGACATATCTATCACCAATAAATACCATTGATATATGGGTCTCTACCAGCCTTATAGCCTTATTTTTGTCTGGATAGGATGATGGATCTAATAGATCTTTTTTTAATTTTTTGTAATCAATATCTGACATTTTTAAAGTTTTTCTTTAAAAATTAAAGAATCCTATCACCTCTTCTGGGACTTCTACTGTTCCCATTATAACCGGGTCCTGATGGCAGTCAGATCCCCCTGAAAACATCAATCCCTTTTTCTTTACAAATTCAAGATAGATCAATGAAATCTCCCTTTCATGCCTTGAATGGAAACATTCAATGCCGTCTAAGTATGGGAGCATACTGTCTTCTATGATCTTTATGTGATCATAGATAGAGTTGCTGAATCTGATAAGAGAAGTCCCTTGTGGATCGCTTGGATGGGCAAAAAATACCTTTCCCCCCGCATTCCTTACCAGTTGAGAGGCCTCTTCTAAGGAAAGGGGCATCTTGGGGACATTACATTTGTGAAGATATCTCTGAAATGCCTCCTCTTTGTCCTGGACTATTCCCTTTTTCACAAGATAATTGGCAATATGGGGCCTTCCAAATGAGCCATTTACCTGAGATTCAATATTATGTATGTCATCTTCAGTAAGAGGGGCTCTATTTTCTTTTTTTAGTTCGTAATTTAGCCTTTCAATGATTTCAAGTGCCCTCTTCTTCCTATAATCCTTTAATCTGTTGAGTGCCTGATTTAAAGAGACATCTCTGAGATCATATTCATAGGCCAAGAGATCCAGAGAGATCGGGGATTCCTCAGGATATCTTGGATGAGAAAAGGTTATGTTTAGTTCAATTCCATAGATATATCCCATATTATATCTTAAGGAAAGCTCTTTTGCCTTACATTGGGCATCAATTGAGTCATGATCTGTGATGGAGATATAGGATATATCTCTTTTTTTGGCCTCCTTAAATATCTCCTCCACCGACCATCTTCCATCAGAGCCCTCTTTTGAGTGAATATGAAGATCAATTCTCATTCTTTGTAAGCTTCTCTCCCCTTCTAAGTGCCTCTAAGTTTAACTCTATCTTGGCTTCAGGGAATATATCCTTAATTACAGTCCCTATATCCCCGATTTCCAGAGGGAATATCTCAAGTCCACAGAGGGCTCCAATCATAACCATATTCATTAATATGGGATTTCCAAGAGAAAGTGCTATGGAGGTTGCATCAAACCAAAATACCTTTTTGCTAAGTTGAGTAATTATCTTCTTTATATCTGATAGTTCAGGATATCTTACATCTCCTGATATGACATTTAATGGATATATGGGTCTTGAATTTACCAGGAATATGGTATCTGGGCCTGCAAAGTCCTTTATTATCCTGAGGGTTTCAAGGGGTTCAAGGCCCATAATAATATGGGTGCTGTTTGGAGGAATAAGGGGGGCATAATGCCCTGTATCTGATATCCTTATATGACTCATCACCGGCCCCCCTCTCTGGGAGAGGCCAAAGGTCTCTCCAATAGTAACCGTTAAGCCCTTTTGAACAGCTGCCTTTCCCACAATCTGAGAGGCAAGGACATTACCCTGACCTCCCACACCGGTTATGATCAGATTTAGTAACATCTCCCCTACCCTTTCTTTGGTAATCTCTCAATCGCACCTTGTGGGCATATATCATGGCATATGCCGCATCCAACACATATCACCTCGTCAATCTTAGCCTTTTTATTCTCCTCATCCCAGATAAGACCTGGACATCTAAATATACGTGTGCAGTAACGGTTACAACCACACTCCTCTCCGATACAGAGATCCTGATTAACTCTCATCTTATATGGGAACCCCTCCATTCTCCCCTGAACCAGTGCACATCTCCTCTTAAGCACCAGGACCTTGGGTCCCTTCTTCTGGAGCATGTCATAGATCTTTCTTGCAGTTTCCATCATCTCATATGGATCTGCCACATCCACCTCTATCCCAAGTGCCTCAGCAATTGCCTCTACTTTAACGGGTTCTGTCTTTTCACCCTTTGCGGTATATCCCACGCCCGGATGGGGCTGAAAACCTGTCATGGCAGTGGCACTGTTGTCAAGCACAACCAAAAAAAGATCCGATTCATTATATTTTGCATTTATAAGGGCAGGAACAGAGGCATGAAAAAATGTGGAATCACCACATACGGTTATCACGGGCTGTTTAAAGCCTAAGCCTTCCATCTTCCCAAATCCACATCCCAATCCTGCTCCCGATCCCATAGCATGCACTGATTTTACCTGATTAAACCCTGTAGGCCAGATTCCCATGGTATAGCATCCGATATCACCAGATACAAACCCTTCCCTTCCATCCCATGCAAGGGCTGTCTTTATAGCATAGTAAGAACCCCTATGTGGACAACCCGGGCAGAAACCAAATTCCCTTGGAGGGACCATATCTCCGATAAGTGCCTGTGCTCTATTTGTGAAATCATCCTTTGCTGAATCCATATTAAATATCCTGCATAAGGCATTCATCACGGTGCTATGGGAATTTTCCCCGCACTGCGGGATATGACCTGAGTATTTTCCAAAAAACTGGATCTTGCTCTCAAAATTCATGGAGGCATAGAAGGACATCACATTTTCTTCAATAAATGGATCCACATCTTCAACAAATAATATCTTAGGGCTCTTTTTAAGATACTCCTCAATAAGTCTTTTAGGAAGGGGCCATGTGGTTCCCAATTTAATTATTCCTACTCTATCCTTCAGCTCTAATAGCTCCACCGATTCCCTTGCATAACTCCATGAACATCCAGAGGCTATGATTAAAAGTTCAGGATTCAGCGGGCCTTCATATCTATTAAAAGGGGAAGAGTCAAATAGCTCTGATGCAAGCTCCAATTTTTTATGCCTTTCCATATGCTTTTTAACTACAGGAAAGGTATGAAAGGGACTTTCCACTGAAAAATGGGGATTAAAATTAAATTCCTTAAGATCTCCTATCTCTACATTTCCTCTTGTATGAGAGAGCCGAGAAACACTCCTCAGCATCACCACATTCTGAATGGTCTCTGAAAGCTCAAATGCCCATCTGGTCATATCCAGCGCCTCTTGAGGGGTGGACGGCTCAAGCAATGGTATATCTGCAAGTTTTGAAAACAGCCTTGCATCCTCCTCATTTGTGCTTGAGATTCCAGATGGATCATCGCAGCTAACCAGCACCAATCCTCCCTTTGTGCCAGAGAGGGTAAGATTTGTAAGAAAATCAGATACCACATTAACCCCATTCTGTTTCATACTCACTATGGCCCTAAGACCAGAGAAAGATGCAGCGGTTGCTGCTTCAAGGGCCACCTTTTCATTTACAGACCACTCGGCATATATGGGAAGCTCTTTTGATGCCTCAGCCAAGGTCTCCATTATCTCTGAGGAGGGATTACCTGGATATGATGCACAAAATGCCACACCCGCCTCAAGTGCCCCCCTGGCAATTGCCTCATTTCCCTGAAGTAAAAGCTGTATTCCACCTTGTCTTTCAAAAATATCCCTCTTCATCAGCGTCCTCTAAGAGAAAAGATCTTTAATGTTATTGGCTCCTCTCTTCTTCTTATTTAGGGATGAATCCTTAAGATGGGAGAGATTCTTCTCTGGAAGCTCTTTGATCTCAATGATTCCCTCTTTTAATGCCCTATCAAATAGCTCTTTTCCCATCTCTGTCCTTATTATCACGGTATTCCATCCCTCATCTCCTTCCATCGCACCCACTGATATGTCTGAAAGCTCAGAGGTCATGTCCATACATATGGAACATCCCTTCTGTATTAGAGGTCTAATTTCATCAAGGGGTATATCTATATGAGAATTTTTTCTATATATTCTAAATACCTGAAGGGGAGGGGGAGGAATATCAAAACCATCTGCCCCATCTATCCCCTTAGATATAAGAAATTCCCTAAGAGACCTATAATCAAGTGACCAGGTGCAGAAAAGCCCTATCTTTAGGATCTTAGAAAGATCGGTTTTACTGCTCATCTTATCCAGTGCCTTTATCTGACAAGGGAGTCCAACAAAACAGATATCTTTTAAGGGGCCTTTATCTTTTATAAGATAATTAAAGCGGGATAGAGATCCTGATGCACTATATCTTGAACCTGCACAGTCCAAGACCTCCTCTTTGCTCTTTACCCATCTGCCAGAGGGAGAATGGGAATTACCTTTGTCTGTAAGCACGGCATAGGAAATAAATCCCTTTTCCAATAAATGGATAAGCAGTGCCGATACAGTGCCCCCATATTGTGCCTTTTCCCTTATCTCTCCATCAGTTGCCCTTGAGGCAAACACTTCAATATATTTTCCAATGGGACTCACTCTATTAATATCGGGTGGAGCATCTATTATCTGAGGGCAAAATTGGGAACATCTGCCCTCTTTATATGTGCAGGGGTCCAAGACGACAACCTTTCCATCAAAATAGTCCATATAGGGACAAAGCCCTACACATGCACCACAATTTATACACAGTCCGTTCTTGATCACCTCTTCTATCAATCTGCTCTGAGACATGATCTTTCCTTAAAAAAGATTTCTCATCTTCTATAATAAGGAAGAGACTATGGGTCAAGAATTTATATTTAAAAGATGAGAAAGTAGGAAGTAAAAACTTACACGGATGCCTTATATTCCCGATAGTACTTGAGGACCTTTTTTATGTATCTTTTAGTCTGCACTATGGGTGGAACACCCCTGTGGCGTTTGACCCTGTTTAGTCCTGCATTATAGGCAGCAAGAGTAAGGATAAGATCTCCATTAAAATGATCCATTAGATATCTTAGATACTTAACACCTGCCTCAATATTGGACTTGGGATCATAGATATCTTTAAACCCCAACTCCTTTGCAGTGGAGGGCATCACCTGCATCAGCCCCACAGCCCCTTTTTTAGAGACTGCCTTTGGATTATAGTCTGATTCAGCCTTTATAATCGCCTTTATGAGCGCCGGATCCATGTTGTATTTTTCACACACCTTCTGTATAGTAAAGTCTAAAGAATTATATATCTTGCTATCTGCTTTACCTTCTTCAAAGAAGGGTTCCATATCCTCATAGGGTGGGAGAAAGCATATCTTATCAGGATCAGGTCTATTATCAGAATTATAAATGTAGGTTATTGAGTGTATTTTCTGCCTTTTAAAGATTAGACTATAGGCATATATTGCCATTAAGGTTATCAATATAAGAGATGACCAGATGGCAAGATCTATGCTGATCCTTCTAACTATCTTATTATATATTTGCATGCTTATCTATATAATCATCTTTCTGATTTTATCTATATTTAAAGCAAAATTTATGCCATTAATCAGGTCAATGCAAGATTCAAGGATTAGTTTTAAAGGGGAAGTTGATAAGAGAAATAGATTTTAATACCTTTTGAATTAGCATATTTTCTCACCTGAGGGGAGGCTTGATAGGTAACGGCGATAATTATAATATCTTCCTGAGAAATATCTTTCAAGTCCCTTAAGAGTTTGAGAAATCTATCAATGTCTCTTTTCTTTAGCTGAGTTTTGCAATCTCCAATAATCCAGACCCCCCGTCCATCTATTTTCCCTCTTCCAATAATATTAATCTCTTCATATCTGCCCGGTTTTATCTCAACATAGTCTCTTTTTAGGGCCTCAGTGATTTCAACTCTAAAGTCTTTCATAAGGAGTTCAGGAAGACCTCTATATGCCCTATCTTCAAGCACATATCCCACAGTATGAGCCAATCCCCCCACCTGTTCCCTTGTCTTTCTGTGTTCTGAAATGAGATTCTTTAACTCCGCCTCTGTCCTTTTCTGTGCCTCTGCCAGTTCTCTAACCTTTTCCTCTGTCCTTTTCTGTGCCTCTGCTAGTTCCTTGACAATATCTTTAAGCTCATTAAACTCCTTTTTGGTTACATTCTCTTCCCTCTGCCTCTCTATCTCTTCAAAAATCGCAAGGAATATCTTTCTCAAAGATGGCTCAATTTCATCCAACAATTTTATTGTTGAAACACTAATACTCATTTTATCTTATATAACCTAATTATTTATCATGTTTATCATTATATACAAAAAAACTCAAATAATCAATATTTTTTGTCCTAAAGTGGCCTTTTCAGTCACTTAATTTTAGGTAATTCCTCAATTAAATCCACCTCTAATAACTTCTACTTAAGTTTGACAAGTGTGGCTCTTTTATATCTAATTGATTTAAAAGGCTTTTTTGAAAATTGGCAAGTTGGTTTCGCTTTATCATTGCAAAAGTTAAGAAAAAATAACAAAACCCTGTAACTACAAGTTTTTGAATCTGTAACAGATATAAAATGACCTAAGTTATTGATTTATTTAGATGTGCCACCCATGAATCAGTAAATTTTTAACTACTAACTGTCAAACTTAAACAGATATTCGGAGTCCTTTCTGGATATCAGCATCTCTACAAAGGTCTCAATTCTGAGTTTTGTCCTAGAATCCAGGAGACCTGGTCTATCTCCTTCTATGGTCAGTATGGAAGTAGAGATCTTTTCTCTTAAGATAAGGTCATGGATCTGCCTGAAGCAAAAGCTCTGGGTGTAGTGAATGATTCCATCAATGGCTCTCTGCTCTATTGCCTCCCTTATATCCTTAATTCTTCCATCAATATCGTATGGATAGGTATAGGCAAGGTATTGTTCAACAATATTGTCACAATCATATGGCATACTAAATTGTCTCTGAATCTCATTAAATACAATCTGTGCTCCTAAGGATTCCACAAATTGGTATAGGTCTGTAAATATAGGAGGAACACCTATATACCCCAACCTGATTGAACATCTATTTTCACCTCTCTTTTGAACAGATTCTATAAATTCATCCACTTTTTTCTCAAATAACCTCCTATCTTTCATACAATCAGAGCTTGATACCAGAAAGAGATGATTTTCAAATCCAGAGACTCTCCCATCTAAGAAAGTAAGTCTGTCAATTTCCCTCAGTTTTTCCCTGAGAACCTTCATCCTTTTAAATTCTCTGTTTACATGTTCCCAATCAGTGCCGAGGTTCTGCATAAGATATTCCATCTCCATTTTCAATGTATCTCTGTCTCTTCTGTGGGGAAAGATAAATGGTATGATCTTTACCCCTTTTAAACTCAGAAGTTCTCCAAGTGCTATAGAATTGCTACAATCCCCACCTGCAACCACAATAACCCTCTCTATACCTTCCTCCAATACCACTCCATAGATCCCCTTAATCCAGGAGCATACATTTTGTGGGAATCCATCTCTCTCTGCCCTCTTTATATAGCGTTCAGGATCTGGTGAGGTGATAAAGACATTGTTAAGATCCATTGGCACATTTCCAGATGCAAAGACTATCTCTAAAGGAATTGTACTTGTTATGCCTATTACACCCATTTTTCATATCTTTAATAGGGCACAAATATAAATCTGATCCTGTCCCTTGGATCTAAGCGTCTGAGGCCAACTCTCTTTGCAATGGCCATTGCCTCTCTGAATTCCTTGGCAGAGATCCTCCTGTTGATATATTCGTCTTCCAATGCCCTTCCACATGGTCTATACTGATCCATTATGTTTACATATGTGTCCTGGGAGATCTCTTTTGAAATAAAATTGAGCACACCTTCTGAACCTGCAACTCCTTCTGGCATCACAAGATGTCTTATTATAAGACCTCTGAGTGCAATGCCATCTTCTGTAAGCTTTAAATCTCCAACCTGTCGATGCATCTCTTTAATTGCCTCTATTGCCCTCTCTCTATAATCAGGCGCATTACAATACCTCTTTGCCCATGAACTATCCCAGAATTTAAAGTCAGGCATATATATATCAAACACTCCTTCCAATATCTTAAGGGTATGCACACTATCATATCCACTGGAATTATATACCAGCGGGATATGTAGACCCCTATCAATTGCCAATGGTAGGGCCTCCATAATCTGTGCTATCATGTGGGTGGGGGTCACAAAGTTAATATTATGGCATCCCATACTCTGAAGCTGAAGCATCATATCTGCAAGCTGATCAGGACTGACTTCCATACCTTCTCTTAGATGGCTGATCTCATAGTTCTGGCAAAAGCTACAAAGCAGATTACAGGAGCTTAAAAATATTGTGCCAGATCCATATCTTCCAACCAATGGGGATTCTTCTCCAAAATGGGAATTAAAACTTGCAACCCTTGCCATTCTTCCACTCTTACAATATCCCTCTTCTCCCTCCAATCTATTTACCTTGCATCTTCGGGGGCATATCACACAGCTACGAAGCATGGAAAGGAGAGTCTCTATCTTATCCTTGAGTCTTCCTTCCCTATGGGTCTTAATATAGGAAGGTTCAAACCTATCTAATGTTTTAATATCTTTACTACCTTTTCCCATACATCCTCCACTGAGATCTGATTCATACAGCTGTCATCAGGCCTTTCACATCTCAATTGCCTACAACCACAACAGGAAAGCCCCTTAAACACATATTCTCCCTTTGGACTGAGGGGGTGCCAGGTATGGGGGAAAGTGGGTCCATAAAGGGTAAGAGTAGAACACCCAACACCTGCTGCTATATGGACAGGAGCGGAATCATTGCCAATCAATAGATCTGATCTCTTAAAGAGGGCTGCCATCTCAAGGAGAGAAAATTGGGTGGTCTTAAAAGAGGGGGCATTGCGCATAAATCTTTCCACATCTTCTAATAGATTAGATTCTTTTGGCCCTCCAATAAGAGTAACATGTGCATTAAAGATATGGATTAATCTATCAGCTATGTGGGCAAATCTCTGTGGTGACCATCGCCTCAATCTATTTCTGGCACCCGGATGAATACAGATAAGAGGCTTTTCATCCAATAGCTCATATCTCTTCAATAAACTGTCAATTCTATACTGTACCTGTTCTGGAATATATATGGTATAATTTGGGATAGGATCATTTATTCCAAATATCTTTAAGGATTCAAGCTGATATTCCACGATGTGTCTTTGGGAATCCGCATTGATTTTAGTATTCATAAGTAGGTTTGCGAGACGAGAAGCCTCTTTAAATGTTACCCTCAGAGGTGCACCTGTCATAAAGGCAATAAGAGTAGCCCTATCTCCCAATGTAAAATCTATTACCACATCAAATTTCTGCCTCCTTAAAGAGCTATATAGCTTCATATGATAGGAAATCACATCTCTTTTACTTTTCCCCTTTGCCCTATTATTATCATAGATCCAGATTCTATCTATCATGGGATGGTATCTTAATATCTCCTCAGTTCCTTTTCTTACCATAACATGCACCATAAAGTCATGGAATCTACTTTTTAGGTTTTCTACCACAGGTATTATGGTTATAGTATCTCCAATGTATCGCAATTTAATAAGCAATACCTTTATCCTTCTACCCTTCTTAATAAGTCTTGAAAAAGAATGCATCTCCTTGGTCTATCTCTTTGCCTCCAATATAATGGTCCTTCCTGTCAATACCTTAAAAGAAAATAGTTTAGAAATAATTGAAGAGTTTTCCCTGTCAAGCCTTAGATACGATTTGGCCAATTTTAATGGCAAAAAGAGAAAAGGCAATAAATATAGTGAGGGTCTCTTTATCCTATCCGTATGGATCTTTATACTTTTAAAACCTGCTTTTTTAAAAGAATATAATAAAAAATATGGGAAAATCGGATTTATATGGCCTTCAAGCCCTGCTATATCCCTTTCTTGAAAAGGAATAGGGCCAAATAGATATGGAAATCCCTTAATTAATATCTTCACTCTGCTATAAAGATTCAAAATATTAGGTGTGGTTATAATTGCTACGCCTCCTTTCTTCAATATACGATAGAGTTCCCTTGCAAAGTGAAAATGGTTTTCAAGATGCTCTATGACCTCTATGCTACAGACAGCATCAAAAGAGTTATCAATATATGGAAGATACCCATTTATATCACACACGGTAAAATCCACATCCTCTTTAAAGGAATCAGAATATAGATCACATGCAAATAGATGCCCTATAGGATCAACTCCCACTGATATGAATTTCTCTAAGATAAGCCTTGAAAGATATCCCTCACCAGCCCCAAGATCCAGTATTCTTCCATTCCAAGGCTGATAATTCCAAAGGATCTCTAAGACCTTTTCATTTGTTATGGGAAGAGAACCTCTATTTTTCATTCAAGATAAATCTTTTAATTTTAAATACTTAAAAAGTATATTTATAGAATTACTTAAAGAAATTAAAAGGCCCTCATATCCATCTAATATTCCTAACCTTATAAAATAGATATAGAAAAATTCAAAGGCAGGAAATGTTATCGCCTTGATTATACTCCCCTTCTCTCCACTTTCTTTTAATACTTGAGCACCTAAGGTGGAGTAGAGGTTTATCTTATTTAATATATCTTCAATATTCCTAATGGGATAGTGTATAATGGGAGTTTCAAGATCTACGATCCTTCCATTAATTATCACCCTTTCATGAACCAATCGTTCACTCACTCTGCCACAGGATCGTTTAAAGAGTCTGATTACCCTATCTGGCCACCACCCCCCATGTCTGATCCAACGGCCATTTACTATATTTTTCCTTGGAAAGCTGTAAGCATCTGCATCTGGATCTTTAAGTATATTCTGTATCTTTGATCTTGTCTCCTTTGGTATCCTTTCATCTGCATCAATCACTAATACCCATTCATTTTGGGTCATCTTAACTGCATAGGATTTTTGCTCCCCAAATCCATGAAGTGTCCTTTTATATATCCTGCATCCATACTCTTCTGCCACTCTCAAAGTATTATCTGTGCTACCAGAATCCACCACCACGATCTCATCTGCAAAAGAGACACTACTGAGACATCCCGGCAGCCTATCCTCTTCGTTCTTGGTGATAATTGCAACTGAGAGTCTATTCCCTATGCCTTACCTCCAATTACATGGTTTGATATAACCCTGCGCTGTATCTCAGAGGTGCCCTCATAGATGGTCAAGACCCTTGCATCCCTGTAATGTCTTTCAACTGGATACTCCTTGGTATATCCATAGCCACCGTGAATCTGCAATGCCTTATATGCCACCCTGTTTGCCATCTCTGAGGCGAAAAGTTTTGCCATGGATGCGGCTGCAGTGAAATTCTCCCCCCTATCTCTCATCGAAGCTGCATTAAAGGTAAGCAGTCTTGCAGCTTCAATTTCGGTTGCCATATCTGCAATCATCCAGCGAATTGCCTGAAACTGTGATATGGGTCTTCCAAACTGAATTCTTTCCTTGGCATAGCCAATGGCAGCATCTAAGCAGGCCTGTGCAATACCCACTGCCTGAGATGCAATCCCTATCCTTCCTCCATCAAGGGATACCATGGCTATTAAAAAGCCATCTCCCTCTCTTCCAAGCAGGTTTTCAGCAGGAACCCGGCAGTCTTCAAAAACCAGTTCCACTGTGTCAGATGCCCTGAGGCCCATCTTCTCTTCTTCCTTTCCTACATAGAATCCAGGGGTTCCCTTCTCCACCACGAATGCGCTGATTCCCTTATGTCTCTTTTCAGGCTCTGTATAGGCGGTTACCACTGTGATATCTGAGTTTTTTCCAGAGGTAATAAATATCTTTGTCCCATTTATAATATAGCTGTCTCCATCTCTTTTTGCCCTTGTCCTCTGGGAGGCAGGATCTGATCCTGCATTGGGCTCTGTGAGTGCAAAAGAACCCAGCATCTTCCCTGCTGCAAGTGGCTTAAGATAACTCTCTTTTAGATAGTCAGATCCAAATTGATATATGGGGCCACAGGCAACGGAGTTGTGAACCGACATTATCACCGCGGTAGATGCACAGGCATATGCCACTTCCTGAAGGGCGAGGGAATAGCTCACGGTATCCACTCCAGCCCCATTATACTCAGGAGGAACATTCATGCCCATGAGTCCCAACTCACCCATCTTCTCAATGATCTCCTTTGGAAAGATCTTTTTTCTGTCTCTCTCTGCTGCCCCTGGCATGATCTCTTCCCTTGCAAAGTCTCTTACCATATCCTGAATCATCTTCTGTTCTTCAGTTAGTTGATAAGACATGCCTCATGCCTCCTCTCTATGGAGTATATAAGACCACCAGGAGTTGTGCCTGTTCATTACTGAGATTTCTTATCTTATGCACAATGGAAGAGTTAAAGTGAATACATTGATCCTTTGCAAGCACATTTCTATTTTCACCCACCATTACCTCAATCTTCCCCTGCAATACATATATAAATTCTTCGCCCAGATGCTGATAACTCACCCCTTTATGATCTGAAAGAGGGTCAATAAATACCTTAAATGCCTTTAGATGCTTATGCCTTGCCTCTGGGGTCAGATTCTGATAGCTATATGATTCTGTCCTCCTCTGATAGTCCATATCCTGCTTTTCCCCTGCCCTTTTCTCTTCTTCTTTAAGCAATATGCTTGAGTCTATCTCCAAGGCTCGTGAGAGTTGTAAGATAACTGATACAGGTGGGATTCTTTTACCTTTTTCAATTTCAGATAGGTATTCTTTGCTAAGACCTGTCTCATTTGCAAGGCTTACAAGTGTCATATTCTTTTCTCTTCTTAATTTCATAAGTCTTTTTCCCAAAGGTTGCACCTTTTTCTTTGAAGGCATCTCATCCTCCTTGATCTAATTAATTATTTTTTTCTTTGAACTGATTATATATCCTAAGGATCATGCCAAGGGAAAGGGAAGCCCCGATTAATATCACAAGACTTGCTGAAAAAAATGTCATAATAAAATATATGGGATTATGGAATAGATATGCCAGTATAAGAAGATATATTCCAGATATTAAGATAAGTAGAGAAAATACAAAGATTATCAGATACCTAATTAACACCCATATTCCCTTGGCTATTTAGTCTTAATCGGGGTAATACCAGTCTTTCAGATGCGGTATAGGGATCAACCTTCCCTTCCACTATCTCTTCCACTGATTTTTCAAAATCTCCACTTCTAATAAGCTCCTGAAACACTGTTTCAATCAACTTTCCCTTAACCATCTCTTTTAGCTCTTCTTTAACCTTCTCTTTCTGCTTTCTAAGTGCCAATCCCTCCCAATGCTCCTTTAGATATTGGGCATGTCTATCCACCTCATCTAATAGCTCTTTAACACCCTTATCAAAAAGGGCCTCTACCTTGAGTATGGGTGGTCTCCAGAGTCCTTTTTCAAACTTATCCTCATTCATCTCAAGCATCATCTGAAGCTCCTGCACTGTCTTATCTGCACCTTCCCTGTCTGCCTTATTCACTACAAAGATATCTCCCACCTCTAAGATTCCCGCCTTTATTGCCTGGATATCATCTCCCATACCTGGAATTACCACCACAATGGTGGTGTGCACAATCTTCATCACATCCACCTCATCCTGTCCCACTCCCACTGTCTCAACCAAGATATAGTCCTTTCCCATGGCATCCAGGACATCAATGGCACTTCTCGTAGACTGTGTTAATCCACCAAAGTGCCCCCTCGTTGCCAGAGATCTTATAAAGACCCCTTCATCTAAGCTGTGTTTCTGCATCCTGACCCGATCACCCAATATGGCACCTCCGGAGAAAGGACTTGTGGGATCCACCGCGAGCACTCCCACAGTCTTTCCCACATCCCTTAGATGGGAGATCATCTTATCAACCAAAGTGCTCTTTCCCACACCAGGAGAGCCAGTGATTCCAATCACATAGGCCCTGCCAGTGTATGGATAGATATCTTTTAATATGGTCCTGATATCTCCAACTCCATCATCTATATCTCTTATAACCTTTGCAACAGTTCTTATATCCCCTGAAAGTATCTTTTCTACAAGCTCATTCATATCTTATCTTCTCTCTATCTCTTAGGATTTACATTCTTTTTTATCCAATCAATGATCTCTTGAAGCGGTGCCCCTGGGGTGAAGATCTCCTTAATACCTGCCTGTTTCAGCCTCGGAATATCTTCATCTGGAATTATTCCACCCCCTATTACCACTATGTCATCTGCATTATTTTCCCTGAGCAGCTCTACTACCTTAGGAAAATGGTAACGATGTGCACCGGCAAGGCTTGAAAGGCCGATCAAGTCCACATCCTCTTGAATAGCTGCCTTTACTATCTCCTCTGGCGTCTGATGCAATCCAGTGTATATCACTTCAAAACCAGCGTCCCTAAATGCCCTTGCAATCACCCTGGCCCCCCTGTCATGTCCATCAAGCCCAGGCTTTGCAACCATAACCCTTAATTTTCTCTTCTCCATGATATCTTTATTCTCCCAAACTTAGTATATACCTGGATCCCTGTATTCCCCATATACCTTTCTAAAAACATCACAGACCTCTTGCAGAGTAGCATATTCCTTAACCGCATCAATTATATATTCCATTACATTTTTACCATTCACACATGCATCCTCCAATCTCTCAAGACACTCCCTGACCTTTTTATTATCCCTCTCACTCTTAATCCTGTTGGTCTTTTCTATCTGAAGTCTCTCCAATTCCTCATCTATCTGAAGTATCTCAATGGGGATCTCCTCTTCCATTACATACTTATTTACTCCCACAACAACCCTTTCTCCCTCTTCGATCTGCTTCTGGTATCTGTAGGCAGAATCTGCTATCTCCATCTGCGGATAGTGTTTCTCTATTGCTGCAAGCATCCCACCCATGTCTTCTATCTTTTCAATTATCTCAAATGCCTCCTCTTCCATCTTATTGGTAAGTGCCTCCACAAAATAGGAGCCCCCCAGCGGATCTATGGTATTTGCTACCCCAGACTCCTCTGCTATTATCTGCTGTGTTCTAAGAGCAATGGTTGCAGCCTCTTCGGTGGGAATTGCCAAAACCTCATCTAAGGAGTTAGTATGAAGGGATTGGGTGCCTCCCAAAACCGCTGCCAATGCTTCAATAGTGGTTCTTACTATATTATTATATGGCTGTTGTGCGGTTAAGGAGCAGCCTGCTGTCTGAGTGTGAAATCTTAACCACCAGGATCTGGGATTCTTAGCCTTGAATCTCTCTTTCATTATCTTTGCCCACATCCTGCGAGCAGCCCTAAACTTTGCAATCTCTTCAAAGAAGTCCATATGGGAATTAAAGAAGAAAGAGAGTCTGGGTGCAAAGTCATCCACATTCAATCCCCTTTCAATTGCCGCCTGAACATAGGTGATCCCATCTGAAATAGTGAATGCAAGCTCCTGAACCGCCGTGGATCCAGCCTCTCTTATATGATATCCACTTATGCTTATGGTGTTCCACTTGGGCACCTCTTTGGTTCCAAATTCCACTGTATCTACAATAAGTTTTAATGAAGGCTCAGGTGGAAGCATAAAGGTCTTTTGGGCAATAAATTCCTTCAACATATCATTTTGAATGGTTCCACCCAGAAGCCTTCTGTCTATACCCCTCTTTTCGGCCATTGCAATATACATTCCCCATATCACAGGTGCAGGCGGATTTATAGTCATTGAGGTGGTGATCCTGTCTATTGGAAGCCCTTCAAAGAGATCTTCCATATCTTTAAGGGTGTCAATGGCAACTCCACACTTTCCACACTCCCCCCTTGCACGGGGAGAATCGGTATCATAGCCCATAAGGGTTGGCATATCAAAGGCAGTGGAAAGGCCTGTCTGCCCCTCTTTTACCAGAAGATGGAATCTCCTGTTAGTATCCTTTGCGGTTCCAAGTCCTGCAAACATCCGCATTGTCCAGAGTCTTCCCCTATACATGGATGGCTGAACACCTCGTGTAAATGGATAGAGTCCTGGAAATCCTATATCTCTTAGAAAGTCCTGATCCCTGATATCAAGAGGCGTGTATATCCTGTTTATCTCCCTATCAGATACAGTGGTAAACCGTTTCTTCCTTTCTGCTCTAATAGCAAAGGCCTTCTCTAACTCCATCTGCCACCTTTCCTGCTCTTTTTCAATATCTTCAAATAGCTTTGGATCAAACGTCTTGGACATAATGTCCTCCCTTAATGTTTGTAAGGTTTTACCTCCCTTTCATAAGATTTCTTGCAATTACTAATCTCATAATCTCATTTGTTCCCTCGTATATCTGGCAGATCTTTGCATCCCTCATGTGTCTTTCCATGGGATACTCTTTACAGTATCCATATCCCCCCAGGATCTGCACCCCTTCAACTGCTGCTCTCATTGTCACATCTGAGGCATACATCTTTGCCATGGCAGCCGCCTTTTCATAGGGCCTGCCATTATCTTCAAGCCATGCAGCCCTTAAGGTCAAAAGTTCCGCAGCATCAAGCTCTGTTGCCATATCAGCAAGCTTCCACTGTATTGCCTGAAAAGAGATTATGGGTTTTCCAAACTGCTCCCTCTGCTTGGCATATTCAAGGGCCTCTTCAAGCACAGCCCTGCCTATTCCCACAGCCTGGGCAGCAATTCCTATCCTTCCTCCATCCAGTGTGGTCAGCATCTGTCTGAATCCTGATTCAGGATCACCCAATAGGGCATCTTCTGGCACCTCTGCATCTTCAAATATGAGCTCGGCAGTTCCAGATGCATTGATCCCCAGCTTTTCTTCCACCTTACCCACACGAAATCCATGGGTGTTTTCAAGGTCAATTACAAATGAGCTTATTCCTTTATATCCCTTACCCTTTTGAGTCACTGCTGCAATTACAGCATAAGAGGCCACATTTCCATTTGTGATAAATCTCTTCTCTCCACTTATTATCCACCTATCTCCCCTCTTTTCAGCTGTGGTTCTTATGGATGCCGCATCTGACCCCGCATTAGCCTCAGTGAGTCCATAGCAACCTATCTTCTGTCCGGATGCACAAGGGGTAAGATATCTCAGCTTCTGTTCATGGGTTCCGTATTTCATTACAGGGAAACAATACAACGAATTATGTGCAGACATAATGGTTCCTGTGCCTGCACACCCTTTTGATATCTCTATTAACGCCAGCACATAGCTTATATTGTCCATTCCACCGCCGCCATATTCCTCAGGCACAAATATACCCATGAATTTCAGTTCAGCCATCTTGGCAATAATCTCCTTTGGGTGTTCATGCATCTGATCCAGCCTTGCTGCCACTGGCTTAATCTCGGTTTCTGTAAACCTCCTTGCCATCTCCCTTACCATCTTGTGTTCTTCTGTTAATTCAAAATCCATGATTATTCCAACTCCCCCTGAAAATTTGGTCTTCTTTTTTCTAAGAATGCCTTCATACCCTCTTTGCCATCAGGGCTTACCATACAAAGGGCAAAGGCATCTGTCTCCAAATGACATCCATTTCTTAGATCCAGATCATATCCCCTGTTTATACATTCCTTAACTGCTCTAAGCGATACCCTTCCCTTTGAAGCAAGTAATTTGGCTGTCTTCATGGTCTCATCCCACAACTTTTCTGTCGGAAACACCTTATTGACCAGCCCAATCTCTTTTGCCTCTTGAGCGCTTATCATAACACCTGTCATACAGAGCTCCTTTGCCATTGCCTTTCCCACAAGCCTACTTAGTCTCTGAGTGCCTCCAAATCCCGGAATTATACCGAGATTTATCTCAGGTTGTCCAAATTTGGCATTTTCAGATGCATAGATAAAATCGCATGCCAATGCAATCTCAGTTCCACCTCCAAGGGCATATCCATTTACTGCCGCAATCACAGGTATGGGAAGGGACTCTAAGCGATGCAATAGATTGTGCCCTTCAATGGAAAATCTCCTCAATTGTAAAGGATTTAGATTTACCATATGGGCAATATCTGCACCTGCAACAAAGGCCTTTTCTCCAGCCCCTGTAAGTATTAGAACCCTGAAATCAGAGCTACTCTCAATTTCATCAATTGCACTATTTAATTCCTTTACCATCTCAGGATTTATAGCATTTAGCGCCTTTGGCCTGTTAAATCTAATTATAGCAATTTCATCCTCTTTCTCAAACACAATGGTATTATAGCTCATAATATCTTCTCCTTTTTAGATCAGTTCAAGTATAGTTGCCATACCCTGCCCCCCACCAATACAGAGGGTTGCAAGGCCTAAGTTATACCCCTTCCTCTTCATCTCATTCATCAAGGTAACCAGGATTCTGGCTCCTGTGCAGCCTATGGGATGACCAATGGATATTCCGCTCCCATAGGGATTTGTCTTATCAAGGTCAAGCTTTAGCTCCCTCATCACCGCAATTGCTTGAGCTGCAAAGGCCTCATTCAGCTCCACCACTCCAAAGTCATCAATACTTAATCCCTCTTTTTTAAGGATCTTTCTAACCGCTGGCACAGGGCCAAGCCCCATATATGCAGGATCAACCGCTCCTGATGCATATGCCCTTATCTTCACAATGGGCCTAATCCCAAGCTCTTCTGCCTTTTCCCTGCTCATTAGCACAAGGGCCGCTGCCGCATCATTGATTCCTGAGGCATTTCCTGCAGTGATAGTTCCATCTTTTTTAAATGCAGGCCTTAGCTTTGCCATCTTTTCCACATTAGTATCCATAGGTCTTTCATCGGTATCAAATATGATCGGATCTCCCTTCCTCTGAGGTACCACCACCTCTACAATCTCTTCCTTAAATATTCCTTTTGAAATGGCATCCCTTGCCCTTTTATGGCTCAGGGCACCCAGTTCATCCTGCTCCTGTCTGGATATCCCATAGCTTTCTGCAATATTTTCGGCTGTGATTCCCATATGATATCCATAAAATATCTCCCAGAGTCCATCGTAGACCATGAGATCCACAAACTCCACATTATTCATCCTCGCCCCCCAACGGGCTGAAGGAACTGCATAGGGGATCATGCTCATATTTTCCATCCCTCCTGCAACTATCACATCTGCCTCTCCGGAACTGATGGCCTGTGCTGCTAATGTAACCGCCTTCATGCCTGATGCACATACCTTATTTACAGTAAATGCATTGATCTCTTTGGGAACCCCTGCACGGATCATGGCCTGCCTTGCCACATTCTGACCCTGGCCAGCTCCAACCACATTGCCCATTATAACCTCATCTACCTGAACAGGTTTGAGGGAGTCATCATAATCATAGTATCGTTTTTCTAATTCAATCATTCCCTTTCCCTTAAAGATATCGGGCTCAAATTCCTTAAGTGTTTCTGATACAATGGGCCTGATACCTGCCCTCTTTAATGCCTCCTTTATTACGATTGAGCCCAGCTCTACCACTGGAATATCTTTAAGCGTTCCACCAAATGAGCCCACCGCTGTTCTGACCCCTGATACTATTACTACCTCTCTCATAATACCTCCTTATTTTAATGTGTTACTTTAAATTTTTCTAATAACTAACAAAAAATTTGCATATTTTCAAAGATTAACTCCGCCTACTCTACACATAAGGACGCATCCCATTATCACCTCATCAATATCTTCCTCCTTTAGCCCTGCCCCCCTTATGGCCTCTTTAATCACTAAGGCACCAAGGTCGGTAGCAGAGATAGTGGTTAATGTCTCAGCAAAATCTCCAATAGGGGTTCTACAGGCACTCACAATTAATATATCCATAACCACTCCTTTAAGTTAAGATTATAATTGAAAATTGACCCCTTTGGGTAGTTGAATATATAAATATATCGATTTTCAAGTCAAGCTAAATATAAAATACATACAAGGGGTATAGACAGGCAGGAAATGATGGCTTTAAAGATTTTTCTTTTATGTCCCTAAATTCCCTTTATCTTCTCTTCTCTTTCCTGTTTCTTTTTACATTCAATACAGAGTGTGGTAACCGGCCTTACCTTTAGCCTTTCCTCAGATATCTCTTCTCCACACTGCTCGCATATACCATAGGTTCCATTTTCTATCCTTTCCAGTGCCTCTTTTATCTTTCCAATTAGCTTTCTCTCCCTATCCCTTAATCTCAGCATAAAGGATCTATCCGATTCAAAAGAGGCCCTATCTGATGGGTCTGGAAAGGACTCTTCACTATTACTCATGCCTGTAAGTGTCTTACTTGCCTCTTCAAGCAATTCTTTCAGTCTGCCTTCCAGAAGTCTTCTAAACTCTTCAAGCTTTTCCTTACTTAACATCTCTTAATCTCCTTAATCTCTTAATCTCCTTTTAGTCTCTGCCAGATGCTTTTGCCCCTCTTTGAAGATCTTTCAATATCTGAAAACTCCTCTAAGAGTTCCCTCTGGCGTTGAGTGATCTTTTTTGGAATTGTAACATTCAATTTCACATACAGGTTACCGCTACCATTAGAATTTAACCTGGGCATTCCCTTCCCCCTAATGGTCAATATATCACCAGGCTGTGTTCCAGGGGGAATCTGAACCTCCAATTTTTCATCTCCAAAGTAGGGAATCTCTATCATATCGCCAAGTATTGCCTGAATAAAGGATATGGGAACCTCACATAGGAGATGTTCCCCCTCTCTGGTGAAAAACTTATGTTCTCTTACATGAATAACCACAAACAGATCCCCCCTTTCCCCACCATTCTCACCGGGCTCTCCTTCACCCCTGAGTCTCAACTGTGAGCCCGTCTCCACTCCTGCAGGAATCCTAACAGTGATCTCTCTCTTGATTCTGACCCTCCCCTCTCCTCTACACCTCTTACATGGATCTGTTATTATCTGCCCCTGGCCATTACAGACAGGACAGGTGGTGCGGATCTCAAAAAATCCTTGCGTTCGGACCACCTGCCCTATCCCTCTGCACTTATAACATACCTGGGGGCTGCTACCAGGGCTAATGCCAGAGCCTCCACATCTTTCACATATCTCAAGCCTATGGAATACTATCTTTTCATCCTTTCCGGTGTATGCCTCTTCCAGAGTGATATCCAGATCATATCTTAGATTTCTCCCTCTGCGTGAACGAAAACGGGTGCGAGACGTTCCAAAGCCAAAAAACTCTTCAAAGATATCACCGAATGCAGAGAATATATCTTCAAATCCGCTGAATCCCTTAAATCCTCTTCCTTCAAGCCCTTCATGGCCATACATATCATAGATACGACGTTTTTCCTGGTCTCTGAGCACCTCATATGCCTCGGCTGCCTCCTTAAACCTCTCTTCTGCCTCCTTATCTCCAGGGTTTCTGTCAGGATGATATTTTAAGGCAAGCCTTCGGTATGCCCTCTTGATCTCTTCTTCAGAGGCATCCCGACTCACACCTAAGATTTCATAGTAGTCCCTCTTATACATATCCCATAGCCTTTAAGATCTTTTTTGCTCTTCCTGAACCTCTATCTTCTCTATATCCTCTCCTTTGGTCTGGGGTTTCTCTTTAGCCAGTCTTACCTTTCCAGCTGCAATCTCCCTGAGTGCTGTAACAATATCCTTGTTCTTGGTTACTACAAATGGCTCTGCGCCCTTACGCAATTGACGCACCCTCTTTGCAGCCATATGAATTAATATAAATCGATTATTTATCTGTCTGAGGCAATCTTCTACCGTTATCCTTGCCATATGTCCTCCCCTAAATATATCAAAAATAAACTTTACTAAATATCAAAATTTATGCTTTATGTAAACAAGGAACAGATAAATTTAAGAATTTTGGCTCTAAAGTCAAATTTTGAGAGTTTTGAATTTTTCAAAGCTCTCATTATTAAAAGACTCTTTAAGGAGAAGAATGTCATTATGCTCTCAAAGGTATTGAGTAGTGCGGTATATGGTATTGATGCATATATTGTAGAGGTAGAGGTTGATATTACTCAAGGACTTCCCTCCTTTTCGACTGTGGGACTCCCAGATGGTGCTGTTAAGGAAAGTAAAGAGAGGGTAAAGGCATCTATAAAGAACAGCGGTTATCATTTCCCCACTGATAGAATCACTGTAAATCTTGCCCCCGCTGATATTAAAAAGGAAGGAAGCGCCTTTGATCTTCCCATAGCCATTGGTATACTTTCAGCCACTGGATTAATTAAGAAAGATGCTATAAAGGACTGTATCATACTTGGAGAGCTATCCTTAGATGGGACTCTAAGACCCATAAAGGGTGCTCTTCCGATTGCACTTAATGCACGAAGAGAGGGGATCGGTTCCATATTTTTACCCTTTCATAATGCATCAGAGGCGGCATTAGTAAAGGGAGTTAGGGTATTTCCCATAAGACATCTGAGTCAGATCGTATCACATCTTTTGGGAAACGAAAAAATTGAACCCATTAAGGTAGAGGTTGAAACCCTATTTAATGAATCTTCCTATGATATGGATTTTAGTGATGTTCAAGGTCAAGAAAATGCCAAGAGAGCAATGGAGATAGCGGCTGCAGGGGGGCATAATGTTATAATGATTGGACCACCAGGGGCAGGAAAGACCATGCTTGCAAAGAGGCTTCCTACCATTCTGCCTGAGTTGAGCTTTGAAGAGGCATTGGAGACCTCTAAGATTTACAGTGTCATGGGGCTGATGCCAGAAGGCTCTCCACTTATTACTGTGCGACCATTTAGGGCACCCCATCATACCATCTCAGATGTGGCACTCATTGGTGGTGGACAATACCCAAGACCTGGGGAGATAAGTCTTGCCCATAATGGGGTACTCTTCTTAGATGAACTTCCTGAATTTAAAAAGAATGTCTTGGAGGTATTAAGGCAACCCTTAGAGGATGGGAAGGTAACAATCTCAAGGGCAACTACTTCCATAAGCTACCCGGCAGACTTTATGCTTATTGCTGCAATGAATCCATGCCCATGTGGCTACTTAGGAGACCCCAAGAAAGAGTGCAGATGCACTTTTATGCAGATTCAGAGATATCGATCCAAGATATCAGGCCCTCTTATGGATAGGATTGATCTCCATATTGAGGTGCCACCTGTGGATTTCTCTGAGTTACAGGAAACCAAAAAAGGAGAGACAAGCAGTGAGATCTTGGAGAGGGTGAAAAGGGCAAGGGAGATTCAGAGAATAAGATTTAAAGGTTCGAATATTAGGTTAAATTCCAGGATGAATACACGTCAGATCAGACATTTCTGCCCTTTGGATAAGGAATCCATGTCTATGCTTGAAAAGGCAATGGAAAGTTTGGGTCTTAGTGCCAGAGCACACTATAGAATACTTAAGGTTGCAAGGACCATAGCTGATCTTGAAGGCTCTAAATCCATCAGGGTGGAGCATGTGGCAGAGGCTATTCAGTATAGGAGCTTAGATAGAAAATTTATCCATTTTGGTATATAGGATATGGATTCCAAAAGCACAGTTAAGGTAGCAGTTATTCAGGCATCACCCATTCCTTTCAATAAAGATGATACCACACTGAAGGCACTGAGGCTTATAGAGGAGGCATCTAAGGAAGGAGCCAAGATCTTACTCTTTCCAGAGGCATTCATCCCCGCATATCCCAGAGGATTAGCCTTTGGAATTGGAAGGGGAAGTAAAAGCAATGAAGGTAGAAAACTGTGGCAGCTTTATTGGGAAAACTCTTTGGAGATTCCTGGAAGAGAAGCTGATCTTATAGCAGAGGTCAGTGGTGATCTAAAGGTATATGTAGCAATAGGAGCGATAGAGAGAGTTTCAGGGTATAGAAGCGGGACTTTGTATTGTTCCATACTCTATTTCAGCCCACAAGGGAGATTCCTTGGAAGACATAGAAAGGTGCGTGCAACTGGAATAGAGAGGCTTATTTGGGCTGAAGGAGATGGAAGCACACTGACGGTTTTCCATACGGAATATGGAAGAGTGGGAGGATTAATATGTTGGGAAAACTATATGCCTCTTGCACGAACTGCCCTTTATGGAAAGGGGGTTGAGATATATTTAGCTCCCACAGCAGATTCAAGAGATACATGGATCTCTACCCTTGTCCATATTGCATGTGAGGGAAGGTGTTTTGTCTTGGGGTGTAATCAGTTTGTAAAGAAGGATATGTTTCCTCGTGATCTGCCTGGGATTGGGGATCTGGATCCTCTTCCAGATATTATATGCAGGGGTGGAAGTGCAATAATTTCCCCCTTTGGTTCCATTATTAAGGGGCCTCTCTATAATAAGGAAGGGATATTGTATGCTGAGCTAAATCTCTCTGATATTATCAGGGCAAAACTGGACTTTGACCCTGTTGGCCATTATTCCAGACCAGATATATTCCAACTAAAAGTGGATGAGACGGAAAAGAGAGCTGTATCCTATATTATGAAGTAGGAGGTTCTCTTAGAGGTAGTTTTACAGTCACAATAGTCTTATTCATGGTGGTATCTATATCAATCTTTCCATTTAATAGCTTCACAATCCTATATGTGATATATATCCCCCTTCCCTTCCCTTCCCCTTCAATGAGTCTTAATCTTTCTTCTTCTGATATCTTGCCCGTATTTGCTATCTCTACACATGCCCATGGGCCTTCCTTGTATGTCCTGATAGAAAGGATCCCTCCTTTTGTGGGAATAGCGTTGGTGGCGTTATTGAGTAGATTATCCAAGATCCTTTCCAAATGGAGGGGATAGCTTTCCACATACAGGGGATCTTCAAAGGGGCCTTCTTTGGTAAATATAAGCTCTTTTAGCTGTTCCTTTATAGCCTCTTTATTTATCTCAAATCTCTTTTTCAATACCTCTGTAAGATTTATTATCTGTTTTTCACCAATGTGGTAGATGCTGAGTGCCATCTCCTGTAGTCTGCTTGTCTCTTCAAGCAATATATCTAAGTATCGGGATATCCTAATATCTGCATCTGCAAGCCCCTTTTCTTTCATCATCTTATCAAGTCTTCTTGCGAATCCTGCAATAGCTATGGCAGGATTTTTAAAATCATGCAGGATATCATCCAATTGCTCCAATCTATAAGCCTTCATAAGCTCTCTTCCAAGAAATACCAATACCTCTATCTCATCTTCAGTGTATGACTTTTTTTGATCCAATGCATCAAAGGCAAGAATCTGGGTGATTTCATCACCCATAAGAAGGGGAATATAGAGAATGGAATTAATATTGTGCTCCTTTGCAAATCTCTTTACCTTATCTGAGATGATACTGCTCTTTTGAGGATCAATTACCAATATATATGAATTGGCCACTAATTCGTAATGGTTATCTCCTTCATAGGGTCTTCTATTGAGCAGTATTTCAAATACAGGATCTTCTTTTATGGAAAATTTCTTTCCAATGCCATGATATGAAGGATCATCAGGATATCCTGCTTCAAGCACTAAATGTTCATAATCAGAAGAAAGGCTAAATAGGGCGCAGCTTTGAAAATTAAGTATATCTGCAAGTTCAGGTATGAGGCTATTAAATACATCTTTAAGCTTGATACCTTCTCGTGTGCCCAACTTTGAAAATATCTTCTTTACAATGGTCTCCTTTTTTTCATTGACCCTATGCAAAGAGAGGAGCTTTTTCCTTGCAATTACAAAGCTGAGTCTCCTTGACATAACCTCAGCACACTGAATCTCAAGAGGCGTAAATGTCTTACCCTTCTCCTCATAGTATATCTGTATAACCCCTGTGGTATCCCTCTGATAAGGGAAAAATTGGGGAATCTCTAAGGGAACGGCCATTAGAGAATTAACCCCCTTTTGTAAGATCCTCTCTTTGTCCCTATATTTCTTCTCTTTTGATATATCAGGAACCGTATATGTCTTCCTATCCCTTATTACTGTCCCTGCAATGGTTCCTTCAAGAGGGATATAGCTTTCTCTTGCCTTATCCTCTAAGGGATAGGAGCCATAAGCAAGCATCTGCTCTGTAAGGGGGTCATAGATCCTTACAGAGGCAGAATGTGCACCCAAAAAACGCACCATATGTTCAGTTACTTTACTAAGGATCTCTTGTTCAGATTGCTCAGGATCTATATCTATTATCTTTTCTATCTCTTCCACAAATAGGGATAAGAAGTCTGGTAACAGCCTTAACTCCGCCCAATTAGCAATATTTTTATGAAGTTTTCTCTCTTCCTTATATCTCTTAAACCACTCTTCTTTTCTGATACTATCTACCAGCTCATTTAACTGTCTTAACATCTAAGCTACCCTTCTTTAATCTCCAAAGCAGCCTTATATATGGTATCAAACAGTCTTTTAATATCTTCCTTTTCAATACAGGAAAAGGCAATCCTTAAATCCCTCTCCCCCAATGATATAAGTCCAACTCCATATCTATCAAGGAGATATTTGCGAAGATTCTCTGCATCAATATCCTTAAGCTTTAAGCACATAAAATATCCCGAATTAAAGGGATAAGGATCCCATATCTCATTATATTTAGGATCCGATAAGATCCTTTTTACCTCCTCAGCCCTTCCTTTCATAATATCATATTTTTCTCTCTTTTCCATCAGATAATGGGGAGATCTCATGGCATTTAAGATAATGGATTGACTCAGGTGGGATGCGTTGGAAATGGAACCTCTCACATCACCAGCGGTCTTTCTCTCAAGTGCATCATATAGCCTTGAAATATCATCTTTCCCTTTTATACCATAGGTGATAAATCCCACCCTAAGACCCCATACATAATCCTCTTTTGTGGCACCGTCCAGTTTTATGGCCAGTATTCTTTCATCAATGCCGCAAAGCCTTGAAAATATGGACTCTTTAAGACAGTCTTCTTCGTAGAAAAGTCCAAAGTATGCATCATCTGAAAACACTATTATATTTATTCCTTTTTGAGCAACTCCAGCAATAATCTCACATATTCCATCTGCCTCCTTTGTGCTAATAGTGTATCCAGTGGGATTATTGGGAAAATTCAACACAACAATAATCTTTCCATAGCTTTTAGAAAGATCATTGAGACAGGAGTTAAATCCATCTATATTGAATCCATTATTCTTATTAAATAGTGCATAATTTACAATCTTTGCACCTCTTCTGACTGAAAATATCATATTATAGTTTCCCCACATCTTATCAGGTAATACAATCACATCACCTGGATCCACAAACATATCCCCCACAACAGCTAAGGCATGAGTGATGGCATTTGTTACTACCGGAAGACTGATCTCTTTACCTTTCAAAGAGGGATTTTTTTGATAAAGGGACTCTTTCCATGCCTCTCTAAGCTCTTTTATTCCAAAGGAAGGGGCATAGGTTAGAGAATCCTTAGGGGATAGACCTTGAATCATATTCATTATTGAAGGTAGATACATGGTATCACCCTTTTCCGTTGCCATACCTATTGTTGCATTGAAAAGATATGCCTTTTCTCTTGCCTCTGCACTCTGAGTAAGAATCCCTTTGGGAAAGAAGAGTCTTTTTCCTACCTCACTTAACATATCATATATATGGGGGTTACATTCCTTAATGATATCATTTAATTCCACTGCCAATGGATTCATAGCTCATCTCCTTTCATCCTCTATGAATTTTTAATGTGCTCCATGCCTGGCATACAGGCATTATCTCAATAGCGTTTATATTAATATGAGAAGGTAGAGTTGAAATCCAATAAATTATCTCTGCAATATCTTTTGCTTCAAGTGGTCTTGTCCCTTCATACACCTTTTTTGCCCTTTCCCTATCTCCCTTAAACCTTACAATGGAAAATTCCGTCTCTGCAAGTCCAGGCTCCACACAGCATACCCTTATATCTGTGCCCAAGAGATCTGCCCTAAGATTACGGCTAAATTGCCTTACAAATGCCTTTGTGGCTCCATATACATTTCCTCCCATATATGGCCAACGAGAGGCAATGGAACCTAAGTTGATTATTGTCCCCCTGTTTCTCTTAACCATACCTGGAAGGATAGCCCTTGTGCAATAGATCAATCCTTTAATATTGGTATCTATCATTATATCCCAATCAGAGATATCACATTCATGGGCCTTTTCCAGTCCAAGGCTAAGCCCTGCGTTATTAATCAGCACATCAATATCCTTAAATTCTTCTGGCAAGGAGCCTATCTCTTTAAATACCCTATCTTTTTCCCGTATATCCATACAGATACTGTATATGGAAGTATGGGGGGAGAGTTCTTCCTCAAGCCTCTTGAGCCTATCTTCTCTTCTTCCAACAGAGATCACTTTCCATCCATTCTTCCCAAACTTTCTGGCACATTCTAATCCAAAGCCTGAGGTTGTCCCTGTTATAAATACAGTATTCATATGGCCTTCCCTCCTTTCTTCTATCCAAATAATAAGAAATGATCATAATGGTCAATGACAAAACGTAATAAATCCATTAATATTAGTCTTGATATGGCAAAATGTCAGGAGATAAGAGAGATAATAACAACACATATAAATGCAGATTTTGATGCACTGGCATCCATGATAGCTGCCAAGAAGCTATATGAGGATGCTGAAATGGTATTCCCAGGATCTCAGGAGAGGGGACTCAGGAACTTCTTTCTCAACTCCACCTCTTACATATTTAACTTTAAAAAATTAAGGGAGATAAATCTTCAAAAGATAAGAAGACTTATCCTTGTTGATACCAGACAGAGAAGCAGAATAGGAGCATTTCAGAAGATATTAGACAATCCTGACCTTGAAATACATATATATGACCATCATCCTTCATCAGATGATGATATTGAGGGGCAGATTCAGATAATTAAAGAGGTAGGTGCAAATACGACTTTGATGTGTGAGTTATTAAAGGAAAGGAGGATTGATATAACCCCTGAAGAGGCCACCCTATTATACTTAGGGATCCATGAGGATACAGGCTCCTTTACCTTCCCTTCCACAAAGATAGAGGATCATATGGCTGCAGCATGGCTAATATCAAAGGGTGCTGATCATAATATTATAAGCACTATGCTCACCCCTGAGCTAACCACTGAGCAGATATGGCTTTTGAATGATCTCTCTAAGTCGGCCAAGATAATAAATGTAAATGGAGTTGAAGTGGTTATCTCCAAGATCCGTTCCGATGAGTATATCCCTGATTTTGCAATAATTGTCCATAGACTTATGGAACTTGAAAATATCAATGCCCTCTTTGCTCTCGCCCAGATGGAGGATAAGGTATTAATGATTGCAAGGAGCAGGATAGAGGATGTAAATGTAGGGGAGATCGCCCTTAGGTTTGGAGGCGGTGGGCATCCCCAGGCCGCATCTGCAACTATTAAAGGGAAGACCCTGATTCAGGTTGAAAAAGAGCTTATGGAATGTCTTAGGCAATATATAAGTCCTCAACGTTATGCAAAGGATATGATGACATCCCCTGTTATTCACATATCACCCGATAAGACACTTAATGAAGCAGCCACCTTAATGACAAGATATAATATAAATGTGTTACTTGTCATGAATGGAGATGAAAGACTTTTGGGATATATAACAAGACAGATCGTGGAAAAGGGGGTATATCTGGGAATAGGAGAGCATAAAGTAAAAGACTATATGAATATAGAGTTTCATACGGTATCGCCCCATACCCCACTTAAAAAGATTCAAGAACTCATCGTTCAAAATAGGCTAAGGATCCTACCTGTCTTAGAAGGGCAAAAGGTGGTAGGGGTTATCACCAGGACTGATCTATTAAACATACTTACAGGAGGATCTTCTGTTCCTGAATCTCTTTATGAAAAGAGGGCAGGTAATATAACCCTTAAAAGAAAAAATGTGATTAATCTCTTACGGGAGAATCTTCCGTCTCACATCTTAGAGCTTTTAAAAGATTTGGGACAGATGGGAGATGATCTGGGCTATAAGGTGTATCTTGTTGGTGGTATGGTAAGAGATCTCTTTTTAAGATACAAAAATCTGGACATAGATATAGTAATTGAAGGAGATGGAATTAGGTTTTCAAAGGAGTTTTCAAAGAGGCATAGGGTTAAGATTAAGATTCATGATAAGTTTGCAACTTCAGTTATCATCTTTCCAGATGGCTTTAAGATTGATGTGGCAACTGCCCGTATTGAATACTATGAATCACCTGGTGCATTGCCTGTAATTGAGAGCAGCTCTCTTAAGATGGATCTCTACAGGAGGGATTTTACCATTAACACCTTGGCAGTAAGGCTAAATAGGGAACATTTTGGCGAGTTGGTGGACTATTTTGGTGGTCTTAAGGATATAAAGGATAGGGTTATAAGGGTACTGCATAACTTAAGTTTTATTGAAGATCCAACACGTATGCTTAGAGCAGTTAGGTTTGAACAAAAATTTGGATTTAAGATAGGTAGACTTACCCTCTCCCTTATTAAAAATTTTTCTAAGATTCCCTATGCCCATGAGCTTCCTGGTTACAGGATCTTTCAAGAGCTCAAAATGATACTTATGGAAGATGATCCCATTGGTGCAATTAGGAGAATGTTAGAATTGGGCATATTAAATTTGATCATGCCTACGGTGGAAAGGCAAAAGGATATGTTAAAGCTGCTTGAAAAGATTAAGGGAACCATATCTTGGTATGATCTGCTATTTTTGGATGAAGAACTAAAAAGATGGAAGGTATATATATATGGACTCATAGGCTATATGGATAGAAAGCATATAGAAGAATTTATTAATAGAATGAGACTCAGTGGGAAGGAGGCAGAGAGTCTTATAAGATTCAGATCAGAAGAAGGGAAGCTGTTTAAGGAGATTTTAAGATTGAAGAGGGGAAAAGATATGTATGGGATTCTTAAGTTACTTGAACAATATGAACCAGAATTTCTACTCTATCTTATGGCAAAGGCAGATTTAAAGGAGATTAAACAGAGCATATCATCCTATTTTACTAAATTAAAGGACGTTAAGATCCACATAACGGGGAAGGATCTTATGGAGATGGGTTTCAGCCCAGGTCCAATATTTAGAGATATACTTGAAAGTGTCAGAGAGGCACATCTAAACTTTGGGGTTCATACGAAGGAGCAAGAAATAAGATATATTAAAGAGAGATATGGAAATCTATTAAAGAAAGGAGGAGAAATTTAAGAGATGAAAGGGAGAATTGTAAGTGGTATGAGGCCCACAGGCAGAATACACCTGGGACACTTACATGGTGCAATTAAAAACTGGATCTCTCTTATGGACGAATATGAATGTTTTTACTTCATAGCCGATTGGCATGCAATGACAAGCGAATATGCCGATACAGCTATGATTAAAGAGTATTCCTATGAAATTATTGTAGATTGGATATCTCTTGGAATGGATTATAATAAGGCCACATTCTTTATCCAGAGCCATATTAAGGAACATGCTGAACTGCATCTCATATTTTCTATGATCACTCCTCTTCCCTGGGTTGAAAGAAACCCTACCTTTAAAGAACAGTTAAGGGAGATAACTACAAGGGATCTATATACATACGGATTTTTAGGATACCCCGTGCTTCAAGCGGCTGACATTCTTATGTACAAAGCAAATGGTGTTCCAGTGGGTGAAGATCAGGCACCACATGTGGAGATGACAAGGGAGATCGCCAGAAGATTCAATAGCCTTTATGGCAAGATATTCCCTGAACCTGAGCTTCTGCTTGCTCCAAAATCCAAGATACTTGGAATTGATAGAAGAAAGATGAGTAAAAGCTACAATAATGCCATCTATGTATCAGATAGCAAAGAGGAGGTGGAAAAGAAGGTCTTACAGATGATCACAGACCCACAGCGAAAGAGGAAAACTGATCCAGGAGATCCTCCGGTATGTAATGTCTATTCATTCCACGAGATATATACCCCTGAAAGTGACCTTGAAGAGATAGGCAGTGGCTGTAGAAACGCAAAGATAGGATGTGTTGAGTGTAAAAAGATCATGGCAGAAAATCTAAACACTGCCCTTGAACCAATCAGAGAGAAGAGGAAAGAGCTTATATCCGATATGAAAAGGGTTAGGGAGATAGTGGAAGAGGGAAATAGGAGGGCAAGAGAGATAGCATCTCAGACCCTTAAAGAGGTCAGGGAGGCAATTAGATTCTGATAATGGAAGCAGAAAATCCATATGAAGTAAGGCTTGAGATATTTGAAGGGCCAATGGATCTCTTAATTCATCTTATTAGGAAAAATGAGGTGGATATATTTGATATACCCATATCCAAGATCACAGATCAATATCTCTCATATATAGAGATGATGAAATCCCTGAATATCAATCTTGCAGGTGAATTTTTTGTAATGGCAGCCACTCTCATGCATATCAAATCCAGGATGCTTATTCCGTCTGATGAATCCGAAGATGAGGAAGATCCAAGAGAAGAGATTGTCAAGCCACTTATAGAGTATATGAAGATTAAAGAGGTATCAGTAGAATTGCTAAAGAGGGAAATACTTGAAAGGGATGTGTTTCACAGACCAGTTTATGAACCTGACGAATATCCAGAATACCAAAAAGAGCCAGTTGTAGAAGCAAGCCTTTTTCAATTGATAGATGCCTTTCAAAAGATAATTGAAGAGAGAAGGATATCTAAGGGAATAAGTATCCAGATTCCCAGATGGTCCCTTAATGAAAGGATTGAGGAAGTCTTAGAGGAGCTTAGGAGAAAAAAAAGGGCAAGATTTAAGGATCTATTTAAGGGTAATATGGAACTTTCTTTTATTATAGTTACCTTTCTTGCTATACTTGAATTGATAAATAGACATAAGATTAAGGCCTATCAGAGAGACCCAGACTCAGATATAGAGATTTATTATTTAAGATAAAAAGAAGAGGACAGATATAATGAAAAGATTCTATGATCATATCCAATTGAGATTTATTATAGAGGCATTGCTCTTTGTATCCCATAGACCCCTCAGTGCAGAACAGATAAGGAGCATTCTGCCAGATGTGGATATCAAGGATATAAGGCGTTCCCTTAAAACCCTTTTCCATGAATATGAGGCCATGGGAAGGAGTTTTAGACTAAAAGAGGTTGCAGGCGGTTATCAATTCACCACTCGGCCTCAATTTGCAGCCTATATACTGAGAATGCTTAAGAAGGCTCCTACAAGATTCAGTAGTGCCACAATGGAGACTTTAGCAATAATTGCCTATAGACAACCAATTACAAGGCAGGAGATTGAGGAGATAAGAGGTGTGGATGTAGGAGGCATCCTAAGGAATCTTTTGGAGAAGGATCTTATCAGAATTACAGGAAGAAAAAAGGTGCCTGGAAGACCACTTCTTTATGGAACCACAAAGAGATTCTTGGAGGTATTTAATCTTAAGGATCTCGCCTCACTACCTAAACTAAAAGAGATAAGGGAGATACTTGGGAAAAAGGGCTCTTTTAAAGAGGAGGATCTTCAAAAGAGCCTCTTTGATAAAGATGAAAGGGATAAGGATAAATAGATATATTGCACTGTGTGGTCTGAGTTCACGAAGAGAGGCCGAAAAGCTGATCCTCTCTGGCAGGGTAAAAATAAATGGAAGGATCATAAAGAAATTGTCTATAAGGATCAATCCTAAATCTGATAAGGTGGAGGTGGATGGAAAGATTATAGAGATCCAGAGGGAAAAGATATATCTTATGTTAAATAAACCCTTTGGTTATATCTGTTCCAGAAAAGACCCTATGGGGAGACCCACAATATATGAATTGTTAAATGGAAGATACAGGAATCTATTTTCAATAGGCAGACTTGATTTTGATAGCCTTGGATTACTTCTCCTTACCAATGACGGTAAGCTCTGCTATAGCCTTACCCATCCACGCTTTGCTATTCCAAGGACATATAAGGTTGTAATTGATAAGATTATAAAGGACTCTGCTATAGAGAGACTCAAGAAAGGTGGAATAATTCTTAAAGATGGGGAAAGTCCACCTGTAAAGATCTCTCTTTTGGAAATTAAGAGAAAAAGGAGCATATTGCGTATAACAATCAGAAGTGGGAGGAATAGGATTGTACGAAGGATCTTTGAAGCACTTGGATACAGAGTCATTCATCTTATACGCATTGGTTTTGGCCCCATTCAGCTTGGGGATTTAAAGGTGGGACAATACAGAAGACTTACCCCAAAAGAGATAGGTATGTTAAAGGCCTCCATTAGATCTTAATTTTTTTGTTTACAAGATTGTTTTTTTTATATATCTTTCTTTCAAAAAGGGCGGATAACTCAGCGGGAGAGTGCCATCCTCACACGGTGGAAGTCGTGGGTTCAAATCCCACTCCGCCCACCACATTAATCTAATAATTTCAATAACTTACAGAAAAAATTACTCTAAAAATTGATGTAGGCTCTTAAGAGAATCTAAGCACACAGATCTAATAGCAGTCTTCAAATCTTATATCTTCAATCTTTTTATCTTTTTCATTAAAGCTGATGCCACAGAGAATCACTCTTTTGCCCTCTGCTATGAATCTATCCGCATATCCCTTCTGTTTTATCTGAGATATCGCATCCTCTGCACCCTTCCCTACCTTAAACTCCATCACATACACCTTATCTCTGTAGATAACCGCCATATCAAGTCTTCCCTTAGAGCTTAATAGCTCAGTTCGTGCATCATATCCCAGAAGGGATAGACTAAGATACATTATGGTATGATAGTAGTATTCCTTTATCCTCTCTGATTCATCCGCCATAGGATAAACACTATATGGAATGGATGAAAATATACCATTAATGAGTCCCTTAACCTCTTCAAGTTTCTCCTCCCTTAGTGCCTCCCCAAGCATCCTTCCAAAGGAATATACATGATACTCTGCATCATAGAGATACTTTAATAAGACCTCATGAAAGCTGATCTTCACCTCCTGATTGGGATAACCAAGAGAAATATTTTCCCCCACTGAATCCTTTATCGTAAGATAGCCTGATTGATAGAGCAGGGATTCAATGGGAAGGTGTTCAAGCTCAAATGCATCAAAAACACTTATGGGATACTCAACCCCTTCAAGATCTGGTATGTAATAGAATCTATCTTTTAGAAGGTTTATCAAAAATGTGGGAGTGCCTGTCCTGAACCAGTAATTCTTAAATTCTCCATACCTTAGACAATACATCAAGGAGATGGGGTTATATACATGAGAATCCCTTTCAACTGAAAACCTGTATCCATTATACCAGTACCTGATCCTCTCCATACACTTATCCATACTAAGTGCCTTATCTTTACATAACCTCTCTAAGTAATCAGGGAAATATCTGAGTATCTCATCCTCACTGTATCCCAAAAAATCCGCATACTCAGGCTCCATGCTGATGTCCTGAAGATTATTCCACTCAGAGAATATGGATACCTTTGTGAATCTACTTACCCCTGTTACAAAGACAAACTTTAAAAGATCAACCACCCTTTTTTCCTTTAAAACCCCAAAGAAGGACTTAAGCACCTTTCTGTTTTCCATTGACACCTTTAACTCCTCATCCCCCTGCCCCAAATGATCCAGAATGGGCTTATCATATTCATCAACAAGCACAACCACAGGATTGGAAAGCGCTTCATAGGCTTTATCTATTGCTTCAGAAAATAGCCTGTCTATACTCTTATCACTTCCCTTAGAAAGCCCTATTCCATATCTCTTTAAATTGTCTTCAATTGAAGACCTTAGATCAGACTTCAAAATATCTGGCCTCTGATTATTTATCCCATTAAAATCAAATAAAAATATGGGATACTCCTTAAACTCCCATCTATCCTCAATCCAAAGTCCCCTAAATAGCTCCCTGTTTCCTCTAAACAGCTCCTTTAAGGTATTAATGGTAAGGGATTTTCCAAACCTCCTGGGACGGGATAGAAAATAGCATATCCCCTCATCTATCATCCTGTAGATCCAGCGGGTCTTATCTACATACAAAAGATCCCTCTCCCTTATCTGCCTAAAGGAGGAGGTATCAAGTGGTAGCCTTTTCATAAATTAATCCTAAGTATCAACTATTTTAATAATTTTTACTGACTGAAATTTGAAATGTCAAAATGAATTAAGAATTAATATGGAGTAACTATCAAAGGCTCTTAAATGATTCTTACCCTGATATGTTGAAGTGTG
>CBFDUE010000011.1:0-46038 GCA_965613025.1 uncultured bacterium
TGATACGGCGACCACCGAGATCTACACCTAAGCCTTCGTCGGCAGCGTCAGATGTGTATAAGAGACAGGTAATAGGGTAGAGCTTTTAACTGAAAAATTTTTAGATGTAATAAAGGAACCGCTTTCATCTCCCTTTATTCCAGAGATAGTGGTGGTTCAGAGCCAGGGAATGAAACAGTTTCTCACCTTAGAGATTGCCAAGGGTCTTGGGATATGTGCAAATATCAGGTTTGTATTTCCTAATGATTTGTTGTCTGAACTCTTTTTAATTGCCTTAAAAGAGACATTCGATAGCAGGTCCTTTGATGTTCAAATTATGAGCTGGGCTATCATGGACATACTAAAATCAAAAATTAACGATAGCAATTTTAAAGAGATAAGAAGTTATCTTGGAAGTGATGAAGATGAATTCAAGCTCTTTCAACTTGCACATCAACTTGCCTATGTGTTCGACAGATATATCCTCTTTAGGATTCAGATGCTAAAGGATTGGGAAAGAAGAAAGGACAATAACTGGCAGGCAATAACCTGGAGGGAGCTAAGAAGCAGAATAGGTTCAAGTCCTCTTTCAGATGTGGGCCTAAGATTCTTAAATGTCTTAAAGGCAGGAAATGCACTAAGAGAGGATTTTCCTCAGAGGATCATACTCTTTGGAATATCATATCTTCCGGAGTTTCACTTAGAGATACTCAAAGCGGTTTCCAGATATACCGATGTGTATCTCTTTTTTATGAATCCTTGTAAGGAATTCTGGGTGGATGCAGATAAGGATTCAACCAATCCACTTCTTTTTTCCTTTGGAGCGCAAGGAGCCAATTTTTTGAACAGGGTGGTTGAATCTGAATACATTGATCTTTCAGAATTTCAGGAAATTAAAGAGGATTCCCTTCTTCATATGATTCAGTCTGATATATTGCATATGAAAGACAGAGGTAAAGACAGTCAAAAGACCAGGATATCAAGAGATGACAATTCAGTTCAGATACATTGCTGCCATAGTCGCATGCGAGAGATGGAGGTGCTTCAGGATCAACTTTTGAAAATAATTGAACAGGAGAAGGTATCTCCTGAAGAGATAATTGTTATGATGCCAGAGATAGAACCTTATATCCCCTATATACTATCTGTGTTTAATCTACCACAAGAGGATCCAAGATACATCTCATACAGGATAAGTGATAGAGACATGACAAGAGAAAATCCTTTGTGTGAGCCATTTTTTCAGATCTTAGATCTCCCAGAGGGTAGATTTACCGCTTCAGAGGTGGTGCAGATTCTCTCCTCCCCTTACATAATGAATAAGTTTGAAATCTCTGAGCCTGAGCTTGAGATAATTAAGTGGTGGATTCAAAAGACAGGTATAAGGTGGGCAATGAAGGGGGAGGATAAAGAAGCACACGGAGTTCATCCAAGTGAAGAACACACCTGGAGCTTTGGTATTAAGAGACTTCTTCTCGGATATGCCATTTTGGGTGAAGGAAGGCGTTTTTTTAAGGATATCCTTCCCTATGATCATATAGAAGGGGAACTTGCTGAGCTACTTGGTAGGTTTCTTGAATTTTTATTCACCCTGTATGATATATACAGGAAATTACACAGTAGAATGGATCTTAAGGGATGGGCAGATCTTTTAAATGATGTAATTGAGAGGATGTTTTTAAAAGATGAAGAGACCTCTTTCTATATTCAACAGCTGCGAAAGATAATTGAGTTTCTATATGAGGCTGGTGAGTGCTCAAATTTTAGATACAAAGTGGGATTTCGAACCATCAGATATTACCTAAGGGGGTTAATGAGCAGGGAGAGATCTACAGGAAGATTCCTTACAGAGGGAGTCACATTCTGCTCCATGCTTCCTATGAGAAGTGTTCCCTTTAAGGTGGTCTGCATTCTGGGTATGAATGGAGATTCATATCCAAGACAGGAAAGGACATTAGGTTTTGACCTCATGCAAAAGGATCCAAAGAGAGGGGATCCTTCAAGGAGACAGGATGACAGATACCTATTTTTAGAAGCAATACTGTCTGCGAGAAAGAGGCTGCATATCAGCTATGTGGGAAGGGATATAAGAGATAATACTCCTGTTCCTCCTTCTGTGCTTGTAAGTGAGCTTATGGACTATATTCAGGATAGCTTTATTATGGAAGATGGGAGTGACATACTGGATCATATAGTTTTGGAACACAGGATGCATGGATTTAGCAAGGAATATTTCAAAGGAGACAGGAGACTTTTTAGCTATAATGAGGACTACTTTAAGGCCGCAAAGGTATCCTTCAAGGTTAAAGATAATAAAGATTCCTTTATTTCCGCCTTAAAAGAAGCTCCAGAAGAATTTAAGAGGATAAGTATAAGGGATTTTGTGAGATTTTTTAAAAATCCTTCAAGGTTCCTTTTAAATAGAAGGCTCTTTATGGAGCTTGAAATTCCCTATCTTAAGGTGGAAGACAGAGAGCCCTTTTCCTTAGATCCATACAAAGAGGCAGTTATAGGATACAAGGTCTTAGAAGAGCTTCTGGAAGGGGAATCATTAAAGGAGATCAGAAGAAGGTTAATGATAGATCCAGACCTCCCCCAGGGAGCGGTAAGATCCGTTATGATAGATGAAATCATAAGAGATGCTCTAAACCTCTATATGGAACTAAAGAAGGTTATAGGAGATGATAAGGCTGTTAAGATTAAGGCGGATCTGGAGATAGAAGACTTTAAGTTAGAAGGTGAAATAGAGAATATGTTTTTAAACAAGGGACATCTGAGATACAAGATCTCTCATATACATCCAAAGGATTATCTGGATGCGTGGATTAGGCATATCTTGATCTGCGCCAATGGAAATCCAATTCCCACATACATTGTGGGAAGGGAAAAGAAAAAAGATAAAAGGTATAGGATACTTAGGATACAGAGACTTAGAGATGCAAAAGAGATACTTAAAGATCTCCTCCAGATATACTGGTTAGGACTTAAAAGGCCCATACACTTTTTCCCTGAAAGCTCCTATAAATATATGGAATCATACTTGAAATATGGGGATCATAAAAAAGCTCTTGAATCTGCCAAAAAGATCTGGGAGGGAAATCCCCCTTATAAAAGGGGAGAGAAGGAAGACCCATATATAAGACTCTGCTTTAAGGGAAGAGATCCCTTTGATAAGGAATTTTTTGAGTTATCCAGAATCATATATGAACCCCTATTTAGGTGTATAGAGAACAGGAATGTATAAAAAGATAGAAGACCCTTGCTTTAACATTCCACTTGAAGGCCAGATTCTGCTTGAAGCAAATGCAGGATGTGGAAAGACATATATGCTTACGAACCTCTTTTTGAGGTTTCTTATAGAAAAGGGATTGAGTGTTTCCCAGATCCTCTCCCTTACCTATACCGAATCAGCTACTCAGGAGCTAAAAGAGCGAATAAGGGATAGAATAAGGTTTGCACACAGGGTGTTTAGTGGGAAGACAGAGGATCCCATTATTTCCACTTTCATGGATAGAGTAGATGTAGCTGAAGTAAAGGATAGACTTGAGGAGGCATTAAGAGAACTTGACAAGGCATCAATACATACCATTCACGGCTTTTGCTATAGGGTCCTTCGTGAACTTGCCTTTTATTCTGGCCTTCCTTTTGAGCTCGAACCTATAACTGATGAGACCCATTATAGGAAAGAGCTCTTGGAGGACTTCTGGAGGAATTCAGTATGCACTGAAGATGAGATATTAGTCAGGCTTTTGGTAAAAAGTGGTGGAATAAAGCTCCTGTGGAGGGTCCTGAACTTAACTTTTGCAAGATTAGATCCTAAAATTTTAACCATTGGTATGAGTATAGACTATGGCGAAAAGATAGAGGAATTTAGAGAAAAGTTTAGGATATTTCTGGATCTCTTAGATAAACATATGAGTGATCTTGAAAAGTTATTGGAGTATCTAAAAGAGATGAATAAGAGGAGCTTTTCAAAGGAAAAGGTAGATGAGATTCTAAAAGCATTTCAGTTGGCTAAAAAGATAGGGGTTCCAGATCCTTTTATATTTTTAAATTACAGATCCCAGATCAGAAAGATCTCTGAGGCAGGATCCCATCCCCTGTTTTCCATTGTAGGTGAATTATTGAGCCTCTCAGAAGAGATTGAGGAGTTATTTCGCTATAGGGTTCAGCAGATGGAATCGTGGCTGATTGAAAGCTCCTCTTCAATACTAAGAGAGAAGAAGCTAAAGGAAGGCAGGATCTATTTTGACGACATGCTTATACTCTTATACGAATCTCTCAAAGGAGAGGGCGGGGCTCGGCTCTCTGAGAAGATAAGGGAAGACTACAAGGTGGCCTTGGTAGATGAATTTCAGGACACAGACCCTATTCAGTATTCTATCTTAAAGAGTATCTATTATCCTAATGGAACCATTGTCTTTATAGGAGATCCAAAACAGTCCATATATGGTTTCAGGGGAGCAGATATATTTTCATATATCAAGGCCGTTAGCGAGGTCAAAGAGAGGTATCTTCTGATTCAGAACTGGAGATCAGAAAAAGGGATTCTTTCTGCTGTAAATAGCCTTTTTTCATTAAAAAGAACCCCTTTTCTAATTGATGAAATAGGATATGAGCCTTCTCAGAGCGCAGAGGAGAGATCTTCTGTCCCACTACTTTTAGATGGAAGTAGGGAAGAGGGGATCAAAATATTTCTTATAAAAAATGGAGGTAAAAAGGGGCTTAGCAAGTATGAGGCGGGCAGATACATATCTAAGGTAATGGCAGGTAAGATAGCTCAACTTCTTAAGCTTTCTAAGGATGGTAAGGCAATCTTGGGAGATAGGCCACTTAGACCTGGGGATATTGCTGTGCTGGTTAGAAAAAACTCACAGGCAAGGCTCTTTAAGGAGGCACTTTCTTCCTTAAACATTCCCTCTGTGATCTATAGCACTGAGGATCTTTTTCAGACCCAGGAGGCAGAAGAGCTCCTCTGGATCCTTCATGCCGTCTTTGAACCCCATAGTCGTTATTCCATCTTAAGGGCTCTTGGATCTGAGATTATGGGATTTAGGGCAGAAGAGATCAACTCCATTATAGAGGATGAAGAGAGGTGGGAGGAGGAGATACTCAGGTTTGAAAAATATCACATGCTTCTAAACCGTGATGGCCTGATGAGAATGTTCAGGACACTTATGAAGGAGATGGGAACTCTCGAAAGACTCCTTTCTCTTCCAGATGGAAAGAGGCGAATTACAGACCTTTTTCAGCTTTTGGAGATGGTATTTGAAAGCAGCATTCAGAGAGGGCTTAGGGGTAAGGAGATACTCAGGTGGTTGCAGGATAGGATAAAAGGTGGGCAGATTGGGGAGGAAGAGCAGGAAATCAGGCTTGAAACTGATGAAGAGGCTGTAAAGGTGATTACCATACACAGAAGCAAAGGCCTTGAATTCCCCATTGTGTTTATTCCATTTGTTTGGGATCAGCCTCTAAGGGAAAGAGAAGGGCCTATTATTGTAAGAGGAAAAGAGGAGACCATAATTGATCTTGGCTCTCTGGAAATTGATTCAAACAAAAATTCAGAAAGGGTTCAGACCCTTTCAGAAGAGCTGAGGCTTCTTTATGTGGCAATTACAAGGGCAAAAAACCTCTGCTATCTTGCATGGGGAAGGATAAGTGGGGTCGAATCTTCTCCTTTTACATATCTCTTAAAAGATAAAGAGGAGCCCTCTTTTAATCAGCCTGAAAGAGCCTTGAAAAAGCTGATTCAAAGCTCTAATGGAAGCATTGAGCTTATACCTGATAAAGAGATCGAGAGACTATCTGGGGTTAAACCCATTGAAGAAGAGAAGGCAGAGGAGCTTGAATTCAGTGATTTTAAAGGAAAGATCCAAAACGCCTGGCACATAAATAGCTTTTCAAGCCTTTCTGGCAGAAGAGCAAAGCAAGATGAAAGGGATAGGGATGAAGATGTCCTGGTCTCAGAGCTCCCTGAAGAGGAGGAGGTATCCATATTTACATTTCCAAGGGGAGCAGAGTGCGGAATTATGATACATGAGATCATGGAAGAGCTTAATTTTCAGGCAGAAAAAGGGGAGGTTGAAGGTCTTGTAAGGGATAAGATTCAGAGATATGGATATGAGGAAAAGTGGGTATCTCCACTTGTTGAGACAATCTGCAGTACCCTTGAGATCCCTTTAATGTTTCTGAAGGATCGGTTTTGTCTAAGAGACATTCCACCACAAAATCGCATAAATGAGATGGAATTTATATATCCCATAAGGAAGATTAAAAAAGAGGATTTCATTGAGCTTTTGGGAGTGGAGATAGATAGTTTAGAGGGAAGAAGACTTACATTTTCACCTACCTATGGATTCATGAAAGGATTTATCGACTTAGTATTTGAATATAATGGAAGGTTCTATCTTGTGGACTGGAAGACCAACTATTTAGGGCCTGAAAGGAGCTATTATGGGGAAAGATACCTTAAAAAAGAGATGACTCAATCATTATATCACCTTCAGTATCACATCTACTGGCTTTCCCTTTATCTCTTTTTAAGATCAAGGCTCCCTGAATTTGACTATGAGACACACATGGGATGTATCTATTACATATTTTTGAGGGGTGTGGGAAGGGAAGATCCATTGAAGTATGGTATCTTTATGGATAGACCCAAAAAGGAGCTTATATATAAGTTATGCAAGAGGATAGTGGATTACTAAAAGATATATTTAGCCCTATAGACCTACATTTTGCCTCCTTTATGGAAGAGCTTTCCGGAAGAAATGATCTAAACCTCTTTCTTGCTTCAGCCATTTTAAGCTATCTTAACAGAGAGGGGCATATATGTATAGATCTTGGCCAGCTTGAAGGACAAAGGTTTCCCTTAGATCAGGAATCCCCTTCAATTACCTGCCCAAGACTCAGAGATTGGATTAAATCCCTTAAGGGATCAGATGTGGTGGGTGAGCCTGGTGAGTATAAACCCCTTGTGTTGGATCAGAATCAGAGACTGTATCTCTATAGATATTGGAGATATGAACAGGGGCTTGTGGAATACCTTAAGGAGCGAGCAAAAGGAGTAAAAGATATAGATAGGATTCAAAGACTAAAAGAGAGTATCAAAAAACTGTTTCCACAGAGAAGCAAAGATAATGTTGATTGGCAGGTAATTGGATGTATTGTTGCATTTTTAAAGAGATTCTGTGTAATAACCGGTGGCCCAGGGACCGGGAAGACCTATCTGCTTTCCAGAATAATCTCCCTCTATCTGGAACTTATCTCTGAAGAATTGAATGTAGTTATAGCTACTCCAACAGGTAAGGCAGCATTCAGGGTCCAGGATTCACTAAGCTCTTCCCTTCCTGCAATTCCCCTTCCTGAAGCTCTAAAGAGGGAATTCCCTAAGGAGGCATTTACACTTCACAGACTATTGGGATATAGACATGGATATACCACTTTTTATCATAATAGAAAGAATCCTTTAAATGTGGATCTTTTGATTATAGATGAGGCATCAATGGTGGATCTTCCCCTGTTTTATAAGCTATTGGATGCCCTTCCTGAGCACTCCTCTCTGATCCTTTTAGGAGATAAGGATCAACTTGCCTCAGTTCAGCCAGGTTCTGTGCTTGCAGATATCTGTAATGCCGGACAAAGTAATAGATTTACAGCCCCATTCTCCAGGACATTAAAGGATATAAGTGGTTATGATATACAAAGTATAGAAGTTAAAAATTCTATATCAGATTGTATTGTGGAGCTTAAAGAATATCATAGGTTTGATCCAAAAAGCGGGATATATCGTATCTCAAGGAAGATAAAGGAAGGAGATCTTGAAGGCACAATGAGTCTTTTTAGATCACCAGAGCTTTCAGATGTGGAATTTGTATCCATAAATTCATTTAAAGAGGTATATGAGATTATTCAGAAAGAGGTGGTCAGTCAGTATGCTCCCCTCTATTTTAAGGAGAATCCTGAAGAGCTATTGAAGATTATAACAGATTTTAGGATCTTGTGTGCTACAAGAATAGGGCCTGGGGGATCATTAGATCTGAATTCCTTTATTCAGGAAATACTTCAGAGAGAGGGTATAATTAGGGTAGAAGGTAGATGGTATAAGGGATGTCCAATCATTATAACCAGAAATGACTATAACCTTCAGTTGTTTAATGGAGATTTGGGAATCTTAGCTAAGGCAGAAGATGGCAATCTTATGGCATACTTTTCAACTTCAGAAGGTAGTTTTAGATTCTATCCCCCATCTATCCTGTCTTCATATGAGTTGGCCTATGCAATAACAGTTCATAAGAGCCAGGGCTCTGAATTTGACTTCGTTTTACTCATCCTTCCTGAAAGGGATAGCCCCCTCTTATGTAAGGAGCTTATATATACTGCAATTACAAGGGCAAAGAGAAAAGTTAAGATTTTGGCCCATGAAGATATATTAAGATCTGCACTTAAAAGAGAGACAAAGAGGGTATCAGGTATAGAGGATGCCCTCAGATCCTATTGATGAACTATATACTCTTTTACCTTTCCGAGCACTATCTTAGGTATGTCTTCTTTCTTTTCCACCGCAAATATGGATACATTCTTTCTTATCTGAAGAGACTGTCTAAAGGTCTCTACCTGTCTGCTCTTTCCAATGTGTACAGCAGTTACCCTGTTTTTACACTCATTAAAATATTCTATCAGAGTTTCCAGATTGGTAATCTGCATATCAGTGATCAGGAAGATATCAGGAATCTGGCTGTTTTGTAAGGATTCTATGTGTTCGACCATCAATCTTGTTCCACCCCCAAAATAGTGACATATGGCCCTGTATATATCCTTTCTCTTTTTTGAAAATGGAAGGATCCTCTTACCTCCTGCTCCTGCATCACTGAAGTTATATACAGCTACCTGCGCATCACTTCTCAAATATGCATCGCAGGCACATGCTGCTCCTAATACTGCATAAGAGAGATGTCTTTTGGGATCTGGCATACTCCCTGAGGAATCTATAATAATTATACAGTCTGGAATCCTCTCTTCATTTCCAAAGATCTCCCCCTCTTTTCTTATCCATGTCTGGGTGATACCTGGCATCAGCTTTCCAAAACTTGTCCAGGGATCAATATCCTGAAAAGGCTTTCCCACCTCCCAAGGAGAGTGATGATGAGGATATAGGGATCCCGATCTCTTCATAGGGATCTTTTTTACAGGTAGCATGTATCTTTCAGCGAGCTTCATGTAGTATAGAATATCTGCATCCAGAGATCTTCCAGGGCCAAGCCCCATGGATGCCTCTTTTTCACCGAGCCCCTCTTTCAGATCCTTTTCAAAGTCAGATACCAGATCAGAAAATTCAGAGGGGCCTTTAACTTCAGAGGCAATTTCTCTTAGGGCCTTATGAATCTCCTCTTCAGAATAAGAAGAGATGCTATGAGAGCCCATTGGACCAGGATTTTGCATACTTTGTGTATTAAGTTCTTTCTTCAGAAGGGGAGCAATGATCCTTGAAAACCTCTTTATACTTTCCAACCACTTAGATCTATCCATATAGGGAAGACGAGACAGCTTTCTTGATACCTCTTCATGCCCCTGAACTCCCAGATCCACCTCCCAGATCTTTTGATAAAGGGCATAAATGGCAGATTGCACCTCATTTTTATCTGCGCTCCTATAGATATGGGGTATAGGGGTCTCTTTCTGGCTCACACATGTGGTATCTGCCACCACGTCCATAAATAGATCAGTGGCCCTCTTTGCCAGATCTCTACTCTTTAAAATCTTTTTAGCTTCTCTATAAAGCCTTATATGGTTTGTAAGATCCCAGGGACAGAAAAGATAATGTGATACTGCATGATCCAATAGACCTTCAAAGAGGGATTCAACAGGGACTCTTTCAGACATCCTCTCCACAAATTCCTTAGATATCCTGATCCTCTTATCCTTGATATCAAGACCAACTGCTTCATCCCCTTCTTTAAATTCAGGATCAGCTATCTCTGGAAAGAGATGATCTTTTCTGACCTTCTTCCATATCTCAAGCAGTGTATTTTTGTTATTTCTGTCTAACGGCCCCATAGATCCCTTTTTATATCCTGAGGAATCACTAATTTCCCATGCCTGAATATTCTTCCACCGAACCTATGCCTTCCAATACTCTGAATCTGACCATCCACATGTATCTCCCCTCCTCTCATCCACTCTCCTGTCTTTTGTCCCACATGCTCTTTAACAAATATCTTTCCATTAATCATTCCAGCACCTAACCAGTTTCCCGCACACCCCTCTACAAAAAGATAACCGCCTGAAAGCCCTGCTCCAATAAAGTCACCCACATCTCCCTGAAGTATGAGAGACTTTCCCTCAGGTAGGCGGTATCCCAAAAAATGAAATGTCCTTTGAAAATCTTCAACCCTCAATACGATCTTATCATCACTGCATCTATTAATCAGAGCTGAGATAAATATACCAGATGGTCCAGATATTATATAAGGTATCTTCTGAGAAGAGTCCATCTCTGCACAGAATTCTTCAATATCATCCTGTCCGTAATTAAGGTTCTCAATGGATTTAAGCGCATATTCGTAGGCTCTTACCACTCTGCTCTGCTCCACAAGCCAAACCAGATCCCTGGCCTCCTGCTCCACAAGTTTAATATAGCTATCAATAAGACTCTGCATAATCTCCTGCTTCTCTTTTACTATCCTGTTTAGAGGCAACTCTTTCTTTTTAATGGGTACTGATTTAAAATGGAAAAAAGGGTTTTTCATCAGATTCTTACCTCCTTACCCAGATCCCTTTTGATCTCCCAATACAGTGGATGATCGCCCTCAATAAGATCTATCTCCTCTCCTTCCATTACCTTGTATGCCACAGCCAGGGCATTCTTTATCTGCTGTGCCTGCTCCATATACCTTCTATGTATATCTTTTAAGGCCTCTTTGGCCATATGTATAGGAAGTGGATCATCCCTTGCGTCATTTTCTCTTTGGGCTGAGATATCATCCCTCCACTGGATACGATGTGCAAGGGCATAGGGCGTTATTACCATTAGGTGTTCGAGATCCACATTTTCATCTCCCAAAAGCCATGCAAATGCCCGTGCATAATTCCCCACACTTATGGGAAGCCGATTTGAGATACAGTTCTTTATGGAACTGCACATATAGCCAGTGAAATGGCATCCTTCGTGGCAATTTTCATGGGATCTCTTCTGTCCATATCTATAACAGAAGGAAAGTTCTGTTATAAGCATTCTTAAAAATGCATTGGCATCAAGATCAAATTCAATCTTTCCTTTTTCTCTTCTTATCTTGCTCCTTTCCTCTGAAGATAGGCTAATTATCCCATAACGATCCTTTAGGATCTTTCCAAACTGATCGCACAGATCTTCACTCCTCTTTACCATCTCAGAATAAGAGATTCTGCTCCGCAACAGGTCAAAGAACCTGTTTTCAATCTCTCTGTCTCTCAGGGTCATGCCATCGGTCTCTTCTGACCCTATAAGATAGGCCAGATTAGGCCCTGGATGACGAGATTCCACCATAACATCAAATCTATCCACCATAGGAGCGATGATTGTATTTGTGCCTTTGTCCTGATAATTTGCTGTTGCAAATAGGCAATATTCATCATTAATAATAGTGTCATTCAGATATTCCCAGTTTCCTCTGTCCACTCCATCTAAGATCATACTCTGTTTTGTCTCGGGAAGCCTATTTATCTCATCCACAATCTTTACAGGAAGCAGTGTAAAATAGCTCCAGACCACCACCTCTTCACCCTGATTCAGTTTTCCAAGATCTGGCCTTCCGATGATCTTCTCTTCTGTCTGCTCAGGATGTCCAGCCACTTCACTTGCCCAGATAAGACCTAATGGGAACCTATAGATTAGCGAGCAGACATATTCGGCTGAAGTGGTCTTTCCAAGTCCGGGTTCTCCAATTATCAGCTCTTTTCCTTGGGATAATGCTGTAAGCAGACTCAAGAGCAGGGCAGAGTTAAATTTTTTACCTTTTATCTCTATATCAGGCCTATTTAGATAGAGATTATCTTGAATATAGTCGTATATTGCCCATACCTTTTCCCTCAATCTATTATTATCACTCTGTTCATCCATAGAAAATACCCCTCTTTCTTGATTAGGCAAAGGACATAAAAAGAATTATATCAAAATATGTAAAGGGAGGCCACAAACATCCTACAAATTTCCATCCTAAATTCTGATCCAGTTGGAACAATAACTAAGATAGGGGAATGTTCATGATATGTCAATTAAAAAAGCTATCCACACTTGGTAAATCCACACATATGACATGTGGCGCATCCCTCTTCAAAGGATAGCTTCCCTCCACACTCTGGACATATATCCCCACTTAAAGAATTTTCAAACCTTTTACGCCTATTTCCATTCCTTTCACTGTCTTTTAAATATCTCTCCTCTAAGATCTTTGCTATGGCATCGGGGATTGAAAGAATGAGCTTTCCATTTGAAAATACAGGATGTTCACCACATATCCCCTTTAATTGGTCCACAATCTCTTCTACCTCTACTCCTGCCCTGAGTGCCAACGATACAAGTCGTCCAATGGCCTCTGTCTTGGCAGTGGTGGATTTTCCGCTCTTTCCTATGGTTGCAAATACCTCAAAAGGTTTGCCTTCATATTCAGTAACCGTTACATAGAGGTTACCATAGCCAGTAGCAATCTTTGTGGTAAAGCCCTCAAGTGTCTGGGGCCTTTCCCTTACCCTCTTTTTCTCCAATGGCCTTTTTTCCCTTGAACTTATATTTAAGACCTGTCTATCCTTACTTCCATCCCTATATATGGTTATCCCTTTACATCCCAACTCATAAGCCAAATCATATACCTTTTTGACATCTTCTAAGGTGGCATCCTTTGGCATATTTACGGTCTTGGATACGGCATTATCAGTATGTTTTTGAAATGCAGCCTGCATCTTGACATGCCATACAGGGTCAATATCATGAGATACCACAAAAACTCTTCTGATATCTTCCGGAATCTCTTTAAAATCCTGAATGCTTCCCTTTTCAGATATCCTTTCAAAAAGCTCTTTACTCCAAAATCCTCTCTCTTTTGCGACCCGCTCAAAGTGGGGATTTACTTCAATTAGTCTTTCACCATCTAAGACATTTCTAACAAAGCTAAGGGCAAACAATGGCTCAATTCCACTTGAACAACCCGCAATAATACTTAAAGTGCCTGTGGGAGCGATAGTGGTCCTGGCGGCATTTCGCATGGGAAGACCGCTGTCTCTATAGATACTCCTTTCATAATTTGGAAAGTTACCCCTTTCCTTTGCAAGCTCAATGGATGCCTCTTTGGCCTGTTCCTGAATAAATCTCATTACCTTTTCTGCTACCTCTATGGCCTCATCGGAGTCATATGCAATATTCATCTGAAAGAGAAGATCCGCAAAGCCCATAACTCCAAGCCCAATCTTACGATTACCCTTTGCCATCTCTTCAATCTGAGGAAGTGGAAACCTGGATACATCTATGGCATTGTCCAAAAACCGAACTGCATAATGCACAGTCTTCTTTAAGGAGGGAAAATCTATCTTTCCATCTTTAAAAAACAGAGAGAGATTTATAGAACCCAAGATACATGCCTCATAAGGAAGCAGGGGCTGTTCACCACAGTTGTGAACATAGAATCCATTTGCATCAAATGCATTGATTCCTGGAATCCGACAGTCATAGACATCCTCCTGGCCACAGGGATCAATACTTTCAATTTCTGCCACAAACCTCTCTCTATTAAGCCTTCGTTTATAACTACTTAAGATCTCTTTAAGTCTCTCATCTTTTTTAATGTCACTAAAGCCTATTCGTTCAGAGAAATAACTCAGATTTTCACCTGAAATTACCAGCTCATGTTGTGGTTTTATCTTATACAGTTTTTTGCCTCCCTTTCCATTGGGCATAAGCTTCATTGATTCATCCCTGCGATTTTTATAGATCCTGGAAAAGATACCGAGCCTCAAAAGCATCCTTTGAACTGAGGTAAGAATGGAGATATTACTTTGAGAAAGTCTTATACTTACCCCTTTTATTTGATTTCCTTGAACGGACCCATCAGCATCAAAGATGCCTCTTAAAAATCCCCTATGAAATTCATATGAACTTTTTTCAATCTTATCTGTTACTGTCTTTTCACCTTGAAAGATGCCAAAGCTATTTGCCAACTCCTTTATAAATCTTGTTGATATTCTGTATTCATCCCTTCCTTTTACCTTATACCAACCTGAAAAATCTGCTCTATGAGGGTATTTATTTAATATTGATAGCACATATTCCCTTACACTTTTAACACCTTCATCTTCACCCCATGTAGATAGAATGGCCTTATCCTGTTTTATAATGCCATCACCCACCAACAGACCAAGGATATAACCCTCCTCAAAATTGCCAGGACCATTCCAATAGTCCACTCCTCTGTGATTATTTATTAATATCTTATCTCCTCTTTTAAGAGAGGATACAGGTTTCCAGGCCCAATCCATTTTATATCTGGATAATCTTATAACTGTCCTTATAGGATGATTAGCAGTAGCCCTAAGAGTAAATCCTTCCTTTGTTTTAATCTTATATACCTCTTTTACCCCTGTAAAAAAGAAACCTTCCTTAGAAGGGTGTCTTTTACCATCAATTATTGCATTAAAGCCACTTCCTATAAGATCCACCACCTTTTTAGGGCCATCAGTGGTGAATATGAAGGTATCTTTGGTGATACATGGGTTGGTGCTCTCTATCTGTCCTAACTGTGGTGTGGGATTATCAGCATTGATCCTGTCAATAAATATTATACCAGGGTCCCCAGTCTTGTGCGCCTGTTCAATCAGCTTTTCATATACCGCTCTGGCATTTAATGTTCCTACCTTCTTATTATTTCGTGGATCTATAAGGTCATAGTCTTTTCCCTCTCTTACAGCTTCCATGAACCTGTCTGTCACTGCGACAGAAATATTAAAATTATTTAGCTCTTTTCCATCTTCCTTACAGGTTATAAATTCCATTATATCAGGATGATCCACTCTTAGAATTCCCATGTTCGCCCCCCTTCTGGTCCCCCCCTGTTTTACCTGTTCAGTTGCGGTATTAAATATCTTCATAAAGGAGACAGGGCCTGATGCCACTCCACCTGTAGAACCTACCCTGGAGTCTTTTGGCCTAAGCCTTGAAAATGAAAATCCAGTGCCTCCTCCTGATTTATGCACAATGGCAGCCCATTTAAGCGCATCAAATATCCCTTCCATACTGTCTTCAACCGGCAGCACAAAACATGCGGCCAATTGCCCAAGTTCCCTTCCTGCATTCATAAGGGTAGGGGAATTGGGTAGAAACAGAAGCCTTGACATCATCTCATAGAACCTTCTCTCCCATATCTTTATCTTTTCCTCATCTCCACCATAAAGCCTCTCTGCCTCAGCGATAGTCCTTGCAACCCGTCTAAACATATCTTCAGGAGTTTCAATAACTTCTCCCTTCTCATCCTTTTTAAGATACCTCTTTTCCAATACCTTAATTGCGTTTTCAGAAAGAGAAATGTTAGAATTTAGATCCCTACCTTTATTATCTAAAAATACTACCTTCTTTAGCCCCTCCATCCTCTGCCTCCTGAAAATATAAAACAAAATATGTTGAGTATTCTCTTAAATAAACTACTATATATTGTATGTCAAATAAAAATTTCATATATTCTAATTTTACCATTAAATTTTTATTATTTTATTGATTTTAGGAATTTAATTTATTAAATTTGAAATCTTTTGAAAGGTGAAGGGTTATGAAAAGGTATAAGGTTGTATTCAGGCCTTATAATAAGGCCGTTGAGGTTGAGGAAGGCACAAAGATCCTCGAAGCTGCCTGGATGGCAGGGGTATATATAAATAATCTATGTGGTGGTGAAGGAGTATGTGGTGAGTGCAGAGTAATAATTTCAGAGGGAGATGTAGAAAGGGAAAAGGACTCCCTTTCATTTTTCTCTGAGGAAGAGCTGGCACAAGGCTATGCCCTGGCATGCCAGACATATATAAAGGGTGATGTGATCGTAGATATTCCTGCTGAAGCCAGGCTTGAAGAGGAAAAGATTCTTCTTGAAGCTGAAGATATGGACAGTGAGCAGATTCAGAGACGGCTTAAGATTGCTCCCTTTAAACCTATTGCAAGGAAGATCTTCTTAGAGCTATCTCCTCCTACAATGGAAGATAATATTACCGATTTTGAAAGGATAGCAAGGGGGTTGAGGAAAAAGATCGGATGGCACTCTCCAGAGATAGACCTTCTGACCCTTAGAGAGATATCAGATGTCTTAAGGGAAGAGGAATGGAAAGTTACAGTTACACTGGTTAAGGATAGAAATACCTATAGGATTCAGAGGATAGAACCATCAAATAGGGTGGATACCAATCTGGGTGTGGCAGTGGATGTGGGAACCACTACAATAGTGGCACAGCTCATAGATCTGAGGACTGGAAGAATCCTTGCAACAAGGGGAGAACATAATAGTCAGGCCCAATTTGGAGAGGATGTTATATCCAGGATCATTTATGCATGTGATAAGGGTGGGCTTCCAACCTTACATGAGGCAGTTATAGATAATGTAAATCAACTGATTGATGAGATGTGTCTGGAACTTAAGATACCAAAAGAAGACATTAATGCAGTTGTTGCTGCTGGAAATACCACAATGAGTCATCTATTTTTAAAGATTCCTCCCTGCTATATCAGACTTCAACCATATGTTCCGAGCATTGATGTATATCCTCAGATGAGGGCTATGGAGGTAGGGATTAAACTGAGTGAAAGATGCATCTTAGAGGTGCTTCCCTCGGTCTCTTCCTATGTGGGTGGAGATATCGTGGCAGGGGTACTTGCATGTGGAATACCAGAGTCAGATGAGATAATCGGGCTTATTGATATAGGGACAAATGGAGAGATTGCCATAGGAAATAAAGAGTGGCTGGTATGTTGTTCTGCCTCTGCCGGGCCTGCCTTTGAAGGAGGAGGAACCACCTGTGGAATGAGGGCAACTAAAGGGGCTATAGAAAAGTTGGAGATAAGAGATGGAGATGTCCATTATGAAACCATAGGGGGCGGCAGAGCCAGGGGTATATGTGGTTCAGGTCTGATTGACTGTGTCTATGAATTGGTAAAAAATGGGATAATTCAGTCCAGCGGAAAATTTAATAAGGATATTAAGGATGCAAGGTTAAATCTGGATGCAGATATTCCATACTATATTATAGCAGATAGAGAAGAGACCGATACTGGTAAGGAGATAGTCATATCTGAAAGTGATATTGATCATCTTATAAAATCAAAAGGTGCAATTTTTGCAGCTATTAAGAGTTTAATGGAATACATTGGATTGCAATTTGATCAGATACACAGGTTCTATGTTGCAGGTGGGTTTGGAAACTATCTGAATATAAGGAAGGCCATCTCTATTGGGCTTTTGCCAGACATTGAAGAGGATAGGATCAGGTTTGTGGGAAATACCTCCCTTAAGGGTGCAAAGATGGCACTATGTTCAGAAGAGGGGTTTGAAAGATGTGTGGCGATAGCTAAGTCCATGACCAATATCGAGCTAAGCAACTATCAACCCTATATGGATGAATATGTGGCCGCACTCTTCTTGCCCCATACTGATAAGAGGCTATTTCCATCGGTGGACTATTAAATAGATTTTACTTGACATAAAATTCTATTTTGAATAAAAACATTCCTCTTTTTTTGAAGGGAGGTGAAATGAGATCTAATTTTAAAAGAGATAAAAGCAGCTTTTTATTTTATGCCTTCAAAGGGGTGCGGTATGGAATAATTTAAATTAAGAGAGGTTCTTATGAAAAAATAGGCATCTCTTTGAAGGGGATGCCTATTTTGTTTAAAAATAAAGGGGTGATATGGAAAATGAAGGTTATAGTAGAGGATAATCAGATAGAGAAGGCCATAAAGGAGCTTAAGAAGAAATTGACTAAGGAGGGCTTCTACTCTGAGATAAAAGAGAGAAGATTCTATGATAAGCCCAGTGTGCAGAGGAAGAAAAAACAGGCAAAAGCGGCAAAGAGACGCAAAAAGAAGCTAAAGAAGCTTAAGAAATATCTGGGACAATAAGTAAAAAGTCCACTATTTTTCCTTGACAAGACACAAGGGCAGAAGATAAAAACACAGGACAAAATCCGCTATTTCAAATAGATTCAAAGGGGTTGGTAGATGAAAGAGAAGAGAGGCCCTTGGCGTTTTGTCCAGGAGTTTTTTGAACAAGAGAGAAAGCTACCCTTTTTACCCCCCTTCTCCTTAGAGGGATGGCTCTTCTTCTTGGCAGGTCTTATTCCATCCTTGATTATCGGTTGGATTATCTATCCAATGGCATTATATTCTGAACAGAAACAGCCTATAAATTTTAGTCATGCCATACATACCAATCCTGAATTTGTGGAGATTGAAGCAGAGACAGAGGTTGAAAAGTGTCTCTATTGCCATTCCTTCAGGGAGGATGGAACCTTTACAGGTATCCCTAAGCTTGAAAAATGTATGGAATGTCATGATGATCCTGAAAGCCCTTTGGGTTCAAATCCAGAGGAGAAGAAATTTCTGAAATTGTATGTTGCTCAAGAGAAAGAGATTCCCTGGCTTTCCTATTTCCGTCAGCCTGATTGTGTCTATTTTTCACACATCGCTCATGTAAAGATGGGAAAGATAGGGTGCAGAAGGTGTCATGGTGATCATGGCAAATCCCATGATCTTCCTGTATATCAGAGAAACAGACTTACGGGATATAGCAAATATATCTGGGGCAGAAATATTGCAGGGTGGAAGTTCCACCCCTGGGACAGTATGAAGATGGATGACTGTGCGGAATGTCATAAGAAGATGGGGCATGAAGAAAACAATGCCTGTTTTGTATGCCATAAATAGATCTTAACGAGGGGAAAGGGTCATGGAACTCAACAGAAGAAACTTTATAAAGCTTTTGGCAGGGGCTGTGGCAGGCATTCATGCCACTCCTTTACCCTGGAAGCTTACAGATGATATCGCCATTTGGACACAGAACTGGCCGTGGTTACCTGTGCCTGAAGAAGGTGAATTTAATTATCAAAAGAGTGTGTGCACTCTGTGTCCAGGGGGGTGTGGGATTGAAGTAAGGAGGGTGGATGCAAGACCCATAAAGATAGATGGAAGATCGGATTATCCCATAAATCCAGGGGGTATATGCCCCATGGGTGCTGGGGGGCTTCAGCTCCTCTATAATGAACAGATTCGTTTTACATCTCCCATGAAGAGGATGGGGCCAAAGGGAAGCGGAAAGTTTGTTCCCATAAGTTGGAAAGAGGGTTTAGAGGCTGTTATAAAGAAGATCGCTGATCTTAGAAGAGAGGGGAGGCCTGAATCCGTAGTTATTATAGATGGGTTTCATAGATATTCAACCATGTCTCTTCTCCTTAAGAGGTTTGCCGATGCAATAGGGACACCTAATTACTTAAGAATTCCTGATTCTTGGGATACCCAAATAACTGCAAATTATCTCATGATGGGATATGATGGTCCATTTGGTTATGATCTTGAAAATTCGGATCTTATATTGAGTTTTGGCTGTGGATTTATAGAGGGGTGGGGTTCTCCTGGAAGATCCTTTAATGCATGGAGGGTATTCAAACAGAATCTAAATGGTAAGAATACAAGATTTATCCAGATTGAGGCTCGGGCATCCAATACGGCATCCAAGGCAGATCTATGGATAGCTCCTCGCCCTGGAACTGAAAGTGCACTTGCTCTTGGAATAGCCCATGTAATTGTAAAAGAGGGTTTATATAATAGGGACTTTTTAGAAAAGAATACCTGGGGTTTTGATGACTTCTATGATGAAAGAGGAGGAAAAAGGGAAGGGTTTAGGAGCATTCTTAGAGAATATGATCCTAAGAGGGTAGAGGAGATAACAGGGGTTAAGGCATCACTTATTAGAGATATAGCAGTTGCCTTTTCTAAGGCAAAAAATCCCCTTGCTATCTGTGGAAAGGGAAAAGGTGATCTAAATGGTTTGGTTTGGGAACACATGGCCATTTTAGCCCTTAATGTGCTTGTTGGTGGAATAAACCGGGAAGGCGGAATAATCCTTCATGATGAGCTTGCCTATAATCCTTGGCAGGAGGTTATAAAAGATAAGGTATCAGAGATTGGGATTAAAAAATCCAGAATTGATGGGGTAGGAGAAAAAGAATTTCCCTTTTCAAGATATAATCCCTGGGTATTTGCAGATAAGATATGCTCTAATAGAAAAAGTCCCGCTGAGATAGTTTTAATATTCTCTTCCAATCCGGTATTTACCCTTTTGGAAAATAGGAGATTTAAAAGGGCAATTGAAAAGATCCCATTAGTAGTTAATTTTACACCCTTCAGAGATGAGACCTCTTACTACTCTGATATTGTCTTGCCTGACTGTGTATATCTTGAAAAGATAGAGGATATTGCCAATCCACCAGGGATTCCTTATCCCCTCTATGCTGTGAGTCCACCTGTATTAGATCCTCTATATGATACCAGAAACTGTGGTGATATTTTAATTCAGTTAGCAAAGGGTATTGGTGGAAGTGTATCAGAGTCTTTTCCATGGGAAGGCTTTAATGATTGTATCAAGGAGCGTCTTTCAAAGATCATAAAGGGTGTAAATGGAATTATAGGTTTTGAAGGTTCAAAAGAGATATGGAAAGGGTTTGGAGCTAAATATATAAAAAGTAATTATCAGAGTTTAGATGATGCGTGGGAAAAGATTCAGTCTACCCATATCTGGTTTAGACCCACATATAGAAAAGATATAAGCTCTTTCTTTAATACCCCATCTGGAAGATTAGAATTTTTCTCTCAGATACTCTATAGATATATAAAAGAGGGGAGTATCAGTGTATCTGACCCCATTAGAGGATCTTTGCCTTACTTTGATCCTGAGCTGAATGATAATGGGGAAGGACTTAAGATGATCCCATATGAGTTGATTCAATTATCCAGTAACTGGCTTCCAAGCCCTCCATATATCTATAAGATATTATTTGATCATCAGCTACTTAAAAGAGATTCCTTTGTAGAGATTAATCCACAGACTGCTAAGAGATATGGCCTTCAAGAAGGGGATAAAATAGTCTTAAAGAGCAAGTCAGGAAGTATTAAGGTCCGTGTGCATCTCTTTGAAGGTGCAATGCCAGATAGGATATTTATCCCGATTGGATTTGGCCACTTTGCCTATGATGATTTTCAGAAAGGTAAAGGAGTCAATCCAAACGATATAATGGAATGTAAAATAGATCCTATAAGTGGGTATCCTATCTGGTGGACTACAGAGATTGAGATAGAGAAAATATAAAGATTTGATTTGGAGTAAAGAGATATGAAGGAGGAAAAGAAGGGAAAATACAGATTTGGGATGGTTATTGATCTGGATAGATGCACGGGGTGTGGAACATGTGTAGTTGCATGTGCAACAGAGAATAACATCACAGTTAGGGCAGATGAATCTGATAAAGAGAGAAGTATCTCCTGGATGCAGCTATATATGATCACTAATGGAAAACCCTTCCCATATACCCAGGTAAGCTATTTCCCAAGGCCATGTATGCACTGTGATCATCATACCCCTTGTGTATCTGTGTGTCCTCCTACTGCTACCAGAATGGATCCTAATACCGGAATAGTAAGTCAGATATATACCCGTTGCATTGGCTGTAGATACTGTCAGGCAGCATGTCCATATCATGCAAGATATTTCAACTGGTGGGATGGTTATAGACTTGCTCAGCCATTTCCTAAGGGGATTGAAAGGGGCCTTTCTCCAGAGGTCTCTGTTAGAATGAGGGGGGTGGTTGAGAAATGCACCTTCTGCCATCATAGACTTATGAGGGCTAAGACAAAGGCATATGCAGAGGGAAGAAGGGAGATTGGTGAGATGGAGTATCAGACTGCCTGTGCTGAGATATGTCCGGTTCAGGCTATTACCTTTGGAGATCTTAATAATCCAGAGCACAAGGTCTATGAGCTTTCAAGGTCTCCCCATGCATTTAGGTTATTGGAAAGATTGGGAACCGAGCCAAAGGTCTATTATCTGTCAAAGCGGAGCTGGGTAAGAGAGAAGGCGGATAATTATAGGCCTGAAGAGTTTAAGAGGGTAAATATAAAGATCGGTTGATCCTTTTAAGGAGGACTTGGGTATGTTTGATGAGGCTTTAATAGGAGAAGGATTAAAGAGGTGTTCTCCAGGGAAGTTCTTCCTCTGGACCCTTCCATGGATAGGATTAATTGTGTGGGGATTGGTAAGTGCATTTTTCTGTCTGTTTTTTGGTTTAAATCAGACCAATATGAGTAATATCTTTGCATTTGCACTATGGATAGTGTTTGATTTAGCTGTAATTGCATTGGGTGCAGGTGCCTTTTTTACTGGATTTTTAAGCTATATTATTGGTAAGGATGAACTTAAAGATATAATAAATGCAGCAGTAATTGTAGGCTTTATATGCTATTCCGGGGCAGTTGCAATGCTTGGAATTGATATTGGGCAACCCCTGAGAGGTTGGTTTATATTCTGGCATGCAAATGTCCATTCAATGCTTACAGAGGTGTCTTTCTGTATCACATGCTATCTGGGTGTGCTTGCAGTTGAATATATACCAATTATCCTGGAAAATCGTAAGCTTCAAGAAGTGCCTGAACTCAGATTGTTTGGTCATAATCTACATCATATAATGGCAGTGATAGCGGCTTCAGGCACCTTTTTATCCTTTTTCCATCAGGGCTCCTTAGGTGGTATGTTTGGAGTGATGGATGCAAGGCCATTTGCCAATAGGTGGGAGATCTATATATGGCCAACCACCTTTTTCCTCTTTGTGCTTTCAGCTATAGCGGCAGGGCCCTGTTTTACCATATTATGTGTTAAGCTCACAGAAGGAATAACCCGCAAAAAATTGGTGCCTGAAAGAGCAATTAATACTTTGTCTAAGATTGCAGGATATCTTTTGGCATTATATATGGTTCTTAAGATAGCTGATACCTTGGGATGGGTATTTGACATTGTTCCTGAAGCGGGTCTTAAATTTATGGATTTCTATCGTGAAGGGCCCTATGGAGTGTGGCTTTTCATTGCAGAGATAGGTGTATTTGGAATTATTCCTGCGATAATCCTTTTGATTCCAGGTGCAAGAAAGAATACCAAATGGCTTATAGTGGCCTGTTTAATGAATTGCACAGGTATTGTGTTAAATAGATTTGTATTTATTGTGGTAAATCTTGCAATACCTGTGATGCCTTTTGATAGATTCTGGAGCTATATACCCACATGGCAGGAGTGGGGAATAGCGCTGGCTTTAGTGGGATATGGATTTCTGCTATTTTCTGTATCTTACAGATATTTACCGCTTTTTCCAAAGGAAAAGGCATTAAATCCTGCAATATATTCAAATTAACTATTTTAATAAGGAGATGGGCCTATGACACCGTTTTCTTTTGAATGGCAATGGAATATAGATCATATAATATTTTTTGGATTTCTATACCTTGCCTTAGGGGTAGTAGTAGCAGGGCTTACATATTCCTTTTTTAAATCCTGGATGGATCTTTCTAAGGAAGAAGAGCTACCTCAAGAGATTCCTTATAGAAAAAGGTATAATGAATATTAGATATATAGCTTCTATCTGCTATTGCTTTCTATATTTCCCATCCTCTATTTAAAGGAAATCCATGAAACAAAATAGAAAGGTAGATAAAGTAGTTATCTTTGATTGTGATGGAGTTATGTTTGATTCCAAAAAGGCAAATGAAAATTTCTACAATCACATACTCTCCCATTTTGGCCTTCCTCCTATGACAGAGGGGCAGGTCGAATATGTGCATATGCATACGGTGATTGAGTCTCTCAGGTTTCTTTTTAAAGGCACTCCCTATTTTGAAGATGCCCTGAGATACAGGGAGGTGATGGATTATAGGCCGTTTATTAAAGATATGGTTATGGAAGATGGTCTTGTGGAGCTACTGGAGATGCTGCGTCCCAGATACGGGCTTGCAGTTGCTACTAATAGAAGCGATACCATAGGAGAGGTATTAAAGACATTTAAGATAGATCATTTTTTTGATATAGTTATTTCATCTTTGGATGTGAAGAATCCTAAACCCCATCCTGAATCTCTCATAAAGATACTCAATTTTTTTAATCTTCCTCCAAAAGATGCCTATTATGTAGGAGACTCTCCCGTGGATAGTCAGACCGCAAGAGCCTCCCGCGTAAATTTTATTGCATATAAACGAAACGATTTAGATGCCGACTACCATATAGATCACCTCATGCAGATAGCTAAAATTATAATAGATACTTAACTTAACTATCGTTTAAACATTTACATCCTTATATAAATAAATATAATTTTAATATTTTATTGTTACACTACCCCCTGATGAACAACCTGGAGCAGTAACAGGATCTGAACAGTAGGGAGTAAATGTTATCTCATAATATTTATATTTTGAATAATCCAATGGCACAATGTAAGGCCCATAAGGATGTGTAGGATCATCAAATGTTCCTTTATATAAATATTCATCTCCATATTCTACATTCAGTATCTCCTCTTCTTTTTCCTCTGCAATATTATATGCTCTCACTACAAGAGAAGATCCCTTTATTGGAGGATTATAATTAGAATCTCTGACCCAAATATAGAGAATATTGTTATTAAGTTGAGTTGTTAAATTACAGTCTCCAGAAAACAGAACAGGAATTCTTGCAAATATTAGATTAGATAGATTTTGCATACTCTTTTCCCAAGAGAGATTCCCTGTATCAAGACTGGATTTGTAAAGATTAATCCCTTCTCCTCCTGCAAATATATAAGATGGATTATCAAGGCTATCTAAGGAAAGTGTATGAATCGCATAGAGTGAGGTGTCATCGGGCGGTTCAAATTGAGGGAGTCCATTATTTGCTTCGGTCCAGGAGGAGTCATCCATTGGAGAACCATCGTCATTTAAAGGATAAAAAAGCACATTTCCAATGGCATGCGATTGATTTGCTCCCCAGAAATATGTGGCTATATAGAGACGATTATTTTGATAGTCTACTAAAATATCTTTTATATTATGCTCTTTATCTCTTATGGTTGAAAATGTAAATTTATCCCCTTTTTGAAAGTCTGAAGATCCGTTTTTAATCTTGAAAGATAGTACATCTTCCTTAGTAAAGGTATATTCATTAGCAAATGAAAATTCCCCTATCTTACCTGATTCTGTTCCTTTAACAGAGAATGTAAATTCTCCTCCATCTGATGTTGAGATACATTCAACTGTCCATTCTTCTGTCTTTGTATCCTTTCCAACTTTAATATCACTAATCGTTCCTGTTCCCTTATTTTCCATTGAAGGAATGGCGTCAGAGGCTATAACTCCTCTGCCTAATCCATTATTAAGTGACTTCCAGTCAGGATTATCAGTGGGGCTATACCATACACCCGCTTCTTCTGTGCCAGCATAGATATAACCATTTGGATGAATTGCTATAGTGGTTATATTATTTTGAAGGAAAGAACCAAAGGCATCCCATGTTTTTCCTCCGTCATTGCTTTTAAATACACCCTGATTTGTTGCCGCAAATAATATGGCATTTTCACCATTGGTATTTGTAAGCTTACTAATTTCTCTAATAATTACTCCATCTTCTATTCCATTAGCTTTGTTAAAGGTATCTCCTCCATCAGTTGAATAGTATATACCATCTCCCTCAGTCCCAGCCCACACATAATCAGAATTATTATCATCACACAACAGAGATAAGATAGCATAATTTAGCCTTAAGATAGCATATAGATTTCTTTTAGGGCCTGTATTCCAATTTAATCCACCGTCTTTACTTCTAAAGATACTTCCTTTTCCTTTATGTCCAGTAGCCACATAGATTGTATCAGAGTCATCAGGCTCGATCTTAATATCATTTATGTATGGCTCAAGCCAGTTTTGCCCTGGATATTGAGAAGATCTGCTCACATTTGTCCAAGATGCTCCATAGTCTGTGGACTTATATACTCCGCCTCCATTAGTTCCAATATACATAATTGAAGGATCTTGTGGATTAACAGCAATAGAGGTGACCCGAGTAGTTCTTCCTGCGTTTTGAACCTCTGCGGTAACTGTAAAGAGACCACCAATAGGTTTAGGATCAGTTGTACTGATAAGGGCTGAATTAGAAATACCACCTGAAGTGGTATTTGATGCCGGACTCATCATTCCGCCCATATCATAGGTTTTAAAAGATACTGAAGTCCCATCAGGAATAGGATTTCCATAGATATCTGAAAGAGAAACTTTCGCTGGATCCTCAAGTCCAATTTTCCACCATCCTGAAATATTTAAATATTTAAGACTTATTCCAAACCCTTCTCCAACCGGTGGGCCTGTATTAATATTTAGGCCGACTGAACCAGTGGTCACATTTGTATCATTATGATATACAGCCTTAAGGTAAACTGGGCCAGATTTGCTACCACTTTTTATTATCGTTCTGACTTTACCGCCTTTTGTAACATCAAACGGGATAGAGAGCTTTTCGCCTCCATTTGGCCCACTTATTAAATAGAAATCCACCCTATAACCATCCACCACAGTATATCCTTGAGAATCCCTAACAACAAATTGTATAATAGAGGTAGAATTTCCTCCAGTACCCATTATATCAATTGAAGGCGGATCTGGATAACCTTCATCCAGACTGATACTAAATGGAGGTGGATTAATTATAATATCTTTTTGAGCCGTAATATCTACCCCTGAAGTATGCCATGTGGCTGTTATAGTTGCAGTTCCTCCATTTTGATATGCGCTAAATTCTACTTCGGTATATCCTCCCTCAACGATTTGTGCCTCAGCCGGTATGGTCCCAAGTGAAGGATCATTTAATGAAAATTTTACTATCTCTCCAGCAGGCGCTGGATCGCCATTTGCATCTGTTAACTCCACTCGGACAGTAGCTTTTTCCTCTCCTGTGGCCAAAAGAGAATTGGGCGTAATTATCAAAGTAATACTTCCTGGTTTATATTGGATTTCTACCTCAGCTGTTTTTCCTCCACATTCAGCCCTTATCTTTGCACTTCCTACCTTAGCAGATGCGGTAAGTGTGGTCTCAGCCACTCCGTAGGAAGTGGAACTATCCTGAGGATTTAAACTTCCATCACCTTCTATTATTTGGAAGTGAACTATTGTTCCATCAGGTGCATCACCGCCTCCTTCAACATAGACATGAGCTGAGACAGTGGCTGTGCTTTCACCATCTGCGGGAAGTTCGGAAGGACTTATAGATAGAGTAATATATGAGATTTGAGGCCCTTTAATTGTAATCTTTACATTTTGAGAAATACCATTTCCTGTTTTTGCTTCAATTGTAACATTCCCTTCAGGAGGAACAAAAGAAGGAGCAGTATAGATTACAGTGCACATTCCATCTTTTGTAGATACATTATATGTATCAAGTGAGCCGTATTCAGGTTTTGGAAAAGTAATAATTTCTCCATCAGTTACAGGGTTACCATATTGATCAAGCACCATTAGACTTATAGTTGCTGTATTAGGATTTGTTCCGCTTGAGGCGGTTAATTGAGATGGTAATGCTTCCATATCAATTTTAGCTGGAGGCCCTGCAGATATCTCTATCTGAATCTCTTCGCTTGAAAACCCTCCAGCCTGGGCCTTTATCTTAGTAATACCTACAGTGGTTGGAGCATCAAAATACACTTTTGCATTTCCGTTTGAATCGGTTGTGGCTGTGTTGTTTGAAAGTTGTCCACCACCAGATATTATAGAAAATTCAACACTTAAACCGGATATAGGATTCCCAGAGCTGTCAGTAACCATGGCGATTATTGCTGTATCTTTAGTTCCTACTGCCACTTTGCTAGCACCACTTTTGAGAATAATATTTCCTATTTCTACTTGTTTAGATGTTTCCATTTCCACAATTTCATCTTTTTTGGGTGCAACAGTATTTTCTTGAATAGTCTTCTTATCTATATTAAATAGATATACAGTTAATGGCTCGGCATCCGAAGCAATCGGAACATTTGTGATAATTTCTTCATAATTTTCTATTTGAACAATTTGATCCCCTATGAATATCCATGAACCAGGAGTAGATTTTACCTTTACATTTCCAACCATTTTTTCCTCGTAAAAGACCCCATATATCCCTCCCATATTAATTGATACAAAAGTCGGTTTTGTAGAACTAACTTTAATTCCTGTGTCTTCCCAATCATGATCTTCTAAGTTAAAATGGTAAAGATTTAATCCCTCTGCTCCTGAAATAGCGGGAATTGTAAGTGTTGCATCTTTTGTTAATGTAAGGGAATAGGGTGATATAGCTACTAAAAAATAAGGAACCTTTTTATAGTCTTGACCTGGAAGTGGAACAGGCAGAAATTTTTTAAGATCTAATATTTCAAGTTTAATTAAGATATTGTTTTCCTTTTTTCCATGGACATAAAATCCATCTTCTTGTTTTGGAATGAAGAGAGTAGAAGTATAGGATTTAAACTGATTAGTTAGGGTTAATCCATCAGTGGAAGATGATATGGTGCTAAGAGATGCATTTGAGCTCTGTAACATTATAGGGATTTCAAAAGTCTTTCCAGATTGTAGCATTTCTTTTGAAATTGAATAAATAATATTTACTTTATTCGGATCTTCTATAAATAGGATATGATCCTCCTCTGGAGGAACCCATAATTTAAAATTTCCGTTTGAATCTGTCTGAGTTGTATACTTAGGGCTATATACATAGACATCAGCCTCATTAATGGGATTTCCATTTTCATCAAATACAGCACCAGAGAGGTTTGCAATTGTTATAACAATAGGATCAGATTGGGCAGTTCCTGATTTAGCAATAAAACTATCTGTGCCATCAGGAGGAACACTCTTTGGAGCTGTGTAAGTAACACTTACCAAGCCATTTTGAGTTGTTGTTGTTACTGGTTCAATTGTCCCTCCATTTTTAGGATTTGTAAAAGAGACTTCATTTCCATCGCTGACTAAATTACCATCTTTGTCCATCACCTTGATATTAATAGTGCAAGTGCTGGGATTGGAGTCGCTTGAGGATGTAATTATAGAAGGTGAAATTTCCACTATAGAAAATTTCGCAGGTGAACCAGACGTTGTTGTAACTTCCTCTTCGGCCGCTTCTTCTTCTCCTCCGCCACCTCCTCCGCAAGAAGATAGACAAAATAAAAAGATAGCAAGAATAGTTAGAAATCTGATTGATCTCATAATCTTTATTTCCCTCCTTTTTTCAGTCTTTCAAGGTTTTCGCATCCAAGTGCAAGTCCTATTTCACATGCTGTTTTATAATCTTTTTTTGCACTATCTATCATGCCCATCTTTTCATAGGCATATGCCCTATTATTGTATGCAAGAGGATTATTGGGAGCTATTCTAAGTGCAGTGTTACAATCAATAATGGCTTTCTGAATTTCTCCCTTTTCTATATATGCCCATGCCCTATTGATATATGCATCTGGCAGCTGTGGATTGATAGCTATGGCTAAGGAGGCCCAGAGATAGGCCTCATTCCACCTCCTCTGATTTAGTAATTTATAGCTCTTTTCAGTATATCTGATATATCTATTAGAAGGAGAGGTATCGGTTAAAAATTCAACAAAGTCTTTTGAAAGCTCCTTTATCATCTTTTCCAATCCCTCTAATACCATCTCTTTATCAGATTCCAGATAGTTATAACTGGGAATTACATATCCCTTATTTCCTCCAGACCATATTATCTCACCGCTATAAGCGTCATGGAGAGTCATAATCAGGATTAATGCAGGCTTATAAACCAGACCTTCATATCTGGTTCCTTCTTTTAGGCCTATATCCAGGCCTTCAGGGAAGAGCTCAACTAAATTGCTGAAGCCATTTTTAACCAGACACGGAGATTCTATATATTCATACTTTTGTGTATCAATAAGACCTGAAAACCACCTCTTTCCTATGTGGTAATAGATAGGGATATATGAAGATTTAATAGGAAAAAAGGTCTCATTTTGTGAAATGGATAGTTCAACCAAGACTCCACGGAGAATATAATCGACTTTTAATGCCTTCTTAATATTTTGAATCTGGGTCTTATCCATTTTATTAAGAGAGATATCTGGAAATTGGGAGATAGTTAGAAGATTTGCTTCATTTTCTTTAAAGATAGATTTAATAACACTTTTCATCTCAGGTGACCAGGAAGATTGCAACTCCCTTCTCAAGTAGTCAATACTTCTAAATTGTCCTGTTTTCAAAGTATTAAATGATCCATATATAAGTCTTTCCTTTAAGAGGGCATCTATTGTATCTTTCTGTGGAGTGACCGTCAATCCTGCATCCGTTAATACCTTTTTCAAAGTTACATCAATTTCTCTGTTGAGTATCCAGATATGATATGGTGAATTATTAGGTTCATAAATAGAAAAGGGAAGGATAGCAATCTTCTTATTAACGTTTAAAGACGGCTGGTTATATCTCTTCAAATTATTGATATATTGAATTCCACATCCTGTTGTTAAAAAGATTAGCATTAAAAGAAATGCTTTTTTATAATATCTCATCTTATTCTCCTTAAAACCCCCATTGTGTTATATGCGGAAGTGATTATTGTGGGTTTTAAAAATATTATTAATTCCCTGTTAATTATCTCCTCTGATCTGTGTTTAAAAAACCATCCAAATATGGGAATATCCCCTAAAAGCGGCACCTTTTTTGTGGTGCCTTTTTTCATTCTATCTATATGTCCTCCTATAATTAAGGTATCTCCGTCCTTTACCTTGGCAAGGGTTGCCATCTCTCTTATCCTTACTCGAGGAAGTCCAATTTTTACTTCGTTTGCACCACTTCCAAGAACCTCCTTTTCAATAGGTTCCTGTAAGGCAGATGTGATAGGGACAATATAGAGAATCACTTCCTTGTCATTTATTATATTTGCCATAACAGCCATTCCCACACCAGAGAGAACCGATGCCTCTTCTGTATTAAATGTAACTGTGCCTGTATCTGTTTCAGTTGTGGTGGTAACCTTCCTAAGATATGTGATATTTTCTCCTACAGTTATTGTTGCCATATGTCCATTTAAGATAGTTACCTTTGGACTGGAAAGAACCTTTGTCTTACCATATGTTTTTAGAGCATCTATAAAGACTTGAAACGACTGATCATTCATTGTTACATTTCTAATATAGAAGAGATTTTTGTCTGTATCATGCCTATATACAATATTTCCTTCCTCCCCCCATGTTACATTTAAGTTTAATGTCCTGCTTAAAAGATCACTCCAATCTATTCCAAATTTAAAAGTATCGCTGAGCTCCACCTCTACAATCTTTGCTTCAATAACCACCTCTCTATAAAGCCATTCCTTTATCTTATTTAGATATTCCTCTATCTTTTTGTGAGTCTTTTTTGGTGCGGTAACTGTTATTATACCCAGGTGGGGATCTGTAATAAAATAGCCTTTTGATCCTCCCCCTTTAAGTGATACAGATTCTATTATCTTTTTAATATTGTCTTCTATCATCTTCCAAAAATCGGTGGGCTCTTTTAGTGATATACTCATAGAGGTCTCACCCTTAATCATTCCTTTTGCGCCTGTCCCAATTAGATTCCCTCCTAAGGCAGTTGAAAAATTTTCGCTAAGTGGTGGCATTACCAATCTATACTTTTTTGTCTCTTTAAATCTGATAACAATTGTCTCTCCCTTCATCTCATAAAAATAATCTACCTGTCTTAGGACATTATCTAAGGCATCCCAAAAATTATCAGCAGCTCTTATATTTACATCCACCTTAAGCTCAGGGTCCACATCATCTGCCCAGGAGACAGAAAAGCCTTTAAGTTCAGCAAGCTTTTTAATAACCTCTATAAGGGGGACCTTTCCGTCTTTAGAGATGATTTCAGCCCCTACTGGCATATAGGGCTTACCCGCTTTCATTTCCAGGTGTATCTCTTTTAGTAAGTACATCTCCTTTTTTTCATCTTTTGTAACCTTTTGAGCTTCAGCTTTAATAGACTTTTCCTTTTTGGAGATAGTCTGCCTTTGAATTATCTTTTGCGAACTTGTTATATTAGAAGTCTTTTGATTTTGGGTTGTTGCACACGAATATAAAAGTAAAATTAAAGGAATAATCAAGAGATATATCTTCTTTTTTTTCACTTCTTTTCCTCCTTTTTACATATAAGAGCGATCTTTTTATTGATAAGGTTTTTGGTATCATTATCTATTTTAAAACCTGAAAGAGTTATCTCTCTATATTTATTGCATGCTTCATCCATTTTTCCAGATCTTTCTAAGCTCTTTGCAATTTCAAGAGAGACTTCTAAGGAGGGGCCAAATAGCTCTTCATATCTATTAAATATATATATGGCCTTTGAATAATTCTTTATCTTTTCTAAGTATATTCCATAATTAAAAAAGGCCTCAGGGATCTTAGGAATTCCATTTATGGATGCTTCAAAAAAAAGCTGTGCTTCTGTCTCTCTTTTCATCTTGCTTGCAGAAAGTGCTGCATATAGTGCTGCTTCGCTGTCTTGAGTGTTGAGTTTAAGTGCCTCTTTTGCATAAAAATATGATCTTGCATAGTTTCCTTCAATATAGTGAAGATATGCGTTTTTCTTTGCAAGCTCTATATTTGTGCGGGAAAGCAGATATGCCTTTTCATAAATTTTGAGTGCTTCTTTTATATTACCAGACTTTTCTAAATTGTATGCCTTAAGTGTAAGCTCTCTTGATCTCTGTATTTCCTTTTTCTTTTTTTGTTTAACGGTTGCTGGATATAATGCCTCTTCTGGATAGGGTTTTACAACCAGCTCTCCTTTTTCTTTCTGCTTTGTCTTAGGTCTAACTACAATAACATCACCTCTGTGTTCCATCTTAAGATCTTTCATATCAGAGATGATATCCATTACCAGGTCCCACGGAACATTTCTAAGAGATAGGGTCAAACTCCCTTTAACCGTATCATCTACTATGAAATTTTTTCCTGTAAGCTCTCCAAAAAGTCTAAATACATTGTGAAGATCCTCTTTATAAAAGTCTATACTTTCAAGAACAGGGCCTCTAAATTTTAATATCTCTTTTTTTTCTGCCTCTACCACCTTCTCCTTAATCCCCAGAAGTCTTCTAAGATCTTTAACTCTATCCTTTTCTATCTGTTGTTCCTTTTTATATGATCCTACAAAATGGGGTTCTCTTTTTGATATTGTCTTTATCCTCTTTTTTGCTCTCCAGCATCTAATCTGTAAGGAATCAAGTCTTTTTGTTATATTAAAGTGGAAAATTTCATCTTTCTTTGCTGAATCCAAGACCAGACGTAATTGATCCTTATCTTTTCCAATCCTTATCTGCGATATTATTCTATCATCAATACTGATATTCTTAGGAAGCTTGGCTGGTATCTTTCCGCCTTTAAGATCTACAACTACCCTTGCGGGATCTTTTAATGTAAATGCCTTATAGGATTCCCACTTGCCTTTTAAAATTATCCTGGTTTCATCCTTTACCTTTTCAATATAAATGGGAAAAGTAGAGTTCCCATTGGGTCTTGATAGACAAGGTATAAGAGACGATAAAATGGATATGGAAATAATTATTCCAATAAGCCCTATAATCTTTAGTGTTTTTAACATAATCCACCTTCTCCTTTATTGATAGACTGTTATCCCTGGCATACTCATTTCAACCCTTTTAAATTTTATATCTCCTTCACTGTCAATATAAGGGATCTTTATTATTATCTTTCTTATAAGTTGTTTTCCTAATTCCGTCTCTTCTTCAATGCTAACTATGTCCTCAACTACTCCACCTCTTGTTCCAATGGGTGTTCCTTTTTTTATAATATATCCTTTATCTTTACCTTTTTCTCTGACCATTGCAATATACTGTTTTCCATCGCTTAATATGGATGAAAGTTCCAACTTAGATAGTGGGATGGTCTGAAGTTGAGTCTTTGCCTTTTTCATCTCTTTTAAGATATTGAGTGCCTTTTTAATTTTGTCTGTTGGTGTAAGACCAGCTAACATCTCCTCTGAAACTCCTTCCTCCTTTTTCAAAATAAATGGAAAGAAAGGATCTATTTTCCCCTTAGGATCATATACATATTCTCTTATTGGCATTTTTCCCAATTTTCCTCTTGGCCCTTTCCATTCAAGTTGTTCAGATTCAGCATAAGATACAAGAAAAAGGATAAGTAAAAACAGGCTTAGTATTCCTACCTTCTTATAATACTTCATAAAGGATCTATTTCCCTTTCTTCTTAGGTTCAAATCTATAAGTTACCGCCTCACAATTTGATATCAACTCTGGAGAAAGGGACTTACTGGGTTTCATATTTATATTCATTATATTTACGATCCTCTTCATCTTACCTACACGATAAAAAAACATGGCTATATTGTGATATCTGCCTTTTACCTTCATAGAGACAGGAATCTCAACATAAAAATCCTTTTTCACTTCTTTCTTAGGCTTAAATACCATAAATTCCAGATTAGATTCTCTTCCCAATTGATTGATCCTGGTAAGCAATGAGGGTATCTCTTTTTTCTCAGGCAATAAGGTTAAGGCCTCTTTAAACTTAATATTGGCCTCTTTGAATTTGGATTCCAATTTTCCCAATCTTCTACTCTTTACTCTGGCAATCCTTATCCGGTTTTCCAAATTGGATATATCTTTTTTAAGTCTTGAAATCTTATCTGCATTGGGAAGATAAAAGAGATATGCAAATGAGCCTCCTAAGAGGAATAGAGTTCCAACCAGAATCAATATACGGAATTTCATCTTTATCTTTTCAACCTTATTTATCAGGGGCTCAATATCAATCTTCATCTCTTCCTCTTTTTCTTTTTCCTGGTTTTCTTGGCCTTTTCTTTATATTCAATGGTCTTACATTGCAATGAAAAGCTTACCAATTTATAATTAGAGACCTTAGTTAAAGAGGTGCTATCTAAATCCACACTTTTGATACTATATGTCCTTTCCAGATTGACCATAAATTTTGCAACCACCTCATTATCTCTGGCTATACCTTTAAGAGTCAATTTTCCTCCTGACTCATTAAGCTGTGTAAGCCATAGTTGATCCTTGGGAACGGCCATACATATCTCATCTAAGAGTCTAACTGGCCCCCTCTTTTTCCTTGAAAGCTCCTCTATTACATTGAGACGCGTCTGAATCTCTTTAATCTTTTTATTCAATATGCTGACCTTTTTTAAGATCTTTTGATATCTGTGAAACTCAAGGTTAAGCCTTTTCTCTTCCTCCCTAAGTCTTTGAAGTTCAGTGGTCTGTCTCCAATAAAAGAATCCCATAATAGATATCAATAATATAATAGATAGGAGATATATAGAGATCTGCCTTCTAATATTTTCTATTCTCTTTGCAGCTCTAAAGGGAAGAAGATTTATCTTTATCATTTATCCCCCACACTTCTTAGTGCAAGCCCAACTGCAATGGCTGCCTGGGGTGCAATATATTGTAAATAGTCTTTATCAAATCTTTTTTTATTTATTTGAAGTGACTTAAAAGGATTAAATATCTCTACTGGGATATCAATTTCTGTCTCTAAGTACCTTAAAAGTCCTGGTATCCTACACGATCCTCCACAGAGATAGACCTTATCAATAGTTTCATCTGGATAAGTGCTATAGATAAAATCAATTGCTCTTTTAATCTCTTTTGACCATTCTGATACTACTGAGATAAAGACCTCTTTTATGACCTCTTTATTTTCTGTTTTCTTTCCCCCCAGTTTTATCATCTCTGCGTCTTCATAAGATATCTCCAATCTCTCCATAATTCCCTTTGTGATCTGATCTCCCCCGTAGGCGGAATCCCTTGTAAATATGGATACACCATCTTTTATGGTATTAATAATTAGTTGATTTGCACCAATACTTACTATTGCATAACAGCCTGAGATATCTTCCATATTGATTTCAAATGCATTCTGTAAGGCAAATGCATCCACATCCATCACCACCGGATTTAATTTGGCACTTGATATAAGCTCCATATAGGCATCAATTATATCCTTTTTTGCAGCTACAACTATTACATCTCTTGTAGAAGGTGCCTCTTCACTTCCAATTTCTGGTGATTCTAATACCTCAAAGTCAATATTCACCTCTTTTAGGTCAAAAGGGATATACTGCTCGGCCTTTTCTGTGATCTTACCTTCAAGGCCCTCTACGTCCTCTAACCCCACTGTGATCTTTTTTATTATCACTGAATATCCACTTACTGATATGGCCACATTTTTATTATTTATCTTTAAGTTCTTAAATATATTTTTTATGGCTGAAGCTATAAGCTCCTGTTCCTTTGGATAACCTTCCTCAATTGAGTTAGGTGGAAGGAGAGTGATTCCTATGTTTTTTAACTTTCTTCCCTTTTTCCCTTCTTCTAATTCAACCACCTTTATGGAAGATGAGCCGATATCCAAGCCAATGAGATTGGTAGATTTGGAAAATAGCATAAGATTTCCTTAATCTTCAGGAAAGATCTTATCTTTATCAGAGAGTTTATAACCCAAGGCCAGAATTATCTTTCTTTTAGTTTCCATACGACATCTCATTCCCTTCTCTACTCTGTCTATAGTAAGAGGGGAAACTCCTGCCTTCCTGGCAAGTTCGGCCTTACTCATCAATAACTCTTCTCTTATCTTTTTAACCATATTTTGACCCATCTGTAAACCTCCCAATTTTATTATGCTTATATTATTATATAAGTCAAGCAATTTTGATTAATTAAATTAAATTTATCATAAAATAGATATATGTAGTAATTATAATTATTAAAAATACCACATATAGTATATCTATTTAGAAAATTTCCTTTACACTATGGTTATTTTGGATTACACAATATCACCTTATTTTTATTTGGAGTAAGGATATGGAAAAGGGAGTAAAGAGAACAAAAGGAATTATTAGAGAGTATGTAGAAGCTGCAGTTATTGCAATTATTTTGGCCTTATTTATAAGGACATTTGTGGTTCAGGCCTTTAAGATCCCTTCAGGCTCTATGGAGCCTACACTTATGGTAGGGGATCATATTCTTGTAAATAAATTTATCTATGGAGTGAAAATTCCATATATTGATAAGACCCTCATTCCTATATCCAGACCTAAGAGAGGGGATATTGTGGTATTTAAGTTTCCCATAGACAAAAAAAAGGACTTTATAAAACGTGTTATGGGATTACCAGGAGAGACCATAGAGATCGTGGGAAAGAAGATAATAGTTAATGGAAAACCCATAGAGGATAGATATGGATACTATGATGATAATCCTAATAAGTTGACTCGCAGACGCTTCGGCCCTTTTAAGATTCCTGCTGATAAATACTTTGTAATGGGTGATAATAGAGATCATAGCTATGATAGCAGATATTGGGGATATGTGCCATTTAACTATATCAAAGGAAAGGCCTTTTTTATCTATTGGTCATGGCCCCACTGGAAGAGATCTCTGCATCCCATTTCATAGCATCTTATTGCCCTGTATATTATCTTTTTAAGATCTTGTGAAATATCAAAATCTTTTACCATCCAGAAAGATAAGAAGATAGCATCTTCAATATCTGAAGAGGGAATCACCTCACCTCCTCTTATTATCCCCCAATAGTCAATTATTACATAATGGAATCTTATTCTGCCCTGAGGATCCTTTTTAATATTTTGATAGATATCCACAAGTCCTTTTATCTCCACCTCAAGAGCAGTCTCTTCCATAATCTCTCTCAATAGGGCATCCTCAAGGCTTTCTCCAATTTCAACTACACCTCCTGGAATGGACCATTTCCCTTTTGAAGGTTCATTCTTTCTCTTAACTAAAAGCAACTCCTCTTCTTTAAATAGGATTCCTCCCACTGCCACTATGGGTTGCTCTGGATAGATACGTTTCACTAAATACACCTATATATAAAAATTTTATCTTGTAAACTAATAGAGATATAATTAAACTACCCTAATTAAATTTTCAAGGAGGCCTGTATGGATAATGGAACAAAGACTATGGAAGGCAATGAGGCCGCTGCATATGTGGCATATGCCATGAGTGAAGTGGCTGCTATATATCCGATCACTCCTTCAAGCAGCATGGGAGAGTATTGTGATGAATGGGCCGCAAAGGGAAGAAAAAACATATTTGGCCAGCCCCTAAAGGTGGTAGAGATGCAATCAGAGGCAGGGGCTGCAGGAGCTGTTCATGGGGCATTGGCAGCGGGTGCCCTTGCAACCACATTTACTGCATCTCAAGGCCTACTTTTAATGATACCCAATATGTATAAGATTGGAGGTGAACTTCTGCCTGGTGTCTTCCATGTATCGGCCAGGGCAGTAGCAACCCATGCCCTTTCCATATTTGGAGATCATTCAGATATAAATTCTGTTAGGAACACCGGTTTTGCACTTCTTGCCTCTGCTTCTGTTCAAGAGGTAATGGATCTTGCTTTAGTTTCGCATCTTTCTAGCATCAGATCAAGTGTTCCTTTTTTACATTTCTTTGATGGATTTAGAACATCCAGCGAGATACAAAAGATACACACAATCCCCTATGATGAGATGGCAAAGATTGTGGATTGGGAAAGTATTGAACACTTTAGAAGCAGATGTATGAATCCTGAATATCCCCAATTGAGGGGAACAGCACAGAATCCTGATATCTTTTTCCAGAACAGAGAAGCATGTAATCCCTATTATTTTTCTGTTCCCTATATCGTTCAAGAAGAGATGGAAAAGGTAAGTGAATTAGTTGGAAGAAGCTATAACCTCTTTGATTATGTGGGTGATCCTGAAGCAGAGAGAATCATTGTATCTATGGCATCCAGTTGTGATGTGATAGAAGAGACAGTAAATTATCTCTTAAAACAAGGCGAAAGAGTAGGTCTTATAAAGGTTCGATTATATCTTCCTTTCTCTAAGGAGCATTTTCTACAGGTGCTTCCTTCATCTACTAAAAAAGTGGCAGTGCTTGATAGAACAAAATCACCTGGTGCACTTGGAGAACCACTATATCAGGACATTTGCACTGCTATTAAAGAGGGAAGAGATGATGAGATTGATGTAGTGGGCGGCAGATACGGGCTTGGAAGTAAGGACTTCACCCCCTCTATGGTAAAGGCCATATATGATAATCTCAAGGGTAAGAATCCTAAGAACCATTTTACAGTAGGGATTAAAGATGATGTCACATTCACTTCTTTAAGGGTGGATGAAGAGATTGATACCTCTCCTCCAGGGACCATAAGATGTAAGTTTTGGGGACTTGGGGCGGATGGAACAGTTGGTGCAAATAAGAACTCAATAAAGATAATCGGCGAAAATACAGACCTATATGCTCAGGGATATTTTGCATATGATGCAAAAAAATCTGGTGGAATTACCATATCACATCTGAGATTCTCACCCCATCCAATAAAATCTCCCTATCTGGTTACAAAGGCAGACTTTATTGCATGTCATAACCCCTCCTTTGTAAAGAGTTATGATATCTTAGAGGGGATAAAAGAGGGGGGAACCTTTCTTCTAAACTCTCCATGGAGCTTAGAGGATATGGAAAGGGAGCTACCTCCGCATATGAAAAGGACTATCGCGTCTAAGAAGCTCAAGTTTTATAATATTGATGCTGTAAAGATAGCACAAGAACTGGGCTTAGGGGGAAGGATAAATATCATAATGCAGGCTGCATTCTTTAAGATAACAGAGGTAATTCCTATTGATGAGGCCATAAGTCTTATTAAAGATGCTATTCGAAAGACATACGGTAAAAAAGGAGATGAAATTGTAAGAATGAATACAGAGGCCGTAGATAGGGCATTAGATGCTATTGAAGAAATAGATGTGCCAAGCTCATGGGAAAGAACTGAGCTGGATATCTATTTTAAAGCAGAGGAAGAGCCAGAATTTGTGCAAAAAGTTATGAGACCTATGCTTATGCAAAAAGGGGATAGCCTCCCAGTAAGCTATTTTAGCCCAGACGGTATATTCCCTACAGCCACCACCCAATATGAAAAGAGGGGTGTTGCTATTAATGTTCCTGAATGGATCCCTGAAAACTGTATCCAGTGTAATCAATGCTCATTTGTATGTCCTCATGCAGCGATAAGACCTGTGCTTGCAAAACCAGAAGATCTTAAAGATGCGCCATCGGATTTTGTGGTCCTGGATGCAAAGGGTAAAGAGCTTCAAGGACTTAAGTTCAGAATTCAGATAAGTCCCCTGGATTGTACAGGCTGTGGAAGCTGTGTGGAGGTCTGCCCTGCTAAGAAAAAGGCACTGGTTATGAAACCGCTTCAGAGTCAGATTCCAAAAGAGGTGGAAAATCACCGTTTTTCCCTTACCCTTCCTGAAATAGAGGTTCCCATGCCTCCTACATCTGTTAAAGGTTCACAATTTAGAAGACCCCTTTTTGAATTCTCTGGTGCATGTGCAGGATGCGGAGAGACACCCTATATAAAGCTTATTACTCAGCTATTTGGAGACAGGATGATCATTGCCAATGCCACAGGCTGTAGCTCCATATATGGAGGCTCAGCCCCCAGTTGTCCTTATACGGTAAATGATAAGGGATTTGGTCCTGCCTGGGCAAATAGCCTGTTTGAAGATAATGCAGAATTTGGTTTTGGAATTGAATTAGGGGTTTCGCAGAGAAGAGAAAGGCTAAAGGAATTTGTCCAGGAAGCCATAGAGAGCGATATATCAGAAGAGTTAAGGGAGATCCTTTCTGAGTGGATAAGAAACTTCTATGATGGAGAAAGGACTAAGGAGTTAAGATTTAAGATAGAAGATCTTATCCATGATGAGATTGTCAGAAGAGGTGATTCCACCCCTCCTGTGCTATACAGTATCCTTAATATGACAGATTATATCACTAAAAAGTCCATCTGGATTATAGGTGGAGACGGCTGGGCCTATGATATAGGTTTTGGAGGGCTTGATCATGTACTTGCCATGGGAAGGGATGTAAATCTCTTAGTTTTGGATACTGAAGTGTATTCCAATACAGGTGGACAATCCTCTAAGTCCACACCTACAGGAGCGGTCGCTAAGTTTGCCTCTTCAGGTAAGCCTTTTAGAAAGAAGGATCTTGGAAGGATGGCCATGACATATGGGTATGTCTATGTGGCTTCAGTGGCTATGGGTGCCAATAAGAACCAGTTATTAAAGGCTATTGTGGAAGCAGAAAGCTATAGAGGCCCCTCACTTATTATTGCCTATGCCCCTTGTATAAATCATGGTATAGATATGGGAAAAAGCCAGGAAGAGGAAAAGAGGGCTGTGGAGTGTGGCTATTGGATCCTGTATCGCTTTGATCCAAGAAGGGCAGAGAAGGGAGAAAATCCATTTGTGCTGGACTCCAAGGATCCTAAGGGTGACTTTAGAGAATTCCTAATGGGTGAGATAAGATTTTCTGCTCTTACAAGAACATTTCCTGACAAGGCAGAAGAGCTGTTTAAAAAGGCGGAAAAAGAGGTAATGGAAAGATTTAACCTCTATAAGCATCTTGCAGCATAAGCATATTATGAATCCTGTAAAGACATTAAGAGGCCCAAAATCTCTAAAAGGGCCTCTTATCTTATAAAGGGAGGTATTGACATGCTCAAAGAGACCATAGAGAAAATAAGACCGGTAGACCAGCTTTGGATTGAAAGGGCCAGAAATAGGCTTAACTCACTTACAAAGCCTGTTGGTAGCTTGGGAAGGCTTGAAGAGTTTGCAGCTCAAGTAGTGGCAATAAGACAACAGGAGATGCCAACTTTGTCAAAAAAGGCCATATTTACCTTTGCGGCAGATCATGGAATTACTGAAGAGGGTGTCTCTGCCTATCCAAAGGAGGTTACAGCCCAGATGGTATTTAATTTCTTAAACGGAGGAGCAGGAATCAATGTGCTCTCCAGACATGCAGGAGCAGATGTGGTGGTTGTGGATGTAGGGGTGGATTATGATTTTGGAGACCTTCCAGGCCTTAAAATAATGAAGATAAGATATGGCACTCAAAATTTCCTAAAAGGCAGTGCAATGGAAAGGGAAGAGGCAGTAAAGGCTTTGGAGACAGGAATTGAGCTTTCAGATGAATATGCCTTAAAAGGATACGATATATTGGGAACAGGTGATATGGGAATAGGAAATACCACCCCTTCAAGTGCAATAGCTGCTGTCTATACCAAAAATCCTATTAAAAGAATCACTGGAAGGGGAACAGGCATTAGTGATGATAAGCTTAAGAGAAAGATTGAAGTTATTGAAAGAGCTATAAATATTCACAATCCTGATCCCAAAGATCCTATAGGTGTGCTAAGTAAGGTAGGGGGGCTTGAAATTGGTGCAATTGCAGGGCTGATATTGGGTGCATCTAAAAATAGGATTCCTGTGGTGATAGATGGCTTTATCTCCACAGCAGGTGCGCTCATTGCCCATGCCTTATGCCCTTATGTAAAAGATTATATGTTTGCATCCCATTGTTCAGCAGAGTCAGGTCATAGAGACATGCTTGAGTATCTGGGCCTTAGACCCATTTTGGATATGGATATGAGACTGGGAGAGGGAACAGGTGCCGCTCTTGGTATATGGCTTGTAGAAGCTGGTGTAAGGATATATAATGAGATGGCCACCTTTGAAGAGGCAGGGGTATCTGATGCATTATGAGAGCTTTGAAAAATTCAAAGCTCTCAGAAAAAAGCTGTAAATGGAATCTGTCATTGCGAAGCAATCTATAAAAGGTATGAGATTGCTTCGCTTCGCTCGCAATGACAGGGGTCTGGTCTCCGACCCGGAGGGAGGTATAACCCCCAGTGTAAAAAGGGGTTATGCAAAGATCTCAATGCTGAATAGGAAATTAGCTGAAAATAGAGATTCTTTGCAGGAGATGATTATGTGAAATTTGTAAATTCAGATGGGGTGAGGGAAGACTCTTTGACCGACCAATTAATACATACAAAAAAAGAGCACGGGAGAAAACCTATGTTATTAAGGTTGAAAAATTTAAGAATCAATCCTGAAACCTTTTTTATCTTTTCTCTGATAATCCTTTCACTGGTTTCTCTCTTTGATTTTGAAAGAGATTTATGTAAAAGTTGCGAGTCAGTTCAAGATTCAGTTTATTCCAACATCTTTAATATTTATCTACCCTTCCTTGGAATTCTATCATTTACAATTCTTTTATTTTTTAAAATATTCAAAAAATCTGATTACTTTTTTTATTTTCTTTGTGTCTTATTTGGTCTGGATCTTTACCTCCAGATAATACAGTTTTTTGTTTTAAAGGCAACATGTTATATTTGTCTGGCAATATTTTTTATTTTAGCATCTCTGCTGATTGTAGAGGTAACAAGGCGAACTTATTTAAAGTTAAAGAGTTTTTTAATTATTCTCTCTTCATTTCTGTCTTTACACTTCTATTTTTTTCCTCCAGTTTCACCGGATATTAAAAGGACAGGAATAGTTTATCCAGGTGCAAAAAAGGTAATTTTATATGCTTCCATGGAATGTCCTCATTGTAGAGAAGCAATGGAGTATTTTAGAAACCTATGTGTAAGAAAGAATTGCACTCTAATCGTAAAGCCAGTGGGAGATCGAGAAACCTGTAATTGGATATGCAGGGAACTTTTTAATAATTCCAGATTAGGAAAATTATTCTCTCAGGAAATCTTAAAGATTAACTATGAGGAGATAAAAAATATATCAAAAGGGGAACTTAGGCTTCCCTTAATTTTCATTGAAAATGGAGAAGATAAGAGGAAATTTGTAGGTTTTTCTGAAGAGGTTAAAAGAGAAATTGAACTTTGTTTAACGGAAAATGAGGAAAAATTAAGTATACATTTTATAACCTCACCAGAGGAACAGACTGAAAATTTCTGTTCTGAAAACTGTCCAGAAATTAAATAAAGGTTATCCTACTTCCTTTTTAGCTACTATTAAAGTAGATATGCTCATGGAAAGTCTCTTGTATAATAATATCCTAAATCCAGAAGATTCTATCTCTTTCAATAACAGTTGAGGTGTAATGAAGTGTTGAATAGATGTGGCAAGATAAAGATATGCATCATAATCTTTTGAGATAAGACCTCCGATAAATGGCAAGATATTTCCTATATAAGACATTATTAGTCTTGATCTGAAAGATGATTCTTCTATTTTTAAGAATTCTAAGACAACTAATAGACCATTTTGTTTGAGAACCCTGAAAAATTCTTTCAAGGCCTCTTTTCGGTCTGTAATATTCCTAAGTCCAAAAGATATACTCAAAATATCTGCAAAATCGTTTTTAAAAGGCAAGTATGAAGCAGAGCCTCTAATAAAATCCACTCCTGAAATCTTATCTTGCCCCCTTTTTATCATCCTCTCAGAGGGATCAATACCTATTATCTTATTGATCTTGACCTCCTTGAACTTTGATACCTGAATCCATTGAAGACACATATCACCTGTACCGCATGCTACATCCAAGATATACTCTATGTGATCATTATTAAAGGCCTTAAGGGATAGTTTACATGATTCTCTTCTCCATTTTCTATCGATTCCAATTGTAAGAATATGATTAAGTATGTCGTATCTTTCCGATATCTTATCAAACATTGAAATTATATCTTTTTGTCTTTTCATTTTAGTTGGAATCAAGAGTCTAAAAAACAGGATGGATCCTCTGCTAAATAGTCATTATTATATGCTAAAGCCCTGCCCCTACATCCTCCACAGATTTTCCTAAATTCACAATGTCCGCATCTACCTTTAAGGGTATTTTCACGATCCCGAAGTTTTAAAAAAATTTCGCTATCTTTCCAAATTATATCAAAAGGCCTATCTTTTACATTTCCCGCAGATATCTCTATAAAAGGGCATGGCCATACATCGCCATTAGATTTAATATATACAAAACCTCTTCCTGCTGTGCAGCCATGAAAGAGCTTTTCAGCTAATCTCTTCCATATTCCATCTTGGTATCCTCTCTTTTTCATAAGATATGGCCAATATTGAGGACCTGCTACAGGTTCTATAATAGTTGAGATTGATTTTTGTTTTTGTGCCAGGAATCTTAGCAACTTTTCATTTTTATTTTTTTTAAGAGTGGCTGGTTCAATGGCATTCCCTCTACCAACAGGGACAAGTTGATACATTAGCATAATCCCAGAGCCCAATCTGTCTGAAAAATCTACCAGTTCATTTAGACTTTCATAATTATACTCCATTGCTGTTGTGTTAATTTGTAAAAGAATTCCCGCTGCCTTCACCGCCTTTATTCCTCTAAGGGCAAGATTAAATGCCTTTGGATTTGCCCTTATTTTATTATGAATACCTGGGATTACGGAATCCAGACTAATGGCAACTCCCACGACACCTGCCTCTTTTAATTTAAATGCAACTTCTTCAGTGATCAGTGTTCCATTTGTGGCAATTACATTTGTAAGACCAGCTTCCTTAGAATGATTTAGTAATTCAAAGATGTCTGCCCTTAAAAGGGGTTCACCTCCTGTGTAGACGAGCATCTTGAATTCATCAATTTTGGCCAGCTCATCAATTAACTTTTTTGCCTCATAGGTGGTAAGTTCGTCCTTAGAGGGTTTTCCTCCAGCGGCATGGCAGTGGATACAGTTCAGATTACATGCAGAAGTTACTTCCCAGGCAGGATGTGCCGGGAAACCTATGCATCCCATACCTAAGGCCCCAGCAGCAACTGGTATGGATTTAAAAGAATGTCTGAGCAGCCATTTCCCAAATCTATCCCATTTAATAAGATGCTTAAAATAGAGGATACTCATAAACTGCCTTAAGATCAGAGTAGGAGGCCAAAATATCTCAAGATTAATCCACTTTGGTAAATTGACGATATTCATTTAGATAAAAACCGAACTTCCAATAGCTATAATATATGAGCTTGTAGTTCCAAGATTGACAAAGATGGTCATTGCGCAAATCTTTTCTAAGAGGTCTCTGTCCCTGTCTCTTATACACATCTCCGAGCCCACGAGACTAGGCATGATCTCGTATGCCGTCTTCTGCTTGAA
>CBFDUE010000012.1:0-43372 GCA_965613025.1 uncultured bacterium
ATTCCATGTCCGTGACTATGCTCGATTATGGGTATGGTTGCCCCCCTCTTTGCCCCTATTGAGACATAGAATAGGATAATAGCAGTCTGAAATATGTTCATGCCAATTATCTTTTTAACCAGATTATTCTTGGAGATCATGGCATAGAGACCAATCATCATAAGCGTTATATAGATCCAATAGTTATATTTAGGAATAATATGCTCAAACATATCGCCCTTGATATCAGCTTAACTACAGTCCCTCATCATACCTTCCCTCAGATGAGAGATTGTTGTATATCCAGATCATAGTTGCCATAACCGCTATTCCAACACCAACTTCAACCATAAAGATTCCATAAGACCTGGCCATAACAGCAGTGGTATGGAGTAAGGGAGAGAGAGCCTTATAATCCAAAAAATTGAAACCCAGCAATACACAAACTGCTCCAACACCCGCATATATCATCACCCCTACAGCACAGAGAACAGCATGCAGCTTCTCTTTCATCCGCTTTAACATGCTCCTAAGATCATGGGATATGGCAAGCAGTATAAAGCTTGCACCCAGTATCACACCCCCTTGAAACCCTCCACCAGGACTGTGATGGCCGTGAGCAATAACATATAGGGCAAAGAGCTGAATGAATGGAATCATAATTCTACAGACAGTCTTTAATATCAGATCATAAGGGGTCCAAAGGGTATCTATTCTCTCAAATTCCTCAAGATCCAGCTCCTCTTCCATATCCTCCCTTACCCTGATGACAAGTCCAGTTAAGAGATGCCTATAGAGGCTCTCTTTTCGTGGACTTCTCTTAAATACTCTAAGCAGGAAAAAACAGACAACCCCTGCCCCAAAGATGACAGTTGTTTCAAACATGGTATCATACCCTCTATAATCAGCCAGAACTGCAGTCACTATATTTGGAACACCTGTCTCTTCAACGCTCTTTTTAATGTATCTGGGCGATACATGACGGCTTGCAGGGGAATTGGGATCTCCCCAAGGAGGAAAATCCACCGTGGCATACATAAGAAGTATACCAGTCAAAATTACAACTATTAATGCAAGCCTTTTCAGTCCTTAGTTCTCCTTGTGGTATGGAATACCGCTGCCACAAAAAATACTGTGCTTACCCCTGCCCCTACTGATGCCTCAGTAAAGGCCACATCCACTGCCCCCATTATAGACCAAAGCAAACACATCAAAAAGCTATATGCACCAAATAGTATGGCTGAACCCAGAAGGTCTTTAATATTTATTGCACCAATACCTGTTATTACAATCAGGGTAAGGATCAGAAGATCCAGTTGCCAGATCATGAGTTTTCTACCCCTTTTCCCAGGGCTCAAGCCCTGCTCTTACCCCTGCATCCACTATGGAATGAACCGCAGTGGGGCTTGATAAAAACACAAATACCACAATCAGCATTATCTTAAGGCTTATAAGCACATTGGAAAGGGTAAAGTGGTGAAGATTATAGAGTGATAGCCCCACCATAATGCATAGTGATCCCATGGTATCCAGCTTTCCGGCAGGGTGAAGTCTTGAATAAAAATCAGGGAAACGGATAATACCAACCGTTCCACCTGTAAAAAATATAAGCCCAATAAGAAATAGAGATATGACTATGGCATCCAAGATCATATCCTACCTCTCATCATGGAGGCCCTTACGCTTTTGAAAATAGCGGGATGCTGCAATAACCGCTATGAAGTTCAGAAGTGCATAAGCAAGACTGATATCCACAAACATATCCACTCTATCATAGATCATACCAATTATAATAAGTAATACCACGGTCTTACTTCCTATGGCATTCACTCCGATGAGTCTGTCAAGCACAGTTGGGCCAAAGATACCTCTGTATAGGGAGAGAAGCATCAGAATTCCTATGTAAATCGAAAAGATCAGAAATATTACATCCATCTCAATCCCTTTCAAATACCTTTAATATCCTCTCTTCCATCTCTCCTGGAAGATCTTCTCTGGATCTCTTATCAATTGCATGCACCCTAAATGCGCCGTCCATAGAGACAAATACTGTGATGGTGCCAGGAGTAAGTGTTATTGAATTTGCAAGTGTCACCAGTGAAAGCTCCTTTTTTAGTCTGCTCTGAAAACGGACAATCTTAGGATCAATAAGCTCTTTCATCCTGGGATGAAAGGCAAGATATAGGACATGTAGATTTGCAATAAAGATCTGATAAAAGAGATAGGGAAGATATGCCAGAAATCTGAAAAAGACCTTAAAGATACTGCTTAATTTTGAATCCCTTTCAAAGAGAAGCTCAGAGGAGAGATAGCTTATCCCTAAGGAAGCTATAACTCCCAAGGAGAGATGAAAAGGGTCAAATCTGCCAGACAATACAATCCACAGACCAAACATCAAAAGGAATGTCAATATCTTGGAGATCATACCCTATCTATCCATCTTCATCTGCCTAAGCCTTAAGCCTCTGGGATAGTTACAGTAAAAGTGGTTCCTTTACCGTATTCGCTTTTAAAATCAATGCTACCTCCCAATTTCTTTATTATATCTTGACAGATTGAAAGCCCCAATCCTGTCCCTTTACCTGGTGGTTTTGTGGTAAAAAATAGGCTGAATATCTTATCTTTATTGTCTTCGGGGATACCGATGCCATTATCCTGAATACTTATCTGAATCTGAGAGTCTCTTCTGTGGACATAGATATCTATCTTACCATCTCCATTTCCCTTCTCTTTTATGGCATGTATGGCATTGGTTAAAAGATTTACAAATATCTGCTCCATCATTCTTGGATCTGATCTGATCTGAATAGGCTCTTCTAAGAAATGAAAACTGACTTCAATAGAGGTATGTTTAAGCTCTGGTATGAGAAAATCCACCGTCTCTCTAAGAAGGCTTTGAAGATCCATCTCCTTTCTCTCTGGCCTGGAATCCCTGACAAACCCCAAGAGCTGATGGGTTATGGTCCTACATCTTCTGGTCTGTTCATCTATCTTTCTCAATGTACTTATTAACTCCTCCCTATCCTTCCCCTTTATCTCCTCTGAATCGTTCAATATATCCAGGGCCCATCCTGTGGCCTCATTAATTATGGCAAGGGGATTGTTTATCTCATGTGCAATACCAGATGCAAGCCTTCCAGTTTCTACCAGTCTGTCAATCCTGATTAACTCATCCTGTAACTTCTTCCATTTTGTTATATCCTTGCATACTCCAACTGTTCCCACCCTCTGACCTTTTGTATTATTTAGGGTTATAAGATATACATCACAATAAACGATATCACCATTCTTATGCCTAAAAGGAAATTCCACCCTTTCAGCGCTTCCCTTCGCTGTTGCCATCTCCATCATCTCTTCAAATTTCTCAGGCTCTACACTCAGCTCACTTATAAACATTCCTGCCACTTCGTCCCAGCTATATCCTAAAATCTTCTCCCCCCCTTTGCTAAAAGAGACCAGCATTCCATCCACATCTGTTGCAAATATCATGTCATTGGAATTCTGTAATATACATTGAAGATAACCTCTGACCTGCTGGAGCTCAATCTTATGACTTGCAAGTTCTTGGCTTAGCTTTTTTAGCTTGATCTCAAAAAGAGTATCATTCAATGCCATAAGTCTTTCTTAATTCATCTATGGCCTTTTTTATCCCCTTTGGGCCAAGCCCTGACTTATATATCTCCTCCACCTTCTCCTTAAACTTTTCTGCCTGAAGCTGTAACTTCTTCTCATAGGCCTTATATATACCGTCTACCAGAGTGTCATAATCTACAGGTTTGAGGAGATACATAAAGGCGTCTTGCTTTCCACTCTCTAATGCGGAATCTAGAGAACCATGGCCAGTTAGTACTATACACTGAAGAAATGGCTGAATCTTATGAAGCTCCTTCTGAGTGGTTACCCCATCCATCCCTGGCATCTTAAGATCCACTATGGCCACATCAAAATTCTCTTCCTTTGCAATCTTAATAGCCTCTTCCCCTGAAAATGCAGCCCTAACTGTAAAACCTTTCTTTAGCAGCCTTTTGGACATATACTCCACTAAGGTCTCTTCATCATCTATTAGTAACACTTTTATGGGGGATTTCTCTTCCATCATATTGATCTCCGTTGAAAATATAAGGGATTATTGTGATTTTTATGACTATAGCCCTTGATTGTCAAGGGATTTTAGAGCATTGCAAAATCTTTATCCCTTTAAGATATTTAATTGACATGCATTTGTCTATTTCTATATCCTTAGCTAAAATTTTGGAGGGCAATTATATGGACAGAAAAGAGTTAATGGAGATGTTTAATAAAAGAACTAGAATTGGTGCCCTTTGCACAGCTAATAGACAAGGTGATGTCAATGCTGCAGTATTTGGCTCCCCATATATGATTGATGAAAATACAGTAGTTATGGGAATTGGGAATAACAGGAGTTTTAAGTATCTTAAGGAAAATCCAAAGGCGGTTTTTATCCTTATGGAACCGGGTAAAACACCGTCTGAGTGGAAAGGTGCAAGAATCTATCTTGAGGCCATAGATATAGAGACATCAGGAGGCCTTTTTGATCAAATAAAGAGCAATATTGAATCTGCCGCAGGTAAGGCAGCCGCTAAGATGATAAAGGCTGCTATCCGCTTTAGGGTAAAAGAGGTGCGGCCTCTGATAGATCCAAATCCATAAAAGAGCTTTGAATTTTTCAAAGCTCTCAGAAAAAAGCTGTAATTATGGGTTATTTAAAGTTAATTTTTGGGGGTCTGGTCTCCGACCCGGAGGGTCATCCGACCTGGAGGGGGGTGTAACCCCCAGTGTAAAACGGGGTTATCCAAAGGTCTCAATAAGAGAATATGAATCCATTAGATATTGCCATAATAATTGTGATAGTATTTCTTGCCATAAAAGGGCTTTTGCGGGGATTTATAAGAGAGATGGCCTTGCTTTTGGGAATAATTGCAGCTCTTATAATCTCTTACAGATCCTATCCATGGCTTGTAGACATAATATCCCCATACCTTAAACGGGTGCCTTTTCTAAATCTTATCAGCTTTTCAATAATATTCTTTTCGGTAGTTGCCATATCTAATCTGATTGGTCTTCTAATAAGAGATCTTGTAAAAAGAGTATATTTAGGAGGTATTGACAGGATTTTGGGAGGAGCTCTTGCTACAATAAAAGGGATACTATTGGTATATCTTGGGATAGTGGTTATAAGTGTACTCCTACCTTCAGATTCACCCATACTAAAGAGATCTGCCCTTGCTCCTTTGGTAATCAAATCCTATAAATCCATGGTTACCCTCTTCTCTCCACACCACTTAGAGCTTCTTAAAAAGAGGCTTCCTGAAGAGATTAAAGAGATTGAAAAAAAGAGATGAAAGGCAGAAACCACAATAAAGAGGCTTCTATAAAAGAGGGATTTTGGACGCTTTATGGAATTGTATCAACCCTTAGAAGTCCTAAGGGATGCCCCTGGGATAGACTTCAGACAAAAGAGACACTGAGGATGTATCTCCTGGAAGAAGCATATGAGGTCCTTGATGCCATAGAAAGACAAGATGTTAATGAGTTATGCAAAGAGCTTGGAGATCTACTCTTTCATATAATCTTTATATCTAAGGTCTCAGAGGAAAATAATGAATTTACCTTAGAGGATGTGCTAAAGAATATCGCTGAAAAGATGATAAGAAGACATCCCCATGTGTTTGGAAACAAGAAGGTTCGTGGACCTGAAGAGGTCATAGACAATTGGCATAAGATAAAGAGGAAGGAGAAGGGGAAGAAAGACCCTTTTTCTGGAATCCCCTCTTCACTTCCTGCATTACTCTGGGCACACCGTATAGCAGAGAGAGGGAAATCAGCGGGAATATTTGATTTGGGTGTAAAGGAGATCATGGAGCATATCAGAAAGGATCTTGGCACATTAAATGGCCTGATTCTTGAAGAAGAAAGGGATGATGAAAAGATCGCAGAGCTAATAGGCAGATTGCTATTTTATCTATCTTTCCTTTCAAAAGCCTTGGGATTAAATTCAGAGTCAATTCTGCGTGAGATGAATAGAAAGATTGCTTTTCAACTTCAAAAAGGATTTAATACAAAACACTAATATGAGAGCTGTGCTTCTCTATATCTTTATTATATTTCATACCCTATATATGTGCTGGTGGGGGCTTTTTCTTTCTATCTTTGATAAGAATGGCAGTTTCATTCATAGATGGGCTGCTGTTCCATGGGCTAAGATGATCTTAGTTGTGGCAAAGATATTGGGGATTGAGGTGGAACTCCGGGGTAAGATCAACAGGGATCTGAAAAAAGCCAAGATATTTATGACAAACCACCAGAGCTATTTTGATATATTTGCCCTTTTGGCATATCTTCCCCATGACTTTCGTTTTATCATGAAAAAAGAGCTTATGGAGATACCCCTTCTGGGATATGCCATGAAAAAGGTGGGATACATAGGTATTGACAGGGAAAACCCAAGGGCAGCTCTCAGATCGCTTAAAGAGGCCTCAGAAAAGCTCCATCAGGGCATATCTCTGCTCATCTTTCCTGAAGGGACTAGGAGCCCCGATGGATCTTTACTCCCATTTAAAAAGGGGGGCTTTAAATTGGCCATAAAGACAGGTGCAGAAATTGTTCCCATCGGGATAAGTGGAAGTGCAAAGATAGCTTCAAAGGGTAGATTGAGATTGAGGAAAGGGAGATTTTCCATAGGCTTTGGCTCCCCTATAGATTCCAAGAGATTTTCTCGCAGGGATATAGATAGATTGATGGAGCTTACAAGAGAGCGTATCAGGATGTTGATTGGAAATTGAGATTATGAATGATTACCGTATTGAGAGATTTAAAGAAGAGGTTGAAAAGATTGGAGGTAGGGCCTGGATAGCTAAAGATATGGAAGATGCAAAAAGTAAGGTCATTTCAGTCCTCAGACGGGAAAATACAAAAAAGGTGATATTATGGGAAAGCAGGCTCTTAAAGGATATGGATCTTTTCCATATCTTAGAGACGGAACAGATACAAAGCATTCTGCCTTCACAGATATATAAAGGAGATAGAAAGGCCCTTTTTAACGAACTTTCAGAGGCTGATACAGGCATAACAGAATGCCTCTATGGCATAAGCGAAAATGGTTCAGTGGTTCTTGAATCCAGGAAAGGGATGGAAAGGATCACCTCACTTATTCCACCCCACCATATCGCTATCCTTCCCTCATCCAGGATTGTAGAATCTATTAATGAGGTATTTAAAGATAAGAGATGTGTCGATAGTTGTATGACCTTTATATCTGGCCCAAGTAAGACCGCTGATATAGAACTTACTCTTATATTGGGTATCCACGGTCCCAAGAGTTTGGATATTATCATTGCTAAAGAGGGTTAAAGACCATTTTTTTATTGAAAAATTAGAAAAGATGAGGTATGTTTGGTATCTTTATTGAGGGGGTGGAAAATGGAACATGTCCTTCTCCTTAATATCACCTATGAGCCTCTTAAGATAATTAACTGGAAAAAGGCCATCACCATGCTCTTTTTAGGAAAGGTGGAGGTGGTAGAGGAATACAATAAGGAGATAAGGGCAGTAAGTTTTAAGATCAAGCTACCCTCTGTGGTGAGGTTACTTAAGTTTGTAAGAAGGCCTCCAAGACCTGTTAAGTTTTCAAGGCAAAATATCTACCTGAGAGACAGATATACCTGCCAGTATTGCGGTAGGCAATTCCCTACAGAGGAATTGACCTATGATCATATCATTCCCAAATCCAGAGGTGGAAAGACAGAATGGGAAAATATCGTGACATGTTGCATTGAGTGCAACAGAAAGAAGGGAGGAAAGACTCCTCAAGAGGCCGGTATGAAACTGCTTAAAAAGCCCACACGCCCCACATGGGTTCCTGCTCTAAAGATCACCATCGGGTTTAAAAATATTCCACAGAGCTGGATGGACTATCTTTACTGGAATGTGGAGCTTGTGGAATAGTGCAATTAACCCGGATTTCGCAAATATCCGTGATTTACTTTGGGGCTTACGCCCCAAACCCCAGATTAAAAATCACCAAAATGATAAGTGCTTAAAGACAGAAAAGAAACATTTACTTTTATAAACCCGAATTACTTGCATAATTCGGGTTTAACGTAATTGTGCCTTTATCTTTTCAGCTATCTTCTTAATTTCATCCATATTGCCAGATTTCAACTCCCAGCTGCTTACTGGAAGTGGTGGAGTTCCCTCCAATCTGGGTATCAGATGGAGATGGTAGTGCATGATCACCTGGTTTGCCCCTTTTCCATTTAACTGAAGTAGGGCAATTCCAGTGGCATTTAATGCATTCATTATGGCCTTTCCAACCTTCTTAGAGGCTATGTGGATTGCGGTGAGGTCCTCCTCCGGGATCTCCCAAAGATTCTCTGCATGGCTTTTAGGAATAATAAGGGTATGTCCTTGAGAGATGGGATTAATATCTTCAAATGCCATAACCTTTTCGTCCTCATATACTACAACTGCTGGGATTTCACCCTTTACAATCTTACAAAAGATACACTCTGACATCTCCTCATCCTCCTTTATCTATTATTCTCCTTATCTCTTGAATTATATCTTCAGATATATCTTCCCTTTTTTTGATATTCATGGATCTCATCATATTATAGGAGCCGTCTCTAAAGATCACGGGAATCTTTGTGATATAATCGGGATTGTCACAGCAGCCTGGAGCAAAAAAGGCACCCAGCCTCTTCCCTTGCCTCAACCTGCCCTTTATCCTTCTAAATTGATCTGGAGATAAGACCATTCCTATATCACCGTTTAAGGCTGAAATCATATCGCCCGGTCTGTAAAGGCTCTTTATTGTCATACCTACCTCAATTTATGCATGAGATTAAGTTATATATTATATCCCTATCCAGATTCTCAAGTCGATAAAAAAGAGGGTTAGCTTTTCAACTAACCCTCTTTTATATTCCATTGGAGGCGGCAACCGGATTCGAACCGGTGAATAGCGGTTTTGCAGACCGCTGCCTTACCACTTGGCTATGCCGCCTCTGGAGCGGGAAACGGGACTCGAACCCGCGACCACCACGTTGGCAACGTGGTGCTCTACCACTGAGCTATTCCCGCCTCTTTACATTTCATATAAATTATTTTAACCCCAAAACTCTATTTGTCAATAAAAAACCTAAATATTAATTGCTCTCAAAAAACAGGGATCTTACCTTAAATATGTATATTATGCCAGATCCCAATGTAAATATAAGTGCTATCCATAAGGTAGCTATCCCTATCCGATGAAAATCCATTCCCAAAAATTCATAGTGGAGGCAGAGTGCAGTAATGGATATGGCCTGAATAGTGGTCTTATATTTTCCAAATCTATTTGCCTGTATTATAACTCCTTCCTTTGCAGCAATACCCCTTAGACCAGTGATGATGAGCTCTCTTATTACCATCAATATAACGATCCATCCTGGAACCCTCTGAAGTTCTAAAAGCTTAATGAGAGTTACTATCACAAGCAACTTATCTGCAAGGGGGTCCAGAAACTTCCCAAGCGCTGTTACACTCTGATATCTTCTTGCAATAAATCCATCCAGAATATCTGTTAGAAATGCCAGAGAAAAGAAGAATGCGGCAAAAAAGCTCCCTACCCTTCCTTCAATTGATAGAAACAGAAGCACCAAAGGGATACTTGTCAATCTGAGAACAGTTAGTCTATTGGGAAGGCTAATAGGCCTCTTCTCTTCTATCCTTTTATGATCTATAAAGAACCTCTCTATCATCCTAAGAAGAGGGCTTATGAAGAGCTGTGGATAGATCCTCTTGTATGACAATTTAAGATCCCCTCTCCTTAAAGAGTCTATAGTATCTCAGCACCCTTAAGATAAACTGTCTTGTCTCTGGATAGGGTGGGATTCCATTATACATCTTTACCTTCTCAATACCTGCATTATATGCTGCAAGTGCAAGGAGCTCATCTCCAAATATCTCCAAAAGCATCTTCAGATATCTGGCCCCCCCATATATGTTCTCTTCTGGATCAAATGGATCTCTAATATTCATCTCTTCAATTGTCTCTGGCATAAGCTGCATCAAACCCCTTGCACCTTTTGAGGATATGGCATAGGGCCTAAAACCAGATTCTGCCTTAATAACGGCAAGGAGAAGAAAAGGATCCAGATCATATCTCTCTGAAGCCCTCCGTATGATATGCTCATAGGGGAATCCGCTGACATCTTCATGGGAAGGCATTGTCCTTATAAACAATTCATATCTCTCATCTGTCTTTATATTGGTATAATGCCATATCCCGTTTTCATCCCTATAGCGGTATATATCTGCACTGACTGTATTGGCATATAGTAGTATCAAAAGGGCAGGTATAAGTAAGAGACCTCTATTTCTCCTTCCCAGATACATCTTTCATCTTTTCCCAATCTTTCAAGAACTTTTCAAGGCCTATATCTGTAAGTGGATGTCTAATCAATTGCTCCATTACCTTAAAGGGTATAGTTGCAATATGGGCACCCATAAGGGCTGCCTGTAGGACATGTAAGGGGTTTCTGATACTGGCAACTATCACCTCTGTCTCAAATCCATAGTTTTCATAGATGGCAATTATCTGCTCCACCAGTTCCATACCTCTGTGGCTTATATCGTCAAGCCTTCCCACAAAGGGGCTTATATATGTGGCCCCTGCCTTTGCTGCCATAAGTGCCTGAATAGGAGAAAAACACAATGTCACATTTGTCTTAATACCTTCACCTGAAAGTATCTTAACCGCCCTGATACCATCTTCAATAAGTGGTATCTTTATTACCATATTTGGGGATAGGCTTGCAAGCTCTCTGGCCTCCTCTACCATCCCCTCTGTATCAGTAGCAACCACTTCTGCGCTCACTGGGCCTTTAACTATATCACATATCTCTTTGAGAAGCTCCTTAAAATTGCGGCCCTCTCTTGATATTAGTGTGGGGTTGGTGGTAACACCGTCTAATAGGCCCAAAGCATTTGCCTTTCTTATCTCATCCAAGTTGGCAGTATCAATAAAGAATTTCATCGCCACCTCCTTACCATTAATTCTTTTCTCTTATATATCTCTGCGCACATTCTCTACTGCAGAAAAATAGTTCTTTACCATCTATATTCATGGATATGGCCCTGTGCTTAGGTATATAGACCTTACAGTATGGATCCTGAACCATCTCATCCGCACTTTCAGAATCGGTAATCCTCTCACTCTTATCAGTAGGTGAAAATAGCCTCTTTATGTATCTATATATGACATACGATATTACAAAAATTACTATAAGTCTGATCAAAGCTCTAACTCCTTTGTAAGCAAAAAAACTGCCTGACCTTTTGCTTTGACATTCTCCAACATCTCTTTGACCGTAAGTCCTTCCAAAGGATGTTTAAGCATGGGAGAAATATCAGATAGGGGCTTTAATACAAATCTTCTCCTCTTTATCTCAGGATGAGGTATCTTAAGCTCTGGCTTATTTATAATATCCATACCATAAAAGAGGATATCCAGATCTATTGTTCTGGATTGGTATCTGTTCCCTTTATCCCTTTTTCGTCCCATATTGATCTCAATACGTGATAGAATCTTCAAAAGTTCCAAAGCCGATATATGGCTCTTAATAGATAATACCCCATTTACAAACCATCTATCAGATATCATACCAATTGGCTCTGTAAGATACCATGGGGATAATCTCTTAAATTCTATATGAGGATATGCCAATATCTCTTTTACTGCCCTATTACAATTCCCTAACCTATCCCCTAAGTTTGAACCTATTCCGATATATATATCCTTCATTAAATCAAAGAGCCATGCCCTTTATTCTATCAAGTGCCTCTTTAAGACGATCAATTCCCTGTGTAAGTGCCATACGCACATATCCATCCCCTTCCTTTCCAAAACCTATTCCCGGAGTTACCACCACACCTATATCCAAAAATCTCTTGGTCATCTCCTGGGAATCCAATCCTTTTGGAGTGTCTATCCATAGGTAAAATGTGGCCTTTGGGATAATTAGATCAAACCCAATCTCTTTAAGGGCATTTACCATCAGATCCCTTCTCTCCTTATAGATACCGCATATCTCACTGACACAGCTCTGATCTCCATCAAGGGCTGCAATTGCTGCCCTCTGTATGGCCTGAAATACACCAGAGTCAATATTGCTCTTCACTCTTCCCAGTGCCCCTATGGCTTCACTGTTTCCCACTGCAAATCCTATTCTCCATCCTGTCATATTATATGTCTTAGAAAGTGAGTGGAATTCAATACCCACCTCCTTTGCCCCCTCTACCTGAAGAAAGCTGGGAGCAGAATATCCATCAAATGAAATTTCAGTATATGCGGCATCATGGCATACCAAGATCCTATTTTTAGTAGCAAATTCAACTATTTCTTTAAAAAAATCCAGATCCACACATGTGGATGTGGGGTTATTAGGATAGTTTAAAAACATTATCTTCGCTTTCTTTAAGACATCCTGAGGTATATCACTCAAAGTGGGTCTAAAATCGTTTTCTTTAAGAAGAGGCATCACCACTGGCTCAGCCCCCGCAAATATGGTAGAGATGCCATATACGGGATATGCAGGAGATGGAACCAATGCCATATCACCAGGATTTAGAAAGGCCAGAGGAAGATGGGCAATTCCTTCCTTGCTACCAATGAGTGCCAGGACCTCTGTTTCAGGGTCAAGCTCCACACCGAATCTTCTCTTATACCATCTTGCCACAGCCTCTCTAAACTCTTTCATACCCTCATAGGATGGATATCTATGATTTTTTGCATCTCTTATTGCCTCAGACATGGCCTCAACTATATGGGATGGGGTGGGAATATCAGGATCCCCCACTCCCAGATCGATTATATCCACACCCTTTGCCCTTAGCTCTTCCTTTTTCCTGTCTATCTCTTTAAATAGATATGGAGGTAATCTTTTAAGCCTTTCAGCTACCTCAATCATCACTCATAACCCCCACACTCATATTACCTAAGACCCAATACATCCCACATATCATAGAGCCCGGGTGACCTTTGAACCACCCACTTGGCTGCCATCAAAGCACCTTTTGCAAAATTCTCCCTTCCATGTGAGCGATGGATAAGCTCTATTCTCTCTCCTGTCCCTCCAAAGAGGATCATATGGTCACCAGTGATATCTCCTGCTCTCAATGACTGAATCCCTATCTCTTCATGACTCCTCTTTCCTGTAAATCCCTTTCTCTCAAATACAGCTACCTTATCAAAGTCTCTATCCAATGCCTCTGCAATTATCTTTCCGATCTTAAGGGCCGTTCCGCTTGGGGCATCCTTTTTGAGATTGTGGTGTATCTCTAAGATCTCTATATCAAAGTCCTTCCCAAGGATTAGCGCCATCTCTCTTACAATCTTAAATACCACATTCACCCCCACACTCATATTAGGAGCCATGACACATGCAATATCCTTGGAGTATTCTTCAATCTTTCTGATCCCCTCATCTCCTATACCCGTTGTTCCAATTACTATGGGTCTTCTTCGCTGAGCGCATAGCTCAATGTTTCTGAGTGTTGCATCTGGAGCAGTAAAATCTATTACCACTTCACCCCCTTCAATAATCTCTGAAAGATCACCACTTATTATCACCCCCCTCTTTCCCACTCCTGCAACTTCACCAGCATCCTTTCCCACAGAGGGATGGTCTGGTCTTTCAAAGGCACCAGCGAGTTCCACATCCTGACTTGTATCAATCATCTGTATTATCTTCCCTCCCATCTTACCTGCAGCACCTGCAACTAAAGCCTTTAACATAACCGTCTCCTCCCTACTCCTTAATAAGACCAAAGTCTTTTAATACCTTTCTTAATCTCTCTCTATTGGAATCAGACATCTTATAGAGGGGAAGTCTAATCTCTTCAGAGATCTTACCCATCATAGATAGTGCCGTCTTTACTGGTATGGGATTTGTTTCATAAAACATGGCCTTGCAAAGTGGAAGTAACCGGTAATACAGCTCTTTTGCCTTTCCATAGTCTCCCCTATCCCAGGCATCAATCATCTCTGCATTCTCCTTTGGCACAATATTGGCTACCACTGAAACCACCCCCTGGCCACCAATAGCAAGCACAGGTAGTGTAAGATTATCATCTCCTGAAAGGAGTGTTATCTTATCTCCTGCAAGCTCCACAATCTCTGCCATCTGAGCCAGATTTCCCGATGCCTCCTTAATGGCAACCACCTCTGGAAGCTCTGCAAGCCTTGCCACTGTCTCAGGTAGCATATTCAGACCGGTTCTGCCCGGTATATTGTAGAGGACCTGAGGAAGAGGTGCTTCCTTTGCTATTGTCTTAAAATGCTGGTATAGCCCTTCTTGGGTGGGTTTATTGTAATATGGAACCACCTGCAGGGTGGCATCAGCCCCTGCCTTCTTTGCATGCTGAGTAAGCTCTATTGCCTCCTGAGTGCTATTGGCACCTGTGCCAGCAATAACCGGTACCCTGCCTTTTACTGCATCTACCGTGATCTCTATTACCTTTTCATGCTCTTCCACGCTCAAGGTGGCAGACTCTCCAGTAGTTCCACAGGGCACTATGGCAGATGTGCCATTTTCTATTTGAAATTCTATGAGCTCTCTGAAGCTTTCCTCATCTACTTTGCCATCCTTAAATGGTGTAACAATTGCTACAATAGATCCTTTAAACATATCCTCTCTCCTTTCTAAGGGCTAAAAGATGCCCTTATTATAAGATTGCTTCATTGTTTAATCTGCCAATATATACAAGAGTTGTATCCCCTTCAAGCCATACCTTTCTAAATTCATCACCTTCCTTTAAAAAGTGTATCTTAAGATCCTCCCCGCTTCGGGTTCTTACACTTATGGGCGAATTTAGACCTCTTCTTATATTACAGATCAGGGCAGTTGCAATTGCACCTGTCCCACAGGCTAAGGTCTCCTCCTCCACTCCCCTTTCATATGTCCTAAGATACACAATGTTTTTGCCCTCATCTAAATGGAAAAAATCCGCATTTGTGCCATCTGGTTCAAAGCTTGGATGATACCTTACTGCCTTACCCCTTTCATAGACAGGATATTCATCCAATTGCTCCACCTCCACTACAAAGTGGGGAACACCGGTATTTATAAAATCACCTGTTATCTTTCTGTCGTTTACCCTCAATTCCATACCCAATCTTAATCCCTTTGGCTTTGGCATCAGCACCTTTACCCTCTTTCCAAACACTTCAGCAGATATGGGGCCTGCAAGGGTCTTAAATGTCATTTTATTTGGCGCAATCCCGTTAAGATATGCAAAACGTGCCACACACCTGCTCCCATTACCACACATTTCCACCTCGCTCCCGTCAGAATTAAAGAAACGCCATGAAAAATCCAGATCCTCTGATCTCTCTACAAATATAAGGCCATCTGCACCCACAGACACTCTTCTCCTGCAAAGTCTTTCAACTAACAGTCTTCTCTCATTCTCTCCTATTATGCCCTTACGATTGTCAATAATGATAAAGTCATTTCCACTTCCACTCATCTTCCAAAATTCAAGGCCATCTATATCCATATCACTCTCCTAAAAGAAACGGGGGTATCTCCTCACCCCTTATAAGGTCTTCAAATGCCTCCCTCTTTCTTATAATGAAGAAACTATCGCCCTTAACCATGATCTCTGGAACCCTGCACCTGGAATTGTAATTGGATGACATGGTAAATCCATAGGCACCTGCACTCATAATTGCAAGGTATTGACCCACCTCAATGTCTTCAATCTCCCTGTCTCTTGCAAGAAAGTCACCGGACTCACATATAGGACCTACCACATCTGCCTTTATCATCCTCTTATCAGGCCCTCTCTTTATAGGCTGTATTCCGTGATAGGATCCATATAAGGCAGGTCTTATAAGATCGTTCATAGCAGCATCAACTATTATAAAATTTTTTCCCTCAGGTGTTCTCTTTCTATATAGCACCTTGGTTACAAGGATCCCTGCATTTCCCACTATAACCCTGCCTGGCTCCAAAATGAGGACAAGCCCTTCACTTGAAATCTTCTCTTTAATGGCATGGGCATATTCCTTTGGATGGGGAGGATCTTCATCTTGATATCTTATGCCAAGCCCACCACCAATGTCTAAGTATCTTATATGGAGCCCGTTGCTTTTCAGATATCTTATAAGCTCTAACAGTCTTTCCAGTGCCTCTAAAAAAGGGGTAAGCTCTGTAAGTTGACTTCCTATATGACAAGAGACACCTATCGGTATAAGATTATTTAGATCATATGCCTTCATATAGAGATCAGGAGCATCGGCTATGGGAATACCAAACTTATTTTCCCTCAGGCCAGTGGAGATATAGGGATGGGTCTTGGGATCTATGTCTGGATTTACCCTTAAGGAAATCATCACCTTTTTCCCCATCCTTTCAGCAACCCTATTTAGGTTGAAGAGCTCCTGTTCCGATTCCACATTAAACATCAATATCCCATGTCCTATTGCATATTCCAAATCTTTTCTGCTCTTTCCCACCCCTGAATATACTATCCTTTCCATTGGAACCCCTGCCTTGACACACCTAAAGAGTTCACCAGCAGATACAATATCTGCTCCTCCTCCCTCATTTGCAAATAGTCTCAGTATGGCAATATTAGAGTTGGATTTGACAGAAAAACAGGTAAGATGATCCATATCTGAAAATGCCCCATCAAATGCCCTGAAATGCCTGCACAGGGTCTCATGGGAGTAGATATAGAGGGGGGTTCCCACCTCTTTTACAATATCTTCTATCCTTACATCCTCACAATATAGATCTTGCCCTCTGTAGATAAAATGATGCATCTCTCTATTAGTCCTTTATAAAAGATAGGGAAGTGATCTTTTTTATATATGGGGGTGCCTTTTTCCCGCACCCAGAAAGACAGAATATGAAAAAGATAGTGATGCATACAGAAAAAAGAAGCCATCTTTTCAAGATGATATCTCCTTCTCTGCCTCTAAAAGATTCCTCTTTACAGTCTCCATAGATGTTCCACCAGGAAGCCTCTTTCTCTCAATGGATTTATGTATATCAAGCCAATCATAGATATCATCCTCTATCTTTCTGGAAAACTGCAAAAACTCTTCCAATGTCAGCTCATCCAATTCCTTCCCCTTATCCATGGCATACAAGACAATCCTTCCTGTAATCTCATGGGCAGATCTAAATGTCACCCCTTTGTAAACCAGGTAATCCGCCAAGTCTGTAGCCAGCAGATATCCCTTAGTAGATACCTCTTTAAGCCTATCTTCCTTGAATCTGATCTTGGAAATCAGAATTGTCATCATCTCAAGACATCCCTTAACCGTATCCAAGCTGTCAAAGACGCATTCTTTGTCTTCCTGCATATCTTTATTGTATGTAAGAGGAAGTGCCTTCATGGTGGTAAGTAAGGATATAAGGTTCCCATACACTCTTCCGGTCTTTGCCCTGATGAGTTCCACAATATCTGGATTCTTTTTCTGAGGCATAATGCTGCTTCCGGTGCTCAGGCTATCAGGCAGTTCCACAAATCCAAACTCCTGAGTTGACCATAGAATTAGCTCTTCAGAGAATCTACTTAGGTGCATCATAAGGACTGCGCAACTGTAGAGAAAGTCAAGTGCAAAATCCCTATCACTTACTGCATCCATACTGTTTGAGGATATGGCATCCATCCTGAGTTCCCTTGCCACCAAATCCCTATTTATAGGAAATGGGGTTCCAGCAAGGGCAGCGCTACCCAGAGGAAGCACATTACATGCCTTTAGGGTATATAAAAATCGCTCCCTATCCCTTTTAAGCATCTCATAATAGGCATGAAGATGGTGAGAAAGAAGCACAGGTTGCGCCCTCTGAAGATGGGTATAGCCTGGAAGGATTAATCCCATATTTTCCTTTGCAAGTTCAATAATCCTCTTTTGAAGTCTCTTTATACGTTCAATAATCTCTTGAATCTCCTCTTTCAAAAATAGCCTGAGATCCAGGGCAACCTGATCATTTCTGCTTCTTGCGGTATGGAGCTTTTCACCTAAGGCACCTACCTTATCAATAAGAGCGGCCTCAATAAAGGAATGTATATCTTCATAAGAATCGCTAAGTTCCAGATCTCCCCTTTCTATCTCCCGCCTTATCTCAGAAAGTGCCTCAATTATCCTTTCATGCTCTTCTTCACTAAGAATACCTGCCTCTTTTAGTGCCCTGCAATGGGCAATGCTTCCTTCTATATCCTGTCTAAAGAGTCTTCTGTCAAAAGAAAATGATGAGTTAAAATTCCTAAAACTCTCGTCCATCTCTTCCTTAAATCTTCCACCCCAGAGCTTTTCAGCCATCTCTATCCGATTTTTGCCTTAAGGGTCTGAATCTTTAATCTCAGTGCATTAAGCCTAATAAATCCCTCTGCATCCTTCTGATTATATACTGTCTCTTCCTCAAATGTGGCAAATTCAGGATCATATATGGAGTTGGGAGATTCCCTTCCTTCAATGGTGCAATTCCCTTTATACAGCTTCAATCTTATCTTTCCATTTACACCTCTCTGTGCCTCATCCATAAGGGACTGAAGCACCCTCCTCTCTGGTGAAAACCAGTACCCATAATATATCATCTCCGCATATCTGGGTATCAGACTATCCCTTAGATGCATAACCTCTCTGTCCATGGTTATGGCCTCTAATGCCTTATGTGCAATCCTCAATATGGTTCCACCTGGGGTCTCATATACCCCCCTGGATTTTATCCCCACATATCTGTTTTCCACAATATCTGCCCTTCCAACCCCATTTTCACCTCCGACTCTGTTTAGATAGCTCAAAAGTGTTACTGGATCCATATCTCTCCCATTTATAGAGATGGGATTCCCATCTTCAAAGCCGATCTCTATTATTGTGGGATTATCTGGCGCCCTTTCAGGAGATACGGTCAAGATAAACATATCCTCTGGTGGAGCTTTAGATATGTCTTCAAGTATTCCCCCTTCATAGCTTATATGTAAGAGATTTCTGTCAATGGAATAGGGTCTCTCTTTTGTAACAGAGATAGGGATTCTGTTTTCTTTTGCATATTTCATCAAGTCCTCTCTGCCTCTAAAATCCCAAATCCTCCAGGGAGATACTATGTTTAACTCAGGTGCAAGGGCAGTATAGGAGATTTCAAACCTCACCTGATCATTTCCCTTTCCCGTGGCTCCATGACTTAGGGTATCGGCACCCACCCTCTTTGCAACCTCCACCTGCCCTTTTGCTATAACTGGCCTTGCAATGGAAGTCCCAAGCATGTAACCCGTCTCATATATGGCATTGGCCCTGAGTAAAGGCCATACATAGTCTCTTACAAATTCATCCTTTAGATCCTCCACCACCACATCATCTGCACCTGTCTTTAAGGCCTTATCCCTTATCTCATCCAAGTCATCACCTTGACCCACATCGGCACAGTATGCAATGACTTCACATCCATAATTCTCCTTAAGCCAATGTAAAATAACGGAGGTATCAAGTCCTCCACTATATGCCAGAACCACCCTCTTAATTTCTCCTCTCAAGATTACCCCTCCTTACCATATTATCTATCCAGTATGAGCATCTCTAAAAGTGCCTGATGAAGATAGAGCTTATTTTCTGCCTGATCAAACACAACAGATCTCTTTCCATCCATCACATCATCTGTTATCTCCTCTCCTCTGTGAGCCGGAAGACAATGCATTACGATGGAGTCAGGCTTAGAAACCCTAAGCACCTCCTCATCAATTCTGTATTGCCTAAATATCTTTAATCTTTCCTCTCTTTCCCCTTCATCACCCATACTGACCCATACATCAGTATTTAATACATCCGCCCCTTCTGCTGCCTCTTTAACATCCTCTGTGATGCTTATATTAGCAGTTGAATCCTTTATCTCTTCAGGCTCATATCCTCTTGGACATGCCAAGATAAGCCGGAATCCCAAGGTGCGTGCGGCATTTATCCATGAATTTGCCACATTATTCCCATCCCCTATCCATGCTATCTTTAAAGGTTCTATGTTGCCTTTCTTTTCTATCACTGTCATAATATCACTCAATACCTGACATGGATGATACTTATCACTCAGGGCATTTATAACCGGTATGGATGAGTTTTGAGAAAAAACCTCCAATCTTTCCTGAGAATAGGTCCTAATGGCTATGACATCCAGATATCTGGATAACACCCTTGCCGTATCTTCCAGGGTCTCATCCCTGGATAGCTGCGTATCTGCCGGGTTAAGATAGATTGTTTGTCCCCCAGATCTAAACATGGCAACTTCAAAGGAGACCCTGGTTCTGGTTGAGGCCTTTTCAAAGAGAAGCCCAAGAGTGTATCCCTTAAGTCTCTGGGAATTAGTCCTTCCCTCTGCCTTTATCTTCATTGCCCTCTCTATTATCCTGTAAATATCCTCTCTGCTCAAATCCTTAATACTTAAAAGATCCCTTTTCATCACACATATTCCTTAAATATGGAGTTAAGGGTATTGAGGAGCTGATCTATCTCTCTTTGGGTTATAATAAGGGGAGGAAGGAACCTGATCACATTTTCTTTTGGAGAATTTATAAGGATTCCATTCTGCATACATCTCTGAACCACCTCATCTGCCTTAATATCCAGCTCTACCCCCACAATCAGACCCATACCCCTTATATCCCTTATTATAGGATACTTGGTTTTCATCTCTTTCAGCCCCTCAATCAGATACTTTCCCATTGAGGCGCAATTATCAAGCACTCCTTCATTGAGTATATATTCTAAAACCGCCTTTGAGACCGCACAGACCAGTGGTGTGCCACCAAATGTGGAGGCATGGGCACCTGGGCCAAAGGCAGACGCAACCCTTTCAACTGATAGCATGGCACCAATGGGAAGCCCATTTGCCATGGCTTTGGCCAGAGTCATCACATCTGGTTCAATGCCATAGTGTTCATAAGCAAATAGTCTGCCGGTTCTACCCATTCCCACCTGAACCTCATCCAGCACAAGCAAGATATCCTTTTCCTTACAGATCTCTTCCACTCCCCTCAGATAATCCCTATCTGCGCATATCACCCCTCCTTCTCCCTGAATGGGCTCTAAGAGGATAGCGCACACCCTCTCATCAATTGCATCTTTTAAGGCATTTATGTCATTGAAAGGCACATGCCTGAAGCCATTTAGAAGGGGATCAAAGCCCTTCTGTATCTTTTTTTGCCCAGTGGCAGTAAGGGTTGCCATCGTCCTTCCATGAAAGGAATTTTCCATGGCAATAATGACATATCTTTGGGGACCATAGTTTTCCGCAGAATATCTGCGAACCAGCTTTATGGCCGCCTCATTTGCCTCAGCACCGCTATTGCAGAAAAATACCTTATCTGCAAAGGAGTGTTTGACCAATAGCTCTGCAAGCTCTGCCTGAGGACGTGTATAGAAGAGGTTGGATACATGAACCAGTATCTCAGACTGGGTCTTAAGTGCATTGCTAACCACTTCAGAGCTATGACCCAGAGCACAAACAGCTATACCTCCAATGAAATCCAGATATTCCCTTCCCTTCTCATCCCATACCCTGCATCCCCTGCCCTTTACAAGGGTTATGGGAAATCTCTTATATGTATTAAAGATGTATCTATCTGCCAATATCTTGGTATCCATCCTGCCCCCTTCTACACAATAATCTCTGTTCCTATCCCACTTTCAGTAAAGATTTCAAGTAAAAGGGCATGTTCCACCCTTCCATCTATTATATGGGACTTCTCAACCCCTCCCTTCAGAGCATCTATACAGCACCTTACCTTTGGAATCATACCCCCCCTGATAATGCCACTGTCTATTAGCTCTGTGGCGGTATTTACGTCAATGGATGAGATAAGGTTTCCATCCCTATCTTTTACACCTTCTGTATCTGTAAGAAGTATCAGCTTTTTTGCATTCAGACTGGAAGCAATTTGCCCTGCCACAGTATCTGCATTAATATTATAGGTTGTGCCATCACTGCCTACCCCCACAGGGGCAATTACTGGGATAAAATGCCTTTCCAAGAGTGTCCATAAGATGGCATTATTGATCTTTCTTATCTCTCCAACTAAACCCATATCTATAATTTCAGGTGGTTCATCTTTGCCCTGTGGCCTATAATATCTCATCTTTTCAGCTAAGATAAGGCTTCCATCCTTGCCAGATAGCCCTGTTGCCTTACCCCCACTCCTTTCAATAAGATGTACAATCTCCTTATTCACCTTTCCACATAACACCATCTCCACCACATCCATGGATCTTTCATCTGTAACCCTTATACCATCTACAAAACGGCTTTCAATCCCAAGCTCCCTTAGATATTCACCTATCTGGGGGCCTCCTCCATGAACCACAATAGGCCTCAACCCCACATATCTCATAAGGACAATATCCTTTGCAAAGTTTTCCTTAAGCCTCTGATCCACCATGGCGTTTCCACCATACTTTACCACTATTATGGCATCTCTAAATCGCTGGATATATGGCAGTGCCTCAATTAATATCTTGGCCCTTACTTTTGGATCAATATTCATGTTTTGGCCTTTCTCTGTGAAGCACTTAGAGGATATATCTTCTGAGATCCTTATCCTCAAGTATTCCTTCTAACTTTTTCCTGACATACTCCTTATCTATTACCACCTTATCAGCGGACATATCCGATGCCTCAAAGGATATGTCATCTAAAAGGGTCTCCATAACAGTATGGAGTCTGCGTGCTCCAATATCTTCCATACCTTCATTTACAATACTTGCAATATGTGCTATCTCCTCAATGGCATCCTCCTCAAACACCAATTCAATACCCTCTGTTGCAAGTAAGGCCTTATATTGTGTTATAAGCGCATTTTTTGGCTCTTTTAAGATCCTTACAAAGTCATCTTTGGTAAGAGGATTTAACTCCACCCTTATTGGAAACCTTCCCTGAAGCTCTGGTAGCAGATCAGAGGGCTTGCTCACATTAAATGCACCTGCCGCAATAAACAGGATATGATCCGTTCTTACCATGCCATATTTGGTAAGCACAGTGCATCCCTCCACTATGGGAAGGAGATCCCTCTGCACTCCCTCACGGGATACATCCGGGCCATAGCGATTGCCTGAATTTGCGATCTTATCCAGCTCATCTAAGAATATGATACCGTTTTGTTCAGTAAGTCTTATTGCCTCTTCAATTACCTTATCCATATCAATCAATTTTTGAGATTCCTCCTGATACAGTATCTCCAATGCCTCTGGAATCTTTACCCTTCTTCTTTTGGATCTCTGAGGAAAGATATTTCCAAATATCTCCTTTATATTTAATTCCATCTCTTCAAGGCCAGTGCCTGCAAATATCTCTATCATGGGAACAGATCTATTCTTTATCTCCAGCTCCACATATCTGTTATTGAGTTTACCACTTCTGAGTAATGACCTCAGCTTTTCTCTTGTGGGATTGGTCTGTCTACTCTGCTGTGATATATCCTCCAATACCTGAGGCTCCCTTTTATCAGAGGCTGGGCTTCCACTGCTTTTGGGAAGCAATAGATCCAGCAATCTTTCCTCTGCAAGCTCCTTTGCCTTTCCTTCCACCTTTTTTTGTTCCATCTTCTTTGTCATATTCACGGCAAGCTCGGTCAAGTCCCTTATCATGGATTCCACATCCCTTCCCACATATCCCACCTCAGTAAACTTTGTGGCCTCAACCTTCAGGAAAGGTGAATTGGCAAGCTTTGCAAGTCTTCTGGCAATCTCTGTCTTTCCCACTCCAGTTGGCCCTATCATAATGATATTTTTAGGGGCTATCTCATCCCTTAGCTCCTTTGGCACTTGTTGCCTTCGCCACCGGTTTCTAAGTGCAATGGCAACAGAGCGTTTTGCCTTTTCTTGCCCGATTATGTATTTATCCAGCTCCTGGACTATCTGCTTTGGGGTCAGCTCTCTCCTTGGAATTATCCCCTCATCCTTTACCTTAACAATACTCATATCTCGGCTCTCTATTTCCAATCTCCCAGACTTCTATATGTGTATTTGTATAGACGCATATGGAGGCAGCTATCTTCATGGCCTCAAGGGCAATCTCTGCTGCATCCATCTCTGTATGTCTGAGCAATGCCTTTGCCGCTGAAAGTGCGTATGGGCCACCAGATCCTATGGCAGCCACATCCTCATCGGGTTCAATCACATCTCCTGTTCCTGATATGATAAATGTATGCTCCCTGTCCATTGCAATCAACATGGCCTCTAACCTTCTCAGGATCTTATCGGTTCGCCAGTCTTTTGCAAGCTCAACCGCAGAGCGAGTAAGATTTCCTTTAAATTTTTCAAGCTTCTCTTCCAGCCTCTCAAACAGACTGATGCTGTCAGCGGCACCCCCGGCAAAGCCCACAAGCACATTGTCATGATACAAGAACCTGACCTTGGATGCCCCATGTTTCATAATAGTATCTCCCATAGTGACCTGGCCATCTCCTGCCATAACCGCACGTCCTGCTCTTCTTACAGAGAGCACTGTGGTAGATCTAAAAGCAGGCCTATACCTTTCAGCTTCTTGGATGAGCCTTATCATATACCTCCATAAGTCTGTCAATGGATATGTGTGTATATTTTTGGGTAGTGCTCAGGCTAACGTGTCCAAGCATCTCCTGAACCGATCTTAGATCAGCCCCAGCATCCAGCAGATGGGTTGCAAATGTATGCCTCAGGGAATGACATGAGATATCTTTCAATATCCCCTTTTCCCTTACATGCCTCTTTACAATCCTTAAAATGGACCTTGGCGTTAGCCTTCCACCCTTCTGATTAATAAAGAGAGGGAGATCCCCCTGATCCCCCTTTCTTAGCGGAGAAATGGCCTCTAAGTACCTGTCAATGGCAGATAGGGCAGTATCTCCAATGGGAACAATCCTTTCTTTTTTGCCTTTTCCCATTACCCGAATTGTGGAATTTGATCTATCAATATCTTTCACATTTAAAGAGGCCAGTTCAGATACCCTCAGCCCACATGAATAGAACACCTCCAATATGGCAAGATCTCTTAATATAAAGGGATCATCCCTTTTAGGATCATTTAAGAGCCTGAAGATCTCGTCCACTGTCAGATACGAAGGAATATATCTGGGAAGCTTGGGAGATGATACCTCGGAAGCAGGATTCATATCTATCTTCTGTCTCTTTTCCAGATATCTAAACAGGGATCTTATGGCAGAAAGTTTACGTGATATGGAGCTTCTGCTATAGGAGTTAAAGAGGTGGGATACATATTCCCTTACCATCTGTGCATCTATCTTTCTGATATCTATCTTCCGTTTTCCGTTTCTGTTCTTTAAAAAGAGATAGAAGTCATTTAGATCCCTTCCATATCCCCTTATGGTATGCTCTGAATATCCCTTCTCAGAAGAGAGATATTCAAGATATTTCACTATGGAATCTTTAAGATTCATTATCCTCCAGCAAGCAGAAGGGTTATAAATATATCATCACCGTCTTTAACCCTTCTATTTAGCTCATCGGGATAGGCACTTGCATTATTTATAAAGATCTCAATGGTATTTTTTAATTTTCCGCCTTTATCAAATATCTGATCCCTTATTAAGGGATACCTCTTTATAAGATCCCTAAGACATTCACCTACATTCTTCCCTTCACATTCCACGATCTGATTCCCATCTGTATATCTCTTATAGGCATTATGTATATGCACCTTTATTGACATATCTCCTCCTCTAAATGTCTCTACAATGGATACAGCGGGGATTTCTATTTAATCTAAACTCTTTCATCTCCATATTCAACCCATCATATACAAGATATCTGCCTACCAGCAATTCCCCAATACCCACAATGTATTTTATAACCTCTGTTGCCTCAATACATCCAATAATTGCAGGTGTTGTCCCTAAGACAGGGATCTCCCCTTTTGCTTCCATATCTTCTGACATAAAACAGGCAAGACACGCCCCCCTTCCAGGCAGAATGGTCAAAGCCCTGCCCTCAAATGCCCAGACTGCTCCATGGAAAAAGGGCTTTCTTTGAATGCATATCTCCCTGTTCACTAACATTCTGGTCCTTATATTATCCAAGGCATCCACAACCATATCATATCTATCAATTAGATCAGTTATATTATCCTCATTGAGGGTGATGGGATAGATATCAATTTTAACCTCAGGATTTAGCCTTTCCAATTTTTCCTTTGCAGAATCCACCTTATACCTGCCTATATCCTGACTTGTATACAGAATCTGTCTTTGAAGATTCCCCTCATCAACCCTGTCACTGTCCACAATACCCAATCTTCCCACGCCTGCCGCAGTTAGATAATAGCATATGGCAGATCCCAACCCCCCTGCTCCCACCACCAGAACCTTTGCACTTCTCAGTCTTTCCTGCCCCTTAATACCAAAACTATCTATTATGATCTGTCTTCTGTATCTTTCCATATGAATCTATTTTAGAGTAAACAATTTTTCTCCTTTATTCTACTTAATTTTAAATCAGCGCCCTTGAAATGGAGGCTAAGATTGGTTTAACCTTATAAAGGCTGCACCAGAAGATAGGATCTCTTGTCTTAAAGTGAATGAAAAAGTGGGAATGAAGTGACATCTTACTATCTGACTATGAGAGCTTTGAATTTTTCAAAGCTCTCGAGGAGGTAAAGAGGTTCTATCTTGGCTCTTACAATGAGACAAAAAGAGGATGAGAAAATTAGGGGGTTAATATGATGGAAGATTTATTTGAACAGGAAGGTATGCACTATGAGGGAATAATTATAAGACCTCCCAGTGAGGCAAATAGCATCCTTCTTCAGGTAACTGTGGGATGCTCTCATAATAAATGCACCTTCTGTGGCACCTATAAGGCAAAGAGATTCAGGATAAAGGAAGATGAAATTATCCATCATGATATCCTCTTTGCATCCCGCTATATGCAGAGGCAGAACAGGGTCTTTTTAATGGATGGAGATCCATTAATAATACCTCAAAAGAGGCTTATCTGGATCATGGACGAGATAAATGAGCATCTTCCCTGGGTTAGAAGGGTGGGTATCTATGCCAATGCCAAAAGTATTAAGAGAAAGAGCTTAGAAGAGCTTATGGAGTTGAAGGAGAAGAGGCTTGGAATAGTCTATCTTGGAGTTGAAAGTGGTGATGATAAGGTATTAAAGGATGTGCGAAAGGGAACCAGTTCCAAGACCCTTATTGAGATGGGAAGAAAGGTAAAGGAGGCCGGTATTAAACTCTCTGTAACAGTGCTCCTTGGAATAGCAGGGAGGGAGGGAAGTTTAAGGCATGCAAGACTAACCGGTGAGCTTTTAAGTGAGATGGATCCAGATTATGTTGGAGCTCTAACCCTTATGCTTATCCCTGGAACACCTCTCTATTCTGACTGGGAGGAAGGTAGATTTGAGCTTCCTACTCAGGAGGAACTTCTACTGGAACTAAGGGAGATGATAGCACACACAGATCTAAGCAGAGGGCTCTTCTTTTCAAACCATGCATCCAACTATCTACCCATCAAGGCAAGACTGCCTGAAGGTAAACAGGAGGCATTAGCTCTAATTGACGCAGCCCTTAGGGGTGATGTCCCACTTAGACCAGAGTGGATGAGGGCACTTTAGCAGGCCTGAGCTAAGGCCTTTCTGAGGTCTGGTGGTATATCTATCGCTTTAAATCTTGAGATATCAGATACATTAAGACAGATCCTCTTTTCAAATCCTTCAACTATTATCTCTCCACTATGTTTATGTCTTATATCGTGAGCAAGTCTTACGGTCTTTTCCCCTATCTCTTTTATGTATGTATCTATCTCAAGGACATCATAATACCTTGCAGGCCTAAGATACCTACAACCTGTCTCCACTAAACCAAATATAAGGCCTCTGTCCTTCCAGAGTCTTCCTAAGTTTATCCCAATATATTCAAAAAAGAGATGGCCGCATCCATCCATCCACTCATAATATCTTGGGTAAAACACTATCTGAAGAGAATCCAGATCTCCCCACATAACCTTCTTTATGGTCTTTAATACCTTCAAAATATCCTCATTCAAAGATGGCATCCACAAACTGTTTTGGATCAAATGGCCTTAGATCTTCCATCCCCTCCCCAATTCCAATGAATCTTACCGGAATCTTTGTCTTATATGCAATGGGGACCACAATCCCTCCCTTTGCAGTTCCATCCAGCTTTGTAAGGATTATCCCACTAATTCCCAGAGCGCTATTAAACATCTCCGCCTGGGAGAGGGCATTCTGACCTGTGGTGGCATCCAATACCATCCATATATCATGGGGAGCTCCAGGAAGCCTCTTTCCAGCAACCCTACAGATCTTCTTTAGCTCCTCCATAAGGTCTTTTCTGGTATGGAGCCTTCCTGCAGTATCTATTAAGACCACATCTATACTCCTTGATATAGCAGAACTCAGCCCATCATAGACCACTGCCGAAGGATCTGAGCCCTCTCTCTGGCTTACCACCTCCACCCCCACCCTATCTGCCCATATGCAGAGCTGTTCTATTGCAGCAGCCCTAAAGGTATCTGCTGCAACTAAGAGCACAGATCTTCCCTCCTGCTTAAACATATGTGCAAGCTTTGCTATTGTGGTTGTCTTACCAGTGCCATTTACACCTATCATCAATATCACATATGGAACAGGAATAGCTTCTGTTTTGGCCCTTTCAGGGATTTCAAGAAAGCTATAAACTATATCTTTAATTTTTGTCTTTATGTCATTAATATCCTTAATTTTTTTAGATGAAACATCCCTTTTAAGGCTATCTATAATCTTTTCAGTTGCATCCAGGCCAAAATCAGCGGTAATTAACATCTCTTCAAGCTCATCCAGTAGCTCATCATCTATCTTTTCTCTGCCTTTCAAGAGTAATTCAAGCCTGCTTGATATATTCTTTCTGGTCTTGGAAAGCCTCTCTTTAAGCCGCTGAAACAGACCTCTGCTCTCTTCTTCCGTCTCTCTCTTTTTAAACAGCTTCCACATCTGATACCCCTGTATCCCCTCTAAATCTTTGAAGGTTTACAGATACTATCTTAGATACCCCCTTCTTTTCCATGGCAACCCCATAGAGTCTATCTACCAGCTCCATGGATCTCCTGTTATGGGTTACCAAAAGCACCTGAGAGTGTCTCTTAATCTCTTTAAGAAGCCTGTTAAACCTTTCAATATTGGATTCATCAAGCGGTGCATCCACTTCATCCAGTATACAAAAAGGGGTGGGTTTTATCAGATATAGAGAAAAGAGGAGTGCAAGGGCTACCAATGCCTTCTCACCTCCTGAAAGAAGTCCCATATGACTTAGTCTCTTCCCAGGTGGTCTTACCTCTACAATCACACCGCTGTGAAGGGGATCATCCTCTTGGGTAAGTCTCAGGGCAGCGTGCCCCCCATCAAACAGGATGGGGAATATCTCCCTCATCTTTAGATCCACCCTTTTAAAGGTATCCATAAATCTTTCAAGTGAGACCCTATTTATCTTTCTGATGGCCTGCTTAAGCTTTTCAATGGAATCTATCAGATCTTCTCTCTGAGATTGGATAAAATCATATCTCTTCTTGACCTCTTCATAATCCTTTAGGGCAGAGAGATTTACCTCCCCAAGCCTATCCCTTTCTTGCCGCTTCAATTGGATTGTCTCTCTAAGCGCTGTCTCTGAAAATTCGCTGTCCAGATATTTCTCATAAACAGCTCTGAGATCCACTCCATAGAGCTCTTGCACATTAGAGCACAGATTTTCCATCTTAAGGGATAGTTCCGACTCCTCAAGCTCTGATTTATGCAATCTCTCTCTTATCTCCTCTATCTGAGATCTCAATTCCCTAAGCCTATTCTCTCGCTCCCTTATCTGAGATAGGATCTCATTCCTTTTGGATTCAAGCTCCCTTAATTCTGACTCCTTCTTTCTGACCCTAAAAGAAGATAGCTCTATCTCAGATTCCAACTCATCCTTTCTTTGAGCCGCCTCTCTAATACTTTCCTCTGTTTCAATAATCTCTGAATCAATCTCATCTACCCTTTCCATTGAATCCTCTAAGAATCTAAGGATCCTATCCCTTTCTCTCTTTAACCCCCTTTCCTTTTCTATCCTGAGTTTAAGCTCCATCTGAGCCCTATCCATCTCTCTCTTTACCCTCTTATACCCCTCTTCGGCCATATCAAGCATTGATCTCTTCTCATCCAGCACCTTATATTCCTCATCCTTATGAGCCATACATCTCTCTATCTCCGCATCCTTTTCAGAGAGCTTGGTTTTGAGACTATCTATCTCTAATTTCTTTCTGGATATCTCTGAAGATATACGCTCCTGAAGATTATGTATCTTTTCCATCTCATTGGATATGGAAAAGAGTCTTCTATCAATTTTTCTCATCTCCTCTCTTATCTGATCTTTGCGATCTTCGTATCTTTCAATATCCTCCCTGTTGTCTTTTATCTTGGAATCCAATTTTATCCGATTCTGCTCAAGCCTTTTCCTTTTGTCAGTCAGCTCCTTAACCCTATCTTCCAAGGTTCTCATCTCTCTTCTTCTAAGGAGGATACCCTGAGAACTCTTTGGCATCCTTCCCCCACTTATCACCCCATCCTTTGTGATCAGGTCTCCATCAATTGTAACAAAGTTTTTATCCTTTCCATTCTTCTCCCAAAGGCTTAATGCCTCATCAAGGTCCTTAACGATAACCGTATTACTTAAAAGCCTCTCTATTACCCTATTAAAATGAGAAGGGGTCTTTACATGCTCTTTCAAGGGTCTGAGCCCATTCTGTATAGGGTCCTCTGGGGCTCTGGACATATCACCTTCATCCAAAAGTATAAAGCTACCCCTTCCTCTACTGCCCTTTCTTAAAAATTCAAGGGCCTCTTTTGCGGTGTCTCTGCTGTCCACAATAATATATTGAAGCCTCTCACCCAAAAAGCTTTCAACTGCCTGTTCATATCCCTCTTCTACCTGAATCACTTCTGCCACAACACCCTTTATATGACCGTCCCTTAAGGATTTAAGCTCCTCTGATCTCATCACATTTCTTACACCCTTCTGAAATCCCTCAAAATTATCTATGATACTCTTTAAGGTCATTATCCTGGCCCTACATACATTCATATCTGCATCTATCATTTTGATCTCTTTTTCAATTTCATCCCTCTCCTTAATGAGTCTTTCCTTCTCCTCAGTCTTGGCACGAAGAATCTTTTCAACTTCGTCCAATCTCTGTTTTAGCTCTTCATATGCGTTCTTTTGACCCCTCAAGGTATCTTTTAAGATATCCCTCTTCTTGGAAAAGCCCTCTTTCTCTTTCTTAAGTTCCTCAAGGGAGTCATCTATCTCCTTTAATCTTAGAGACAGATATTCCCTGTCCTTATTAAGAGACAGTATGAGGCCTTCCCTATCCCTTATATCCTTTGAGGCCTTTTCATAGAGCTCTTTTATCTTTCTTAGATTTATTTCCTGATCTTCAAATTCCTTCCCAATGCCATCAATCCTAACCCTTATAGACTGTATATCTCTCTTTATGGATCTAAGCTCTTCTTCTATCTTTTCCCTCTCTTCTTTAAGCTCCCCTATCCTATCCTTTAAAGATGTCTTTTCCTGCCTGAGTCTGGATATAAGCTCTCTATATCTTTCTATATTCCCTTCAATTTGTTCCAATTCCTTCTCCTTTTGCCTCATCCTCTCCTTCTCATAGCCATATTCCCCTCTTAGGGATTGGAGCATCCTTTCCTGTTCATCCCTCTTAAATTGTAGGGACTGAAGCTCTGCCTCTAAGGTTGAATATCTTGATGAGACTAATATCTCCTGCTCCTTTAAAGAGCTTCTCTTCGTGGCTCTCTCCTTTAAGAGGACTTTAAGTTCATGATACAGGTTGCTATTTAACTTTATCTCCAGATCCCTTATCTCCTCTGTTATCTTTTTAAATCTTAGGGCCTTATTGGCCTGCCTCTTTAATGAGAGCTTTTGCCTCTTAACCTCCCTTAAAAGGTCTTCCACCCTTTCCAGATTGGCCTCAGTTAGCTGAAGCTTTCGTTGTGCCTCCTCCACCTGCTTTCTGTAACGGGTGATACCCGCTGCCTCTTCAAGCATCTTACGGGTATCCTCTGGTCTCTGCTCCAAGATTGAGCCTATCTCACCCTGTGCAATAATGGAATAGGCCCTGTTTCCAAGACCGGTGTCCATAAATATATTTTGTATATCCTTAAGCCTGCAGCGAAGGTTGTTTATCAGATATTCACTCTCTCCAGAGCGATATATCCTCCTTGTAATGCAAAGCTCCGAATAGTCCTTAAAGGGCTCTGGAAAATCACCATCACCTTCAATCAGAATGGATACCTCTGCCATTCCCAGAGGCTTAAATTCGTTCGTTCCATTAAATATCACATCTTCCATACTCTTTGCTCTCAATTGCTTGGTGCTCTGCTCTCCCAGCACCCAGCGAATGGCATCCACAATATTACTCTTTCCAGATCCATTAGGACCTACCACCGCACTTATACCCGGAGTAAAAGCCAGTTCAACCTTCTCCATGAACGACTTAAAGCCCATTATTGTAAGCCTCTTGATCTTCATGGAATCGCTTTTAACAGATTTTTAAAGAGATGTAAAGCAAAATACAATATAATGTGTTTCAAAAATTAAAATCTCAATATATGGTAAACTTTAAAATACTGTTGAAATTTTTATAAATAACAGATTATAGAGCATTCATATGAAGTTTAATCTATTATACCTCGTATTCCTCAATCTTATTTTCATATCTCTGTGTCTCATCCCAGAGAATTCATCTTCATTTAAGATATCAAGGCCTCCTTCTTATCATATCTATTTAAAGAAAGAAGGAAAAGGTGAAAAGCTTAGGTATAGATGGGGGAAGAAGATAATAGATGCCTTTTTATATAGGGTAAAAAAAGGGGATTATCTTTGGAAGATCATAAAGAGAAGTGGTTCATTGAAAAATATGGGGTATAGAGAATTCATAGAGGCATTTAAGGTCCTGAATCCACAGATAGAGAATCCCTCTCTGATATATCCAGATCAGACCCTCTTTATTCCCATAAATATATCAAAGATAAAACGAGAGACGGGAAAAGAATTTGAGCGGAAGGAAAGTCAGTATAGGCTGTATAGGGTAAAGAGGGGAGATAGCATCTATAAGATATTGAGATATCAGTGTGGGATAGATAAAAGAGAAATCCATAGATATTTTGCGGAAATTAAGAGATTAAATCCACAGATTGAGGATCTAAACAGAATAAGAATCGGGCAGCTAATAAAGATACCCATTCTTAGCGTCTATAAACGTCTTAAAGAGAAAAGGGTTAATAGGAGGCTTTTAAAGAGACTTATGAGTATCTTTTCAGGCACAGATATAGAGATTATCAGTGATGGAGAGTATTTCATCTCCACTGGGAAGGAGCAGGATATAAGGATTAAGGCAAGACGCTATCCCATGCTAATTTCAGGGAAAAAGAGAATTCTATTGGATTTAAGTGGGGATTTCCCCAAAAATCTAAAGGAATTTATTGAATCAAGGTGGAAAAATTATGCCATAGTTAATATATCCTCAGAAGACATATCAGATGCACTTATTGCCATATTTAGAGCCATGGGATATGAAAAGATATATAGGGAATCCCATACTATCCCCCTTTCAGATGGAATTGGAGCCCTCTTTAAGGCAGATCTGATAGTCAGTTCAGAGAGGGATATGGGAGTTAATTATATTATCATGGTAAAAGCCTCTCCCTTGAAAGTTCCGTTATATCTTAGGGAATACCTGAAAGGCGAAGGCATAGAGATTCTTCCACTTAAAAGAGGAGAAAGGGAAGAATCTCAAGTATTAGAACTAAGGGAAGAAAACATATCCTTAGAAAGGGATATTAAAAGATACCTTAAGCTTATCTTTAATTTGGCAAGTATTAAATACCAGGAAGAAAGAGATGTAGAACTTCATGTTTCACACTCTGATATGCAATTTGAGATGAAGACCTCATTCTTTATAGAGAGAGGTGGAAAGAAAATTGTTATTGTAAGAGATAGAATTCCTTCTCCCATAATGGATCTGATTGATAAAAAAGATCTTCATATCCTTTCATTTAAAGAGATGGAAGGAGACTATTTTCATATTAATTCCCTATTTGAGATCTTAGGTATAAGATATTCAAAAGGAAGACATATCTTTTGGGTTATGGATGGAAAAGGGAGATACGATCTGGGATTCATTGTAAAAGGTATCTCTTTTAGGGGAAGAAAGGGTAGATGGAATCTTATAACTTCTTTAAGAATCCCTATGGAGATAGTTTCAGTTATAAATAAAGCGGGATATAGACTGATACAGATTGATTAGATTCAATGAAAAAGACATTCAATATTTCTCTTATCTCTATGCCATGGCCACTCTTTAATAGGCCATCAATTCAGCTTGCCACTTTAAGATCCTATATTCAAAACAATCTAAATAATATCAGAGTCTATTCTTTCCATCTCTATTTAGACATAGCATATAGACTTGGCTACAGGATATACCATGCCATTTCAGAGAGGATGTGGTTATCAGAGCTCATATATGCTTCGCTACTCTTTCCAGAAAGAAAGGAGTCCTTAAAAAGACTGTATAAAAGGCTTGTAAGGAGGGATCCAGAGCTTAAGAACCTCAATTTTGAAATCTTAGTAGACAGAATAAAGGGGATTAATGAGCAGATATTATCTGGGATTGATTGGAAGAGATTTAATCTTGTAGGTCTTTCTTTATGCTTTTCTCAGCTTACAAGCTCATTATTTGCCATAAGAGTAATAAAGGAGAAAAACCCTTTGATAAAGGTGGTCATAGGGGGGTCGCAGTGTGCCGGGGATATGGGAAGATCACTCCTTAGTGCATTTCCTGAAATTGATTATTGTATAAGCGGGGAAGGAGAACTTCCCCTATCTTACCTTATAGAGGCCCTGATAGATGGAAAAAGACCCCATGATATACCTGGCCTCTATTTTAGAGAAGATGGAAAGATATATGGAGATGGAAGAGGTATTCAGGTAGAAAATCTTGATGAGTTACCTATTCCTGATTTTTCACCATACCTGGAATTTTTGAAAAATCATATAGATAGATCTAAGAGATTTATACCCAGATTCCCCATTGAAATCTCAAGAGGGTGTTGGTGGAATAGAGGGGGTAAGGGATGCAGGTTCTGTAATCTGAATCTTCAGTGGCATGGATATAGGCATAAATCCTCCAGAAGGATTCAAAAGGAGATTAAAGGAATAACAGAAAAGTATCATACCCTTTCCATCTCATTTATGGATAATGTAATACCTGTTTCCATATTAAAAGAGGCCCTAAAAGGGCTATCTTTTTTAAAGACAGATCTCAATCTGTTTGGTGAACTAAGGGCACCGATTAAACTTGAAGACCTTATGGAGCTATGGAGGTCGGGGCTTAAGAGGATCCAGGTGGGTATTGAGGCACTCAGCTCATCACTCCTTAAAAAGATTAACAAGGGGGTAAAACTCATAGAAAATATCCAGGTTATGAAATACTGTGAAGCTCATGGGACACCACAGCTTGAGGCCAATCTCATAATGGAATTTCCCTTAAGTGACAGGAAGGAGGTTAATGAGACACTTAAGACAATAGAATCTGTATATATATTTAGGCCAATTAAGGCCATACCTTTTTGGCTTGGATATGATAGCCCTATTCATAGGGACTATAAGAGATTTGGATTAAAAGGTACATATAACCATCCATACTATAGCTATATATTTCCAAAGGATATACTTAAGAAGCTCCAACTCATTGTCCAGAGCTATAGAGGGAATTTGCGGTATCAGAAAGAGATATGGAAGCCTGTAAAAGAAAAGGTAAGATGGTGGGAAGAGACATACTGGAAGTTAAAAAAGAGAGCAGGCTCTGAGCCCCTTTTATCATATATGGACGGAGGAGAATTCTTGATTATTAAACAGCTGGACCCCGAAGGGAATGATATGAGCCATAGGCTCAGAGGGGATTCCAGAAAGATCTATCTCTTTTGTGAAGAGATAAGAGATGTGGATGAAATATCAGATAGATTTTTACATATACCCAGAGAGCAGATCTTAAGATTTCTAAATATGATGGTTCAAAAGAGGCTCATGTTTAAAGAAGAAGATATGTTTTTGAGCCTTGCTATCCCAAAAGACGGTTGGAAAATAAAACTAAAATAACATAAAATTCCATATACCTATTTTCTTTTTGACAAGGTGCGTTACTTGTGTTACTTTAAATTATAATTACATATTAAGGTAAATGTTATGCCTGCTAAAAATCCCAGAATTAGTGTGATACTTGAACCATCAGTTTATCAAAAAGTTCGCCTGTTGGCCCAAAAAGAAGGGGTTTCTTTATCCAGTAAGGCAAGGGATCTTATTATAGAGGCATTGGAGATTCATGAAGATATCTATCTGACTGATCTTGCAGAGGAAAGGGAGAAATCCTGGAATAGATCATTGTGTCTCTCTCATGAGGAAGTCTGGGCCTGATCTTTTTGAAAGATGGCCTTCAGGATTCTCTATCATAGAGATGTAAAAAAGATTGATCTTCCTAAGATTGATTCTAAAAACAAGGAAATAATAAAAAGAGCCATTGAAAATCGTTTGATTACTCATCCAGAAATATATGGTAAGCCACTAACCAGAACTCTTAAAGGATACTGGAAGCTTAGAGTGGGAGACTATCGCATAGTTTTTAAAATTTCTGGTGATGAAATCCATATATTTGGTATTATCCACCGAAAGGAGATATATCAACAGGTCAAAAAGAGGATTAATTTCAGCTAATCATATTTTGCCTTAAATAACATTACTCTAAGCTAAGGTATTAACGACTTTAAAGGCAGAATGTGATAAAAGGGAGGTAAGAGCGATGAAAAAATATACAGACCCCCCCAGTGATGAAAGGCTTGAGGCATTGAGGAGAATTCCTAAGGAGGTGCTGGAGAGGCTTTCAAAAAAGGAGATAAGGGCATTTCTCTATGAGGATGAATGGCCAGATGAGATGAAGGAAAAGCTCAAAGAATACCTGGAAGATATTTAAGCTCATTTAAGTGACAGTAACAAATCCAAAATTACATATTGATTTGATGTATAAAAAAGTGTATTTTTAATACAGGAGGTAATGGCTATGAAGAGGTTAAACATAACATTACCAGAGGATCTGGCTTTAGCCCTTGATGGTGTTTCCAATAAGAGCAGATTTATAGCCCAGGCCTTGAGGGAAAAGTTAGAGAGAGATAGGAAGAAGATGCTTGAAGCACTTCTTATGGAAGGGTATCAGGCCACAAGTGAGGAGGATAAAGAACTTAACCAGGAGTGGGAGGAGATCACTTTGGAAGGTTGGAAGTAGATGAATTATCCTCAAAGAGGAGAGATATGGCTTGTAAGCCTTGATCCGGTAATGGGGCATGAGATAGGAAAGGTTCGTCCAGCACTGGTAGTCTCCAACAACTATAACAATCAGTTTGCCCAGACAGTAACTATTCTGCCCATCACTTCAAAAGTTACTAAAGTCTATCCTTTTGAGGTCTTTCTTTCAAAGCATGAAAGTGGCCTTCCAAAGGATTCAAAGATAAAGGCCAATCAGGTGAGGACCATAGACAAAAAGAGACTGATCAAGATAGTGGGAACGATCTCAAAGGAGAGGTTAAAGGAGGTGGAACAGGCCCTTCTCATCCATCTTGGAATAGAGCCAGGATAGTCTTTAAATGGCCACACTACTTAGTTTCAATTCCGGCTTCCCATAAGCATGAACTGCCTTATATCCAACTCTGCACAAGTGCTTGTATTGAGGGCTGATAGTAATCTTTTATAGATTATTGTCTATTTAGAATTTTGAGGATATCTTCTACCAGCTCTTTAGTAGCGGATAGATAATGGATTCCCTTTATTCCTTCCCATGTTTTCAATCCCAAAACAGGCTTTCCAGTTTTTAGTGCAAATCCAATCTCAGAAAGTGTCCCATATCCACCTGAAATGGCAATCAATATGTCTGAGGCTCTGACAACCAGTATATTTCTTCCTTCCCCAAGCCCAGTGGGTATGGCCACCTTTATATATGGATTTGCATCAGATCTGCTCCTGCCTGGAAGTATTCCAATGGTGATTCCTCCTGCCTCCACACACCCTTTGGAAGCTGCCTCCATCACTCCACCAAGCCCCCCACATACCAGAAACCATCCTGCCTCTCCTATCTTGTAGCCCACCTCCTCTGCTAATTTGAAGGTCTCAGGATCACAGCTTCCAGCTCCAATTATCCCCACATATATCATGCATTCCCCCTGTAGAGTATCTCTATTTAAAAGAAGTTAAGCTTATCTTAAACATATCTTTAACTTATAGATCAAGATCTTTCGTTTTTCTAAAAATATGTTGTAATAGCAGAATATAACTGGTATTAAATTCAACCTAATAGTCTTAAATGGAGTCTGGAACCATGAAGAGGACAAGGTCAATATATCTTATAGTTATTATAGTCTTACTCCTTCTTATACCCATAATCTGGATCGGCACCACCATTTTTGAAGGAGAAAGGCCCCAAATAAAGGTATATCCTACTCCTGAATATCTTAGCCAGACCCAGCAGATCAATATTGAAATAAGGGATAAGAAACGGGGAATCAGAAGACTCAGGGTGTTTTTAAAGAAAGATACAAGGGAAATTGAAATACTAAATAAGGTTTATGCATTTAAGGGATTTTTAAATAGAGACGGCGTTCATAAGACAAAAGAAAAGATTATCTTAGATCCTCACCAATTATCCGTGCCCCAGGGAAGACTGGATCTCTATGTAAATGTCTGGGACTACTCAAGGAGAAGGGGGGGAGATGGGAATCTAAAGGTATTCCATCACAGGATGATATTGGACACCATTCCTCCCCATATAAGATCCATTACAAGGCTTCACAATATAAGAGAGGGCGGATCGTGTCTTATAATCTATGAAGGTTCAAAAGATATTGAAAAGAGTGGAGTATATGTAAATGACCTATTCTTTCCTGGATATTATTTAGATCCTGAAGAGGGGACCTTTATGTGTATATTTGCACTTCCCCGATATCTACTTCCAAAAGGAAGACCCAAGATATATCTGTATGCGAAGGACAAGGCCGGCAATGAGACTAAACGCGGTTTTTATTATCATATTCTGAGGGGAAGATTTTATAGGAGAAAGATAAATATAACCGATGAATTTCTGGATAAGGTGCTACCATATTTTTCATTTATATCCTTTAAAGAGCAGGATACCCCAATTGAAAGATTCCTAAAAATAAATAGAGAGGTGCGAAAAGAAAATCACCAGACCATACATTCCATATGTAAGAAGACCACAGAGGCAATATTATGGGAAGGACCATGGTTAAGACAGCCCAACTCTGCCACTATGGCAAGATTTGGAGACCACAGACTCTACTTTTATAAAGGGAAGAAGATAGATGAACAGGTCCATCTGGGGGTAGATCTTGCCTCCATTGCCAACTCTCCAGTGCTTGCAGCAAATACAGGCAAGGTCATATATACCGGAAGGCTTGGTATATATGGTGAGACAGTGATTATTGACCATGGAATGGGAATATTTTCATTTTATGGGCATCTAAATAGTATCTCAGTAAATAAAGATGATATGGTAAAGAAGGGAGATATTATAGGGCAGAGTGATTCTACAGGGCTTGCAGGTGGGGACCATTTGCATTTTTCAATGCTGGTCAATGGATTCTTTGTAAATCCCATTGAGTGGTGGGACCCTCATTGGATAAAAGATAATATAGTGCGGAAGATGGCACTTTTAAAAGAGGAAAAATGATCGGAATATCTACCTGCTGGTGGAATAGAAAGCTACATAGAGGGGAGGAGCTATTTAAAGCACTTTCAGCCATTCCAGTTGATGGAATTGAGCTTGAATACAGAATCCCAGAACCTCTCTTTAATGAGATAAAAGATAGACTTAAAAAGGAAATCACTATTATCAGTATCCATAATTTCTTCCCATTTCCTGAAGAATTCCTGGGGAAAAAGAGGCCAAGCGGTGATCTAATACCCCTTTCCTGTCCAGACAGTTATGAAAGGGAAATAGCCATTAAACTCACAAAGAGGACCATAGAGGTTGCATCAGAGCTGGAGGCAAGGTATGTGATTTTGCACTTAGGATATGTGGAGATGGATATTGAAAAGAAGGATTTTTACAAGAGACTTATGGAAAAGGATGATACAGAAGATTATATCAAAAGGTTATTAAAGGAAAAGGAAGAAAAGAGGCAGAGATATATGGACTCTGTCCTCTTAAGCATAGATGCATTAAATAGGGAAGCAATAAAAAGAGGAGTATTCTTAGGGATTGAAAATCGTTATTATCCACATGAGATTCCTGACTTTAAAGAGCTTGAAATAATACTTAAGGAGTTTGAAGGGGGAAATGTGGGATACTGGCATGATATGGGACACGCCATTGTGCAGGAAAATGCCAATATAATCCCTCAAGATATGCTCCTTAAGACCTATGCTGATTACTTATTGGGTGTTCATGTTCATGATGTAAAGGGTTTCAATGATCATCTTCCTCCTGGAAGGGGCAAAGTGGATTTTGGTAGAATTGCCAGGCTCTTAAAGGAAGGTATACCTAAGGTGCTTGAAGTGGAAAGCCATTTTTCCATAGATGATATAATATCTTCATTAGGGGTCTTAAAGGAGTCAGGAATAAGATAGTTTCTTCCTTTTCCCTATCACATTATAGACCTTAACAGGGTATTGAAGACCTTTAACTGATATAACGCCTATCTCTTCCGATTCTACCATATCCCTTACCCTTGTCATCGTCCTCTGACTTATTAGTATCTGACCTGGACCTGCCATACTTACCAGTCTGGCTGCCACATTTACCTGGTTTCCCAATATCGTATAGTCTCTTAGTGTCTCTGATCCAATATTTCCAACCGTCATATAACCTGTATTAATTCCTATCCCAATGGAAAGCTCATGTCCAAACTGAATCCAGCCTTCCTTTAACACCCCTACTCTTTCTCTCATCTCCAAGGCCATCAATACTGCCCTTTCAGCATGATCTTCTATGGGCACTGGATCTCCAAAAAAGATCATCATGCCATCTCCTATTATCTTATTCAGGGTGCCATCATATCTGTGAATAATCTCTATCATCTCCTTGGTATATTGATCCATTAGATGAAATAGCTCTTCGGGTTCAATACTCTCTGAGATTGATGAAAAATTCCTTATATCCGTAAACACAACTGTAATCAGCTTCCTCTTAGGCTTAGCACCTAAGATCTCTCCTCTACGAAGAATCTCATCTGCTATCTTGGGAGAGAGGTATCTTCTCAACTCTTCAAATCGTTTAATTTTTTTAAGCTGTCTATTTATCTCATCTTGAAGGTGCCTATTTAACCTGGTAAGTTGTGCTGTCCTTTCCTGAACAAGCCTTTTAAGGTCTTTATTATATCTTTCCAATTCATTTTTTGCGACAACAAGTTCATTATTTACTCTCTGAAGCTCATAATATGCCTCATTCCGAGCTTCAATGCTGTCTCTAAGCTTATCAATTGTATCTATCAATGCCTTAACAGGGATATCGGATTCCTTTTTAAATCTGAATATCTGCCTTACCCTATCAAGCCATGAAAGTTTTGAATAATATATTTCCAAAATAAAATACGGCGCATCATATATCTCACCTTCCTTAACTATTATGGTATGTTCATCTGCCCTTATTGTCCTGTTAATTCTAATTGCCACAGAAGGATCTTTTCTGCTCACATCCCCTTTTATTATGGCAAACTTTCCTTTAAAGATCTCACCATTGCCGACTCTCTCTGGAATAAGCCTCACTCTTTGACCTACTATCTTTCTCCTACCATCTTCTGGATCTATCATGGTAAATGAGTTTCCTTCCATTTCAGGTTTAAGCCCATATATGGAAAATTCTGGTTCCTTTTCAAAAAGAACCAATGGGTCAAAGGCACGCACAGGCACCCGGATTTCAGCAGGCAATAGCCCCCAGATAGTGGGGATTGAAGATATAATTCCACATGTAAATCTCTCTCCTATATAGTCCTTATTGGGATCAATGTCCGGGTGGTATTTAATCTTTAGAATAGTCATTATCTTCTGTGTTTCAGAATCAATAGTTGGAGGAAGGATCAGTTCAATATCTTTTGTATCCACAAAGTTTTTATTGAAAAACGGAATCCTCTTAAATGCATCATCTGGGCTTGTAAATATCCTTGCAAAGTATTCAAATCTCCCCCAGGAGTTTAGATACGCTGAGGATGCTCCACAATTAAAATAGAAATATCTCTCCCCAACTAATTCTTTTCCTCTTCTGAGGATCGTTATAAAATTATCAAAGGTTGTCCATTCATCCTCATTTAAAAAGAAATCTTCAGAACTCCTGAATCTATCCTTAGGATAAGGGAGATCCTTAAATAGTTCCAGATGATTACCTGTCTTACTCTTTACATAATCTGAGATGATCTTGATTACCCTGTTATTGATACAATCAATCCTGCTCATATTCCCAGATATGAACAAGGGTTAAATTAAGATTACAAAATCCGATTTAACTTGACAAATATATATTTGATAAATAGTATTCAAAGTAAGTCGGGACGTGGCGCAGCCTGGTAGCGCACCTGAATGGGGTTCAGGGGGTCGCAGGTTCAAATCCTGTCGTCCCGACTCTTTTTTGCTTATATTTCCATATCTTACAAAATTTCCATTTTATAGGCCATCAGAGGATAACATTTTGGGATAACAATCTATCTTATCTCTCAAATCTTATATCTTCAACCTTTTTATCTTTTTCATCAAAGCTGATACCACATAGGATCACCCTTTTACCCTCTGCTCTGAATCTATCTGCATATCCCTTCTGCTTTATCTGGGATATGGCATCCTCTGCACCCTTCCCCACCTTGAATTCCAGCACATACATCTTATCCTTAAAGATGACTGCCATATCAAGCCTGCCTCTGGAACTCAAAAGCTCAGTTCGAGCGTCATAGCCAAGAAGGGATAGGCTCAGATACATGATGGTATGATAATAGTATTCCTTTATCCTTTGTGGTTCATCACCCGTAGGATATACACTATATGGGATGGATGAAAATATACCATTTATGAGCTCTTTAACTTCTGATAATCTTTCATTCCTCAGTGCCTCACCAAGCCTCCTCCCATAGGAATATACATGATACTCTGCATCATAGAGATACTTAAATAAGACCTCATGAAAGCTGATCTTCACCTCCTGATTGGGATAGCAAAGAGAGATATTATCACCTACTGAATCCTTTATCGTAAGATAGCCTGATTGATAGAGCAGGGATTCAATGGGAAGGTGTTCAAGCTCAAATGCATC
>CBFDUE010000013.1:0-39789 GCA_965613025.1 uncultured bacterium
ATAAAAGGTATGAGATTGCTTCGCTTCGCTCGCAATGACAGGGGTCTGGTCTCCGACCTGGAGGGTCATCCGACCCGACTCCGTCCTAGGGGGGACTCCGCCCCGGCAGAGAGGGGGGTGTAACCCCCAGTGTAAAAAGGGGTTATGCAAAGGTCTCACTAAGTTAATTCTAAATATCGACAAGATACCAAGAGAGCAAAAATAGAGTATTAGATCAATTGTATGCCTTTCAATACAGATAGTATTATGGATGCTGTCATAACAGATCCTATCTGCCCTCCTGTGTTTGCCCCCATTGCATGCATGAGAAGATAGTTTGTCTTTTTATATCTCTGCCCTTCTATCTGAACCACCCTGGCTGCCATGGGATATGCAGATATTCCAGCTGCTCCTATCAGAGGATTTATCTTTCCACCGCTCAGCAAACACATAAGCTTTCCAAACATAACCCCTGCAACTGTATCAAAACAGATGGCCAAGAATCCCAGTGAAAATATTATGAGGGTCTCAACCTTTAAAAAGGCATGACCTTCCATGGTTCCACCAATTGCAAGCCCTAAAAAGAGGGTTACTGCATTGGCGATCTCTTCCTGAGATGCCTTTGTAAGCCTTTCAACCACACCGCTCTCTTTCATAAAGTTTCCAAGCATTATCATGCCCATAAGGGGAAGCCCCATAGGAGCTATGAGTCCTGTAATCAGTGTTACTATAATAGGAAAAAGGATTCTTGTCTCCTTTGAAACTCCCTTGCCCATACTTCCCATCACAATCTCTTTTTCTCTTTTGCTTGTCAGCACTCTCATTATGGGTGGTTGAATTATGGGAACAAGGGACATATAGGAATATGCAGCCACTGAAACAGCGCCCAAGATTTCAGGTGCAAATTTGGAAGTTACATAGATTGCTGTTGGGCCATCGCATGCCCCAATTATTCCTATGCAGACAGATTGGAGCTTTGAAAAACCCAAAAACAACGAAAGCAAAAGGGTGATAAATATCCCGAATTGACCTGCTGCACCCAGCAACAAGATCTTGGGATTTTCAAGAAGGGGGCCAAAATCTGTCATTGCACCAATGCCAATAAAGATAAGAAGGGGAAAGAGCTCATTTATTATCCCCATATCATAGAGGGTCTTAAGAACCCCGCCCTTATCCATCACATCGCTTAAAGGCATGTTTACCAGAAGGCACCCAAACCCTATGGGGATCAGAAGCAGGGGCTCAACACCTTTTCTTATTCCCAGATAGAAAAGAAGAAAACTTACAAGAATCATTACCACATTGGGAAATCCATGATCCAGCAGATAACCTATTCCCATAAGGAGTGATGTAAGAGCATTTAATATAGCATCTACCATGTCTATCTTCCCTTTGCTCTATGCTCTTTGGGAAAGAGCCTCTTTATTAATCCCACTGCCACACTTATAAGCGCAAGGGTGAACATGGTGCCACCCATCCCCACAAGCATAAGTGTAAGGCCGAATATTATATCATCCATCTTGACTTAGAGCCTTTTAATTGAGATTTTCAGGCATGATATAAAATATGCATAGGGGCTTCAAATAATATCTTAAAGATAGATTAAGGGAAGAGGCTATGAAAATGGATAAGGAAAGATGGGGTGTGATATTTGATATGGATGGTGTATTGATTGATAGCTACCATGCACACTTTATCTCATGGAAAGAGATGTTAAAGGGGTATGGCCTTGTTATTTCAGAAGATCAGTTTGCATCCACCTTTGGAAGAACTAATGAAGATATCATCTCAAGCCATTTCCCGCATATAAAAAGGGAAGAGATGAAGAAGATGGCAGAGGAAAAAGAGCGGATATTTAGAAGGATAATAAAGGAAAGAGCGCCAGTGATGGAAGGGGCCGAGGATCTGATAAAGATCCTAAAGGATTCTGGTGCATTGCTTGGTATAGGATCTTCTGCACCCATTGAAAATATAAGGGCTGTCTTAGAGATCTTACCCTATGGAGACCTCTTTAGGTTTATCACATCAGGTGATGAAATCACAAAAGGCAAGCCTGATCCAGAGGTCTTTATTAAGACAGTGGAAAAGATGGGACTGAGGTCTGATAGATGTGTGGTCTTAGAAGATGCTCCATCTGGTGTTGAGGCAGGAAAGAGGGCAGGATGCAAAGTAATTGCACTTACAGGCACTGCCAAAAGAAAAGAGCTATATAAGGCTGATCTTATAGTTGACTCTCTGAAAGAGTTAAAACTAAACGACTTTTTAAGACTTTTAGACCTTGCATCACCACTGTAAGACCTTTTTGAATACCTCTATTGCTTTAGGGTATTTAAAGTTCTTTCTAAGCTTTCCATGTCTTCCACATTTAAAACAGGAATTGATGAGTCAATATCCTTCATCATGTTGCTCAAGACCTTCTTAGGGCCAATCTCAATAAAGAGATCACATCCATTCTCAATCACCCTCTCAATACCACCTCTCCAGTTTACCACATGATAGAGCTGACTGTATAATTCTTCCCTTATATGCTTAGGGTCAACTATTGCCTCTGCTGCCACATTTGCCATAATGGGACGTAAGGCTATCTTCATATCCTCTCCTTCAAGCTCCTTCTTTAACTTTGCCGCAGCGGGTCTCATTATAGGGGTATGAAAAGGCCCTTCCACCTTTAGTATCCTTCCTATCTCTCCTAATTTTTTAAGCCTTTTGGAAAGCTCATCCATCTTTTTCTTTGGCCCCCCTACCACTACCTGCCTCTTTGTATTATTAAGGCTGATATATAGACTGTATTCCTTACAAAGTTCACATAACCTCTGATAATCTATATCATTTCTCTTGCTCACCACTGCCATAAGGCCAGACTCTGGATAGGATCTTCCTGCCTCTGTCATAAACTCTGCCCTCTTAACCACCACTCTTAGAGTGTCTCTATAATCCATAACACCTGCCACTGTCAGTGCCGTGTATTCTCCAAGGCTATGACCTGCAAGGATAAATATGGAAGGATCAATACCTTCCTCTTTACACTTCTCTTCAAATACTCTGTATGCTGCATATGAAGTGATAAATACGGCTGGTTGGGTATAAACGGTCTTATTGAGATCAAGGCCATGATGAATGAATCTTGCTAATTTATGTTCCTTAAAACAGAGATCTGTCAGATCATATCCAAGTATCTCACTTGCCTCATCATATATCTCTTTTACAAAAGGAAAATGTTCATAGAACTCCTTTCCCATCCCCGCATATTGTGAGCCTTGACCTGGGAAAAGCAGGGCTATCTTCTTATATTTCATAATCTACTCCTGTGTCTCTTTCCTTTCTAAGGGAATGGCCTCATCTATAAGCATTATGGGTATATCCTCTTTTATGGGATACATAAGCTTACAATTATCACAGATAAGCCCGTCTCCTTTCTCTGTAAGGTATATATCTCCTTTACATTTGGGACATGCAAGTATATCCAGAAGCTCTTTACTTATTGCCATAACATCTCTCCTAAAATAGATTTAGTTTAAAATATATAGCTATGAACAATACATATGTCAAAAGCCTAAAACTTTAAAAGCTCCCTTATCCCTTCAAATACCATATCTACAGATATCCCTTCCATACATTTCATATCATTGCAACTCTTTTTAAAGCAAGGGCTGCATTCAACCCCTGCTCTTATCACCAGATGCCCGTCTCCATAAGGCCCTGTTCTTACTGGATCTGTGGGGCCAAAAAGTGCCAAAACCCTACAACCCACTGAAGCACCTATATGCATGGGACCAGTATCTGGAGCAATGAGAATGCTACATCTGGAATAGAGATATGCAGCCTCCCTCAGGGACAAAATTCCAGAAAAGTCCAATACATCTGTTTTCATATCTCTTTTTATATCTGAAATTATTCTTTTATCTTCTTCTGATCCTGTAAATATCACCTTATATCCAAGCTCATGGAAGATCCTATCAGATAGCATCGAAAAGCGCTCCTTTTGCCAGCACTTTGTCTTCCATCTTGCAACAGGATTTATGGCAATAAGTCTTTTTGATCTCAGATATTCTTTTGGTACATATTGCTCTATCTTTTTTTTGTCACTATGACTTATAGGAAGCTGGATAGGTAATCCATTCCCTGATCTCAGACCCAAGTAATCTAAGGCCTTAAGATAGCGATCAATGGCATGCTGTTCCTGACTTACCCTATATGGACCTTCATTTATAAAGAGCGTGCTACCTTCCCTTGCCCAGGAAAAGCCTACCTTACGTCTCCCTTTTAAAATGGAAAGCATAATTCCGCTCTTAAGTAGACCCTGAAGATCCACTACCAGATCATAACTGTGTGACCTTAAATCTTTAAAAAATGCCTTTGATTCCTTCAAAACCCCCTTTATATTCCCTGCGCTTAACATCTCTTTCCATCTATTTTTAGGAAATACTAAAATTTCTCTTAAATCTTTATGACCTTTGATAAGCTCTGCCCCTTCCTCCTCTATAAGCCAGTCAATTTCTGCATCTGGAATTGCACCCTTAAGAGACTGCAAAAAGGGAATGGTATGCACTATATCCCCAATTGAACTCATCTTTACAATAAGTACCTCTTTAATCCTATCCTGTTCTATTTTACATTTTGAGTAATTATCCATTCTACAGCATCCTTTAGATTCTCTGCAACGTAATCTGGCTTAATATCTAAGTATGGAAACACATATTCAATATCTCCAAGGCCATACCCTGTCTTTACCAATATACCTTTTAGATTACACCTCTTTGCAAGCTCTATGTCCGTATACCTATCACCGATCACATAAGAGTTTTCCATATCAATAGAAAATCTTTCCTGAGCCAATCTTATAAGCCCCGGTCTTGGCTTCCTGCATGAACATTCCTTTGAATATTCAGGTAGCTTTCCATTTGGATAATGGGGGCAAAAGAGTATGTCATCCAGATATGCTCCCTCTCTTTTAAGCTCCTCTCTGAGGTATTCATGGACTTTATGTACCAATGAGATTGGGAAGTATCCCCTTGCAACTCCTGACTGATTAGATACCACAATTACCCAAAATCCCTTATTATTTAATGTGCGGATAGCCTCAGCTACAAAGGGAAAGATCTTGAATCTATCCATATGATTAATATATCCCATCTGCTCATTTATGGTTCCATCGCGATCAATAAATACCGCAGGTCGTCTTATTCTCTCATGTGCCATAGCTCTTCCACCTTTCTCCAAACATCCATTACTTTAACACTCTTAAGGCATATATAGCCATTTTCACAATGGGTCTTAAAGCAGGGAGAACATTCCACACTACCTTGAATGACCCTGGAATTAGCGCTTAAAGGTCCTGTTCTTTTAGGATCGGTTGAACCAAATATGGAAACCAAAGGTGTATTAAGGGCAGCGGCAACATGCATAAGTCCAGAGTCATTACATACAAATACCCTGAGATTCTTTATAATCCCCATAGCATCCATAAGTGAGGTCCTGCCACATAGAGAGATAGGGGAATGTCTCATACCCAATTCAACCTTTTTACAGATCTCCTTTTCCTTTCTGCTTCCCATTATCACAACCTCTGCACCCAGTCTTTCAATTGTCATATCAGCGACCCTTGAAAAATATTCCTCAGGCCATCTCTTTGCTGGCCCATATTCGGCCCCTGGACAGATCCCAATGAGTTCAGCCCTCTTTTTAACACCAGATCTTTTCAATATCTCCCATCCCTTCTCTTTTAGCTGATCTGATATATATAATCTGGGAATTTCATCCTTTACCTCAAGACCCATACCTCTGACTATACATTTATAATATTCGCTATGATGAAGATTATCTATTCCTTTACCTTTCTTAATTATATGAGTAAGAAGTGGGCCCCTCATATCAGTTGCATATCCCACCCTTATCCTTATCCCTGATAGATATGCAATAAGTGCGGCTTCAATGGCATTTTGAAAGAGAACTGCCATATCAAAATCATACTTCCTTATCTCTTTTACCACCTTAAATATCTCCAATGGATACATTAAAAATGATCGGGACTTTTGATATAATACTATGCCCTTAATAAAGGGCTGAAGTCTATATATGTCATATGTCCATGGATTACAGAGCACATATATACGGGCACCTTTATAGCCTTCATGTATGGCATTTAGGGCTGGAAGGGTCATTATGGCATCCCCGATCCAATTTACCCCTCTTACCAAAATCTTAGATATGCCATCCCTAATCATATGCCTTTTTAATTCTCTCTCTTATCATATTAAAAAAAAGGGACTTATCAGAAACTATCTCAAATCTGATCCTGAGATAACCAAGTTTAGGATATCTTATATTCATATCCTTTATTTTCATCCAGTCCTTTTCTGTTGTTATAATGAGATCAGCCCTATGCCTGATCCTGTATTTTTTAAACAGATCAATCTGTCTTGGGCTATAGAAGCTGTGGTCCCTGAGTAGCCAACAATGGGATACATCTATATCTAAAGATCTCAAGGTCTCAATAAACTCCATCCCCTTTGCTATTCCGGCAAATGCAACCACCTTTTTACCCCTTAGATCATCAAGGGATATCCTTTCTCTTAGATATGGAAATACTATATCCTCTGGTATGTGCTGTGCTAAGAATACGGGTTTTTTAAATCTCTCTGTTATATATCTCTTAAGTCCTTTGACCTTCTCTGATTGATCAGCCCTGGTAAGCAATATTATATCTGCTCTTTTGAGCGAATCTATTGGCTCTCTAAGGGGACCCCAAGGGATGAGCCTTCTATTTCCAAAAGGATCTCTACTGTCTATCAGCACAATATCAAGGGATCTTTTAAGTGAGATATGCTGAAATCCATCATCTAATAAAAAGAGGTCAGTATTAAATCTTTTAAGGGAAAGTTTAGCGCCGAGATATCTATTCTTTGAAATTATTACAGGAACTCCCTTTAGATTCTCAGAAAGAAGGCATGCCTCATCACCGGCCTCCTTTGCACTCATGAGAATCCTTTCCCCATCAGATACAATGCCAGCTCTTCCATGAAATTTTCCTCCATATCCCCTTAGCAGCACAGATGGGTTATATCCTTCCTCCTTTGCCCATCTGCAGAGCATAATACATGCAGGGGTCTTCCCTGTTCCACCAAGGACAATATTTCCGATGCTAATTACAGGAACCGGGAGGATGTTGGGTCTTATTATTCCTTTCCTTAGCTTATCTCCTAATCGGTAGATTGAAGATAGAGGGGCTAAGATTGGAAAAAGGATGTGAGCCCTCTTTTGTATCAGCTCCCAGAGCATTCCATAAGCCCTTTTATCTCTTTAATCACCCTGTCAATTGCTCCCCTATTATTAAGGACAAATCTCCTTGCCTCATCACCCATCTTATTCCTCTTTTCAGGATCAGAAAGGAGAATTTTCATCGCTTCAAAGAGTTCATCCTGATCTTTTACCATCTTTCCACCACCATAGGAGATCAGCATTTTAGACATCCTTAAGAAATTATGTATATGGGGGCCAAAGAGCACTGGAATACCAAATCTTGCAGGCTCACATAGATTGTGCCCCCCTATGGGAACAAACGATCCTCCCACAAAACTCACATCCCCTACTGAATAGATCTTTGAAAGCTCACCCATTGTATCTAAGATAAGCACATCATAAGAATGTGATATATTAGATCTTAAAGAGGTCTTAAACCCCAAACTCTCTGAGATCTTAAATAGCTGGGTGCAGATATCCAGCTTTCGGGGTGCTATTATAAGAATAAGTTTTGGAAAGGTATCTCTTAATTTTTTATATACATTAAATATAATCTCCTCCTCTCCTCTATGAATACTCCCGGCTATCCATACAGGAGATGTATCCCTCAGATTCAGAAGCTTCCTCCACTCCTCTCTCTCTTCTTCAGTTAGAAAAGCTGTTTCTTGATCAAATTTTATATTTCCCACTGTCATTACCTTGCCTTTATTTATACCAATATCTATGAGTCTATCTGTATCAATATCTGACTGCATAAGCAGGAGATCAAACATGTCTATAAGTCTCTTAGCTATAAAGGAAAATCTGGAATACCTCTTATGGGTTCTAAGGGATATCCTTCCATTTAAAAGGATGCTTTTTACCTTGTTCTTCTTTAATTCATATAAAAGGCCCGGCCAGATATCGGTCTCCACAAGGATAAATAGGGATGGTGAGATCATCTTAACAAGCCTCTTTCTTATACGAGGAAGATCTATCGGCATTATAAGTCTCTTATCCGCAAACCTCTTTATTTCGGTATTATTATCCGATAGTCTAAAACCTGCCTTGGTACTTACAGTAAGTATTATCTGTTTTTCAGGAAACTCAATCTTCATCCTTTTTAAAAGTGGCAAGACAGATAAAAGCTCTCCTACTGAAAGCGCATGTATCCATATATTGGAATTGGTGGATCTCAACATAGGCAATGGGCTTAGACCCCATCTACGTTTCAGATATGGATTATTTTTGAAATATATAAAGGGAACGGAATATATCCAAAAGAGATTAAAAGAGATATCATATAGAAAGATTAATGGATCCATATCAGGCTTTTCATACCCTTAGGGGAAGTTCTATTATACACCTTGATCCATGTGGATGGTTATCTTCAATACGTATATTGCCATTATGATCCATTATGATTGTATTAACAATGGAAAGACCCAGACCTGTTCCATGCTTTTTTGTGGAAAAATATGGTTCAAAGACCCTTCCCTTATATTCAGGAGGAATACCTTTACCATTATCAATCACCTCAATTATTACCCTGTCCCTTGAACTGTCAAATCTGAGGTTTATCTCTATCTTACCAGTTCCATCAATTGCATCTATGGCATTATCAATAATATTTACCAATGCCCTTTTCATCTGATCCTTATCAATGGGTATGAGCGGAATTTCATAGTCTCTATTAAATGTTATCTCCACATCCTTAGGCACCTCTTTAAAGAGCTTAATAGATTCATCAATGACCTCAACAATATCTCCTGGTACAGGCCTTGAAACAGGCATTCTTGAAAACTGGGCGAATTCATTTACAAGCCTTCTCAGCTCCTCTACCTGTGTGATAATTAGATCAGTGCATTCTTTAAGTATCTTACCATCTTCACCATTCAATTTATTACCATACCTCTTTTTAATCCGCTGTGCTGATAACTGTATAGGAGTGAGGGGGTTTTTAACTTCATGTGCAATCCTTCTTGCAATCTCTCTCCAGGCAGACATTCTCTGAGCCTTTTCAATCTCTGTAATATCCTCAAATACTACCACCAGACCAGCATAGTCCCCCTTTTCATCTCTGAGCACATTAAGGTATACCACAAATGTAAGGTATCTATCTTGAATATTTACACTTATCTGCCTTTCCATAGCCCCTCTTTGAAGCTGCTTTTGATCATTTAAAAACTCATCTATTACCCTGATATATTCCTCGGCCATTACCTCCTGGTATCTCTTACCAATCACCTTTGTTGCCCTTACTGAAAGAAGCATTTCAGCAGATCTGTTTATTGTTAAAACCCTTCCCTCTTTATCTAAGGAAATAACCCCTGCTGCCACATTTGAGAGTATGGTCTCAATATATATCTTTCTCTTTTCAAGCTCCTTATTACTTTCAATCACCTTTTTATAGGTCTCTTCTAACTGACGCTTACTGTTTTTAAGATCAGATGTCATCTTATTGAATGAGTTTACAAGTATGCCTATCTCATCTTCAGATTCCATATCTATGGAGAAGTCATAATCTCCAGAAGCCACCCTTTTTGTCCCTTCTGCCACCTTTTGAATAGGTACGGTTATCTCCTTAGATAGAAAGAAACCAAACCAAACTGAGGAAAAGATTATAAGAAGTGTTACAATGGAAAGTGTGATCATATGGCTTAATTTTATTGGGCCTTTCAGGGTCTTAAACTGTTTATATTCCTCATATCCTTTAGATATCTTTTTCAATCTATTTACAAATGTCTTAGGCACAAATCTGGAGAGCACCAAGAGCCCCACAACAGCCTTTGACTCTGTCCTTGAAAATATGGGAACAATTGCTCTTATTATATCTCCTGTTATTGAAGGTCGGATCTCTACTATATCTGTCCCTGTATCAAGACACTTCTTTAATCTATCCTTGGATGGGCTTGGGAATAGGTGGGGATCAAGCCCTTCACCCAGGCTTTGACTATGAAGTTTCATCCTTTGTGAAAATACCATAATGGATGCAAGCCTGTATTCCATCCTCTTCTCTTTTATGAATTTATCCAACTCTTCCTTTTTACTCCTCAATAGATAGCCATGATATGTAATGAGTCGACTAACGATGTTTCCATATGAGGCTATCTCTTCCTGAATATTTTTGTAATATTCTTGACATACCTCTACGGAAGTGCGAAGAGTCCGCTCAACCGGGATCCTGTACCAATACTCCAGAGAGACCGATATAAATTGAACAGATACAAAGAAGAGGATTATGGTAGGGAGAAGTGAAAGTATTATAAATGCAAGCACAAGCTTAGTCCTGAGCCGTGCTCCCATTATCTTCTTCTTTCTTTCAAAGAAGAGCTTTACCAGATTCCTGACCGTAAGATATAGGAGTAATAGTAACAGGATGATGTTTATATTTATAAGGGAAAAGACCAGAATGGTGCTGGAAAAAGGGAGTTCCAGACCACTATAAAATATCTTAGTCCCTATATATGAAAGCACAGATATAACTATTAGAAGAATACCGATAAGATATCTCTCACGCCTTCTTCTCTTAAGCTCATCCGCTCTTTCAGGGCTAATATCCATACAATAATAATATATAAAATTAAAGATATGGGCAAGATTTAAAGGATATCAATCTATTGGGGAATATTTCTTAAATATAGGAAGGCTCCAGTTTCCCAATTGAAGGAATCTCTACTATACCTCTTTTTATCTCTTTTAAGTTATTCAGCTCAAGATACTTCCAACATCTCCTATTATTCATCAACCTTTTAAGCATTTGCTGATTTAAGTAGTGTCCAGATTTTTTTACTATGAATCTTCCAATTATAGGGGCTCCTATCAATGCAAGATCACCAATAAAATCAAGTATCTTATGCCTTACAAATTCATCCCTATATCTTAGTCCATCTTCATTTAGGATTCTAAATTCATCAATAACTACAGCATTATCCAGAGATCCCCCTCTTGCAAGACCATTTTTCCACATCTCCTCCACTTCAGATAGAAATCCAAAAGTTCGTGCCCGGCTTATCTCTTGAATAAAATCATTACCTGAAAAATGGAACTCCAGTCTCTGCCTTCTTATAAGAGGATGATCAAACTCAATCTCATATAATATACGAAGCTCTTTGCAGGGCCTTATCTCTACAGATCTATCCCCATCCTTTGCCTTAATACCCTTTTTTATCACAATAAACCTCTTAGGCTCTTCCTGCTCCTTTATCCCCGCCTCTTTTAACATCAATACATAGGGGGCTGAACTTCCATCCATAGCCGGAAGCTCAGGGCCATTTACATACACAATGGCATTATCTATCCCCAGACCATAAAATGCGGCCATTAGATGTTCAATAGTGCCAACCTTACATCCATTGGATCCAATAGTGGTTGAGAGCTTGGTATCTATGACATTTTTAAAGTCTGCTTTAATATAAAAAGAGGGATCAATATCCTCCCTTACAAAACAGATACCAAAATTAGATGGAGCAGGTCTTATCTTTATGCTTACCTCTTTTCCCGAATGAAGACCAATACCAGTACAACCCACCTCCCTCTTTAAAGTCCTCTGCCCTATATTCAATCTGCTCCCTCCCCAGTCTTTTCCATCCAATTCCTTCAAGATATGTGCCAAAAAGAGGACTTTCCATTATCATACTGAAATAATTATGTTTAATTTAAAATAGTAAATATCTACGTCATATTAATCCTCTTCTTTGTGTGTTAAATATCACACATTCGAGAGTGAAAAATATCACACATTAAAGATCAGAAAGTCCTTATTCTAAGACAATTAATACATCATCTGCTTCCACTGAATCACCTTTATTACATTTTATCTCTTTAACTACTCCAGATGAGGGAGCCACTATGGGAAGTTCCATCTTCATGGCCTCTAAGATTATTACTTCATCATTTTCATTAACTGTATCACCTACATTTACCTTGACCTCAAGGATCTTACCAGGCATAGGAGCCAGAATCTCACCCACTTTATCTACCTCCTTCATTAAATTTTTATTAGAGACCTTTGCATAACCCCTTTTTACACTGGGGGTTACACCCCCAGACCCCCAAAAATTAACCTAAAATAACCCATAATTACAGCTTCTTTATGAGAGCTTTGAATTTTTCAAAGCTCTCCTTTTAATTTTTAAAGTGTTTGAGAAGCTTCTTTTATGCTACCTTGCGAAGGGAGTCCTTTGCACTTAACTCATAGCTCGGTCTGAAGCAATGGATACCACAATTAAGACATCGCTTAGCAGCCCTTAATGCCTGCTCTTCGGTAAGTCCTAAGTTTACCTCTTTGAAGTTCTTTTTACGCTCCTCAACACTTAATCTCTGCATCTGTTCCCTTGGAACCTTAGGAACGGTTTTTAACACATCTCTATCTGCAAGATCCAATGCCTCTTTTCTAAGGTTTTCAATAGGTCTTACAATAAGATCTTCGCCTTTTTCTTTCTGTTTTAAAAATTGATGTATTGCCCAGGCCGCCTTTCTACCCCCTGCTATCGCCTGGACTGCAATGTTTGGCCCTGTGACAATCTCACCTGATGCAAATATATGGGGAATATTGGTCTGCATGGTATCGGGGTTGATCACAATGGTTCCCCTTGGGGTTGTCTCAATCTGAGATAGCACATCACTTGTCTTGAGGAATTCTATATCTGTCCCTTGACCAATTGTTACAATAACATTATCTGCATCCAATTTCATGAGTTCTGATTCGTCATATTTGGGGCTGAATCTTCCATTTTCATCAAACACTGAAACACATCTCTTAAATTCAACACCTATCACCTTCCCATTACTGCCCAGCATCTCCTTAGGCCCCCAGCTATTGTGTAAGACCACACCTTCAGAGAGTGCATCGTGAATTTCGTGCTCCCATGCAGGCATCTCATCTCTCTTCTCCAAGCATACCATATGCACCTCTTCAACTCCTGGAAGCCTAAGAGAGCTCAATGCCACATCTATTGCCACATTCCCACCACCTATAACCACTATCTTCTTCCCCAGTCTAATTTCTTTTCCAAGACCGATATCTCTTAGAAACTCAATTCCAGCAATAACCCCCTGAAGATCCTCTCCTGGAACCCTTGTCCAATAGGGTCTTGGGGTGCCAGTGGCAATAAATAGGGCTTCAAATCCTTCTTCCATCAGCTGTTCATATGTAATATCTTTTCCAAATTCGGTATTTAACTTCACCTCAATTCCCAAAGAGAGTATCCCCTGTATTTCCCAATCCAGTATCTCCTTAGGCAATCTATATGCAGGGATTCCATATTGAAGTGCTCCTCCGAGCTTTGGAAGGGATTCAATAATTGTGGGGGAGTGGCCAAGCCTTCTAAGATAATATGCACATGTAAGCCCAGCAGGCCCCCCTCCAATTATGGCAACCTTATGACCTGTGTCTGGATGCACAAACACAGGCTGATATCTGTTGGATCTGTATTCCAGATCTGCCACAAACCTCTTAAGATTATTAATATTTACTGCTTCATCCACATCCCTTCTTCTGCAGGCATCTTCACATGGGGCAGGGCAGACTCTTCCACAGGTAAGAGGCAGAGGATTGTGCTCCTTTATAACTCTTAGTGCCTCTTCATATTTACCCTCTGCTATGAAGTTTATGTATCTGGGAATATTTATCTGGGCTGGACATGTGGCCTGACATGGCGCCACACATCTATCCATGGTGTTCCAGTCAAGCACCTTTTCGCTTTCTGATGTCACCCAGATGGCATGCTTTGGACATACCCTTTCACATGTGCCACACCCTGTGCATTTATTGTAATCAATTTCTGGCAATCCCTTTTCATTTATAGTAATGGCGTAAAATGGACATTCCCTCTCACAGGTTCCAAATCCAAGGCATGAAAATTCACATAGCGACGGACCCTCTCCAAGCATATATGCTGCACGGCAATCTCTTATGCCAATATAGTTGTAGAGCTTAGGATCATAGGAAGATCCTCCACGGCAGAGTCTCTCAGAGAATTCTGGTTCTCTGTACTCAACCGGCAGTCCCATAACCTCTGCCACCTTTTGCGCAGATTCAGGCCCTCCGACAATGCAGACACTAACTGGAGCCTTACCTGCCACCACTGCAGTAGCTGCTGCATTACATCCAGGATAGCCACATCCACCACAGTTTGCCCCGGCTAAGCAGTCTTCTACCAGTTCAATCCTTGGATCCACATATACATAAAAGACTCTGGATGCTATACTCAATATGAGTGAGGCCACAAAGCCCACAGCACCTAATATCAATCCTGCAGTTAGCATATCCATTCTCCTCTAAAAGATCTCATTGAACCATACCTGCAAATCCAAAAAATGAAAGGGATATTAGCCCCGCTGTAAGCAATCCAATGGCTGTTCCCCTCATAAAGGGGGGGATGCTGGATACCTCCATCTGTTCTCTAATTCCGGTAAACAGAATCAGGGCAAGGCTATATCCAATGGCAGATGCAAAGGAAAAAATGGCAGTCTGAAGCAGATTATATCCCTCCCTGATATTTATTATAGCGACCCCAAGAACCGCACAATTAGTGGTTATAAGCGGCAAAAATATCCCTAAGGAATGATATAGAGGAGGAAAGCTCTTCTGCAAAAACATCTCCACCAATTGGACCAAAAAGGCAATGATCAATATGAAGAATATGGTCTGGAGATATTCTAAATGAAAAGGGATAAGGATGTATTCCTGCACTACCCAGGTGATAACCCCTGCCATAGTCATGACAAATATCACTGCCATTGCCATACCAGTGGCTGTCTCCATCCTGCGGGAAGTGCCAAGAAAGGGGCAGTTGCCTAAGAATCGGGTAAGCAGGATATTCTTTACCAATATGGCACTTATTATCATAAGCATATAGTCTGAAAATCCCCATGCCTCATTCATCCTGAATCCTCCTTATGTAACCTTTCCTCTGCTAACGATATTCATCACACCGAGCAATAGCCCCAGACAGACAAAGGCACCAGGTGGCTTTGCAATGAAAGAAAAGGGGAGAAAATCAGGGCCAAAGATACTCACACCAAACAGTGTTCCTGAACCGATTATCTCTCTTATGGCCCCCAGGACGGTTAAAGATATGGTAAATCCAAAGCCTATACCCAGCCCATCAGCTATGGAATTAATAACAGGCCTTTTGGAGGCAAATGCCTCTGCCCTTCCAAGGATTATACAGTTTACAACAATTAGTGGAATAAATATTCCCAGAAGTTGATAGAGCCTGTAAAAATATGCCTGCATAAAGAGTTCCACCATTACCACAAAGGAGGCAATTATCACAATATAGGAGGCAATCCTCACCTTCTTTGGGATAACCTTTCTTAGAAGTGATATGACCAGATTGGAAAAGGTGAGCACAAAGGTGGTTGCAAGGCCCATTCCTAAGCCATTATCAGCGGCTGTTGTTACCGCCAAGGTCGGGCATAGCCCCAATACCAATCTAAATGGAGGAATCTCCTTCCAGAGACCCTTTGTAAAATCCTTAATAACTGACATATCCATCCCCTCTTTTATGAAGCCTTCAATTCCTTAAGGATCTTCTCCTTAGAGTCGATAAACTCCTTAAGACCTTCTCTTACCGAACTTACCACTCCCCCAGAAGTGATGGTTGCACCACTTATGGCATCAATCTTACCCCCCTTATCTTTTAGTTCCAACTCCTTAAGCGATTTTCCCACAAACTGCTTGTAAAAGGATGGTTCTGTGGATCTGGCACCAAGCCCGGGGGTTTCAGAATGCCGCATAACCCTCATCCCAGTTAATATGCCTTTTTCAACATCTACCCCAATCATTATGTCCAATTTTCCACCAAATCCCTGTCCCTGCACCTCAAAGGCAATGGCTGTTATCTTTCCCCCTTTTTTTGCAGGAAACACGGTCTTTACTATCTCCTTTCCATCCCTCTTACCAAAGGATATACCTTCTTTGTAATCAGCCACAGGATCATTTTCATATTCAGGAAGCACTGCAAGCACAGCAGGCCCTTTGACATATTTCAGCCGGGATAGCTTTATGGGTTCACGGGTTATACTTTCCACAAAGCTGAGACCAAACCCCATGGCCGCAGAAATTACCGTAAGCACCACGATCATCCTTAAAATTTCACGCACCTTTTCCTCCTTTTCCATAGGATCTGGGTCTAAGCCTATTTAGAAGTGGAGCGCTGGTATTTGCAAGTAATATGGCAAATACCGTTCCATCAGGATATTTTCCCCACGTGCGTATTACCATCAAAATTACACCACAGATAAGGCCAAAAGCCAATTTCCCCCATCTGGTTACAGGTGAACTTACAGGATCTGTGGCAATAAAGATTGCACCAAGCAGTGTTCCTCCACATATGAGATGATATATTGGACTTATCTGAGTCTCCCTACTGGATAGATAAAGTATCAAGGAAAATAAAAATACAGTTAAAAGATAAGAGACCGGAATATGCCATGATATAATCCTTCTCCACAAAAGATATATGGCTCCCACAAGAAGCGCTAACGCACAGATTGTGCCCAATCCACCTGCCTGTCTTCCTAAAAAGAGGTTCAAGATATTGAATTCCAGATCGTGAATTGCCTCAATCCCATCTATCTTAAATATCTTAAGCACAGGATCAGCAACCCATCCTCCTACTGGCTCAATCCAGTTGGAGACCTTATCAGGCCATGAAAGCCTGAGCATCACCCAGCCAATAAGAGGTGGGTTGAAAGGATTGTTTCCAAGCTCCCCGAATATCTGCTTTCCAATTGCAATAGAGCAGAATGCCCCCACTGTAACCATCCACCAGGGACTTGAAGGAGGAAGGAGAAAGGCAAGAATTAGCCCATTTAATATTGCATGACAATCACTTACCTGTATCTCTCTCTTTAGCACCTTCTGAAGCAGGTATTCTGTAAGCACTGAGACCACAACAGATATGACAAGCACGCATAATGCCCCTGCCCTGAAATAGTAAAGAGAGGCAAAAATTGCAGGCAGAAGGGCAATAAGATAATTTCGGTATATACCTGAAACAGTCTTTCCCTTATGAATATAGGGTGGAAAAGATACATAGAGTCTATGATTGCTGCTCATGATCCCCTTTCCTCTTTAATAATAGTTCCCATTTTCCATATCTGATAAAGTGCACTAAAGGCCTCCTTGAAGGGCAGACATATGCACAAAGACCACATTCAATACAGGTAAATAGATCATACATCCTGGCTGCATCTTCAAACTGCGAAAATTCGCAGTATCTGCCAAGCATATTGGGAAGCAGATTCATGGGACAAATATCCACACAATCACCACAATTTATACATGCCCTATAGGAGTCTTTTGAGACCTCGTCTTCTCTTTGAACAAATATCCATTTAGTATCCCTCTGAACAGGCATATCCATAGAGACCTGTGCCATTCCATTGAATGGATTTCCTAAGACCACCCTCCCTTCTCTTCCTCTAATTCCTCCACATGCATCTATTACAGATCTTATGGGAATTCCCACAGGAACCTTTAATAGCTTTGGCCCTTGTATTCCTCCGCCAGTAACAAGTATATGTCTATTTAGAAGGGGCATATTTTCATTTATTGCATCTACAGCATGGATCAGATCCTCCACCCCAATTATTCCAACCCCCATCTTCAAGGGATTTCCATTGGGCATGGGAATCTCCTCTTTGAATATCTCCTTATAGAGTAAAAGAGGATGTCCCAGTGGATAGTAGCTTTTAAGTTCCACCAGATCCAGTTCCCTATCTATCCCCTTCTCAGTCAAGCTCTCTTTAAGATCTGTATGATCACTGTTTATTACCAGATATATCCTCTCTGGTGACCATACCTTTTTTATAAGCTCTATCCCATCCCTGATCCTATCAGGCTCATTTAGGATGATTGCCTTTTCAACTATGCCAGATAGACCACTTCCGATTCCATTTATAACAATATCTCTGATTTGATAAGTGTCATCCTCTTCAATCTGCATCCACTGCCACCCTCTGCTCTGCTCAAAGATATCTATACCTGCATCCCTTAGCTGAGTGACAAAGGTGTTGGATGACCGGGTATCTATATCAATAGATCTTAGGGAATCTTCAGAAGATTCACCCTTTATACAGATACATGGTGTGGTGCCATATTCTGAATATCTCACATCCTCTATCTTTTCAATTACTCCTGTAACAGGAGAATGAAGCGATGGAATATGCGATGAAGGGTCATGGGCTATTTTCTGCCCCCTTGTGACCCTCTCCCCTGACTTTATCAGGGATGAAAAACATATTCCTGATCTGTGTGAAAGGGGGAATAGATAGGTCTGATCAATAGGAAAGAACTCCTCAAATGAAAGAGAAGAAGGAATATCTAATAGTATCTCCTCTCCTCTATATAACAGGGCATCTTTCATAACAGACTTCCTCTTAAAAAAGAAGCTATTTTTTGTGCGTTAGAATATAAAATTAAAATTATATTTGTAAAGCACCAAAATATAAAAGATGCATTATTAAAAATCAAGATATACCTGGCTCTTTGTCAAATTGTATGAAAATATAATAGGATTTCGTTTTAATGCAGATTACCTTTCAACAATGGTAGGGATTTCAAAGTGCTCCTTTAAGATGGAAATGGCCTTTTCCGTATGATCAGGGTGTATAACCCCTCTAATGGATGCCACTGTGCAATTAAGAGAAAAAAGCTCTATGTTTTCCTTTTTAAATCCCCTAAGCATCCCCCTGCATATCCCATATCTCTCTCCAAAATGGGGGCCATTCATGGAAAAGACAAATCCATAATTTCTACTTAATGGGGTAGAGGTTAGGGCTTCATATTTACCCCTATAACAAAAGGAAAGCGAAATACTGTCTGTATCCTCAGTCCAATTCTGAGATACAAATATAATCTCTTTCCCTTTCTCTGAGATACCTCTAAGATAGGAAGATAGAGTCCCTATGGAGTCCTTCTTTAAAATTCCTTTAAGAAGCAATATGTCCTTGAAGAGTTCCAATCCATACACCTTAGGCCTCTTTTCCTGATAAGAGGCTACCACCTCCCTGTATAATCCCTCATTGCCTGTCTGGACCTTTTTCCAGTCCATCGGCCACTGATCACCCTGAAGATCAAATGTCTCTTTAATAAAAGAGGTGAATCTATCAGTATGGGATTCATGTAAGACAATTGATATGGCAGAGTTTGAATTGCATAGTGAAATTATATTGAAAACCCTTTCTCTTAAAAGATCCAAAAACAGGTCCATAATAGAGGGATCATTCCTGTAGGGAAACAGAGAAAAGATAGAGGCTGGATAGGCTGCCTTAAAGATATCTCTAAATTTTTCATCAAAATATGTAGAGACCCTCTCATAGTCATCTTTTTCAATGGCTATAGAGAGGGTCTCCTTTCCTTCATTAATTGAACTGATATACACGATATTTATCTTATTCTTTGCAAGATCATCAAATAAAGAGCATTTTAGATCTCCCTCCTCTTTCCCTATCTGTAGTGATATTAATACCACATCCCTTAATAGCTTACATCCCCTTACCTCCAGCCTCCTATCCATTGTCAAATTGGCCTATTCAAGCAGATTTTCTATGACCTTAAGCAGATTTTCTGAGTCAATGGGTTTTGGTATGTATTCGTCTGCCTCTGTTGCCATTCCATCTGCATGGGTATAACGGGTGCTCGGCACCGCCTCTCCCACTGCGGTAAGGAGCACCACCGGAATATCCCTTGTCTCTTCATTTGCCTTCAGTTCTGCACACAATACATACCCATCCTTTCTGGGCATCATTATATCTAAGATTATAAGATCAGGCCTTCTTTTCTTTATTGCCTCTTCTCCTTCCACCCCATCATATGCCTTTCCCACCTCATAACCTTTGCTTTCAAGCATCATGGAGATGGTCTCCACGAGATCAGGATCATCATCTACCACCAGTATATATCTCTTTCCTTCTGGCATAACAAAACCTCCTATCTTTAAAGATTTATCATACTGAAGGCCTGGGATAGAGGCCTGCTCTTTCCACTATCTCAGGCACCTTTTCTTCCCATTCAATGGCCATAATATGAAATCCACTTACTCCTTCAACCTCTTTTAGCCTCTGAATGGTTTCAACACAGATATTCAACCCTTCCTCGGCCTGTCTATTCTTAGGAACCCCACTGAGCCTCTTAATTATCTCATCCGGCACATCCATACCTGGAACCCTGTTTTTCATATACTTTGCCATCCCAAGGGATTTCAGGGGAGTAATACCTGCCAGAATAAATACCTTCTCATGTAGCCCCCTGTCTCTCACACCTTCCATCCATTTTTCAAATTTTTCCACATTGAATATGCACTGGGTCTGAATAAATTCTACACCTGCCTTTACCTTTTTTGCAAGTCTTGCAACCCTTATCTCAAAGGGATCGGCAAAGGGATTGGCGGCTGCTCCCACAAACATCTGAGGAGGCCTTTCAATGGAATCCCCTCCTAAGAATTTTCCCTCATCTCTCATAAGTCTTACTGTCTGAATCAGCTGCATGGAGTCAATATCAAACACATTTTGAGCCTGAGGGTGATCTCCAAATTTCTGGTGATCCCCTGAAAGGCAAAGGATATTGTAGATATCAAAGGAGGCAGCACCCAGAATATCGCTCTGAAGGGCTATCCTGTTTCTATCACGAACCACCATCTGTAATATGGGCTCAATTCCCATAAGCTTTAGATGTATGCACGATGCGAGGGAACACAACCTTGTAACCGATGTCTGATTATCCGTGATATTTATGGCATCCACATGGTTTCGTATCATTTCTGCCTTTTTCTTGATGTGTTCCGCATCACTTCCCCGGGGTGGCCCACATTCAGAGGTTACTGCCATATGCCCTGATTTTAATATCTTTTCCAATCTGCTGGGTGTCTTAAGTTCCATTATCTTACATCCTCCCTGATAATTCTTCTTGGTCCACCTGCCCTCTCTGTAGACCAGTCCTTTATAGAGATGAGCTTTTCATAGTCTGAAAGCCTATTAAGCTCTTTTAGCCTTTCAATTATAAGATTCCATGCACAGGGAACATCCTTATCTATTTCACAATGCCCTTTGGTGGCCCCACCACATGGGCCATTTAAGAGCCTCTTAGCACACCTACTGATAGGGCATATACCCGCAGTATAGGAAAGGATACACTGACCACAGCCCTGACATCTCTCAGACCATACCCCTCTCTCTTCTGTAACCCCCATAAAGAGGGTGTCCAATCCTGGAAGCACGATCTTTTTAGGATATTTTTCTGCCATAAATTGAACTCCTGCTCCGCATGCAAGGGAGAGTATGGCATCATAGTCATCTACGATGGATCTGATCTCCTCAAGGTATTCGCTATCACACTGCCTCTGAAGGGTGACCTCATCCACCTTACGATCCAGTCCCTCCTTTGCAAAATACATTCTCAAAGAGGATGCAAGCACTGCCACCTCCTTTCTACCTCCGGCCTCACACACTGTCACGCACTCATTGCATCCTGCAATCAGTATCCTATTAAAATCTTTCACCTCTTCTATTATCTCTTCAAGAGGCTTCTGTTTTGCAACAATCATCTTTGTCCTCCTGTGGATTTTATTGGGTTAGGCCCCAGATTCCTTATCAATTCATCCATCTCCGTCATAAATCTTACAAATTTGGGGGCATCACTGGACGAGAGATTATACATCCTTACCCTCTCACCACTAAATCCTATTTTTTCTAATATCTCCTGTGCCTTTTCCACCCTCTTTCTTGCTCTAAGATTCCCCCCCTGATATCTACAGTCCCCTTCAAGGCACCCTATAACACATACACCATCTGCCCCCTTTTCAAAGGATCTCAGGATATGGATAAGATCCACTTTACCTGTGCAGGGGACCAACACGATCCTGATACTTGGAGGATATCCCAATCTCATGGAACCTGCCAGGTCCGCAGCAGAATATCCTCAGTGTTGACAACAAAAGGCCACAATTATGGGATCAAAATCGCTCATGCCTATAACACTCCTTCAAGAATTGCTTCTACCTTACTCATAATCTGGTCATCTTCATACCAGTTAAGCTGTATCACCTTTGCAGGGCATTCGGCTGCACATACCCCACAACCCCTGCAAAGTGCTGGATCTATCTCACTCTTTCCCTCCTTGTTTATCTTGGGAACCCCGTAGGGACAGACCCTTACACAGATAAGGCATCCTGCACATCTTTCCTGATCCACCTTTGCAGTTATAACAGAAAGTGTTATGGAATCCTGACTCAAAAAGGTTGCTGCCCTTGAAGCGGCTGCCAGTGCCTGAGATATGCTCTCAGATATGAGCTTTGGCCCATGGGCAGTTCCACAGACATATACCGCCTCATTTGGAAGATCCACAGGACGGAGCTTCACATGTGCCTCCATAAAATAACCATCCTCTGTTCTTGGAAGTTTTAGTATTCCAGCAAGCTCATCAGTATCTGTTGCCCTCATCCCGGCACTTAATACCACAAGATCCGCTTCCACATCTATTACCTTATCCAATATATGATCTTTAAATCTCACCCTCAATTTTCCATTCCCTGTCTCCACCTCTGGTGGCTCTTTCTGTTCATATCTAAAAAATAGCACCCCTTCTCTTCGTGCCATTCTGTAATAGTCCTCTAAGAGCCCATAGGCCCTTATATCTCTATAGAGAATAAAGACCTCAGTTGAGGGATTTAATCTCTTTATCTCAAGGGCATTCTTAATTGCGCTCTGACAACACACCCTTGAGCAATTGGGATATTCTTCATTCCTTGATCCCACACACTGAATCATAACCACCCTTTTGAGATCATCTGCCCCTCTTTCTTCAAGCACTCTTTCAAGCTGAGTCTGGGTTATAATAGAAGGATCTTTGCCATATCCAAATTCCTTAGGCACATATTCTGTGGCTCCCGTTGCAATAATAAGCACACCATGATCTATCTTTCTTTCATACATTCCAGGGCCAACTAAGAGCTCTGTAGTAAAATTCCCTTTAAATCCACTAAATCCCACAACCAGTGCCCGGGTTAAGACCTGAATATTTTCATGATGATTGACCCTGTCTATCAACTCTGCAAGCTTAGATTGGATATCCTCTCCCTCAATTGTCTTATTAATATTTCTTGCAAATCCGCCAAGCTGTGGTTCTCTTTCCACCAGCACAACTTCAAATCCCTGATCAGCAAGGCCAAGCGAAGCACTCATCCCTGCAATTCCACCTCCTATAACCAGGGCCCTCTTATTTATGGGAATAACCCGTTCTTTAAGGGGTCTGAGCCTTTCAACCCTTGCAATTGCCCCCCTCAAAAGATCCTTTGCCTTTTTAGTTGCTATCTCAGGAGCATCCCTATGCACCCAGGAGTTGTGATTTCTGATATTTGCCATCTCAAACATGTACCTGTTTATACCACATGCACTGAGTGTCTCCTGAAAAAGTGTTTCATGTGTCATGGGAGAGCAGGCTGCCACCACCACCCTGTTAATTCCCTTCTCCTTTATGACCTGTCTCATCTTATCTTGGGTGTCCTGGGAACAGGTAAAGAGATTCTCTTCAGCATGAATTACATTTTTAAATGTCTTGGCATATTCTACAACAGAAGGGACATCCACCACCGATCCTATGTTTGCACCACAGTTACAAACAAATACCCCAATCTTTGGAATATCATAAGATATTTCCTCCTCTGGCCTTGGAGATGGCTTTATTGCCTCCTTCCATCTACTTTCTTTTAATTCCATGGAAGATGCACATGCAGCAGCACTTGCTTCCATAACAGATTGAGGTATGTCTTTTGGCCCTGTAAATGCTCCACACACATAGATTCCTGGCACAGATGTGCAAACCGGACTAAAACTATCTGTTCTGACAAAATTATATTGATTAAGCTCTATACCCAGTCGTTTAGAAAGCTCTACCACTCTTTTATCAATTTCAAGTCCAACGGAGAGCACCACCATATCAAAGCTCTCCTGTCTAAAGGTTCCATCTTCCTCTATATAACTAAGCAAAAGCCCATTATCTTCTGAGTAAGGTTCAATAGAATGGATTCGGGATCTAATAAATCTTATCCCTCGTGATCTGGCATTTTCATAGTATCGTTCAAAGTCCTTCCCATGGGTTCGCATATCCATAAAGAAGATGGCACAATCCAAATCATCTCCTGCATGCTCCTTTGCAATTACTGCCTCCTTGATGGCATACATACAGCATACAGATGAGCAATAGGAGTTGGATTTTATATCGCGAGATCCCACACACTGAATCCATGCGATCTTCTTTGGCTCTTTATGATCAGAAGGTCTTACAAGGTGCCCCTGAGTAGGCCCTGTGGCACTGAGTATTCTTTCAAACTCAAGGCCAGTTACCACATTGGGAAATACTCCATATCCATAGCCTTCAAATAGTGCTGGATCAAATGTTTTAAAGCCGGGTGCAAATATGACAGAGCCTACCTCAACTATCTTCTCCTCTCCTCTCATATCATGGTCTATTGCACCAGCAAGGCATGCATCCACACATCTGAAACACTCCGAACACACCCCACACTGAAGGCATCTCTGTGCCTCATCCAATGCCTGGGCCTCACTGAACCCCTTCTCTATCTCCCTGAAATCCCTTACTCTCTCTTTAGGATCTGCCTTCTCTGCCCTTGTTCTTTCAATCTTTTCAAAAGAGGAGAGCTCCTCTGGCCTTACAAAGCTCCAGTCCCTTTCCCTTCCCTCTCTAAGGTCTTCTCCTCTTATATATCTATCAATGCTTTCTGCCGCCTCTTTACCTGCAGCCACTGCCTCAACCACACTCCTTGGCCCATGTGATACATCACCTCCACAGAACACCCCCTCAATGGAGGTCTGAAAAGTCAAAGGATCTATCTCTATTCCACCCCATGGATATGTCTTAAGGCCTAAACGATTGATAATATCACTTTCAGGTGCCTGACCAATGGCTACAATCACAGTGTCTGCATCTAAGTGCATGGTTTCAGATTCATCATACTTGGGGTTGAATCTTCCGTTGCTATCAAACACAGATACACATCTTTTAAATTCCACTCCCTCTAAGGTGCCATCCTTAACCGTGAAGCTCTTTGGCCCCCAGGAATTTATTATCTCCACTGCCTCTTCCTCTGCCTCTTCTATCTCATAGTCCCAGGCAGGCATCTCATCCCTCTTCTCTAAGCAAACTACCTTAACCTCCTTAGCCCCCACCCTTAAAGCTGTCCTTGCCACATCCATTGCCACATTACCACCGCCTATAACCACAACCCTCTTTCCTACCTGAAGTTCACTTCCAAGTGCCACATCCTTTAAAAATTCAACTCCTCTTAAAACAGAGGGATTGTCCTCTCCTTCAATTCCCAAAGCCCTGCTTCTGTGCAATCCCAGGGCAAGGAATATGGCACTATACCCATCCTGCTTCAAGGAATCTATGGTGAAATCCTTTCCAAGCTCAACTCCCAATCTTATCTCCACACCCATCTCTTCTATTATCTTGATCTCTCTATCCAGGATCTCCTTTGGAAGCCTGTAGCGGGGGATCCCTACTGCCATCATTCCCCCAAGCAGATTTAGCTTTTCAAATACCGTTACCTTATATCCTCTGAGTCTCAGAAAATATGCACAGCTAAGCCCTGCAGGCCCCCCTCCCACCACTGCCACCTTTTCATCCTTTTGCTCTGCTATCTCTGGAACATAGGGGGAATCACTTGCTAAGTCCATATCAGCGATGAATCTGTGAAGTAGCCTTATGCTCAGGCTTTCATCCAGATCCTTTCTGCTACACTCTGCCTCACAGGGATGATGACATACCCTTCCACATATGGCAGGGAAGGGATGCTCCCTCTTGAAAACCTCTAATGCCTCTCTGAACCTCTTCTCTCTGATAAGTGCAATGTATCCCTGTATGCTAACATGCGCAGGACATGTGGCCCTGCACGGAGCTATGCCACGCTTTTCAATTATATAGGCACCAGGTATGGCCTGTGCATAGAGCTTATAGATGGCCTTTCTCTCAGATAGTGACATATCATATTCATTTGGTCTTAGAACAGGGCATACCTTTTCGCACTCACCACATGAGGTGCACTTGCTGAGATCCACAAAGCGGGGTCTTTGTCTTATCTTTACCTTAAAATTTCCAGGCTCCCCCTCTATATCCACCACTTCTGCCAGGGTTATAAGCTCTATGTTAAGGTGTCGGCCGACCTCGACCAGTTTAGGAGAAAGTATTCACATAGAACAGTCATTGGTGGGAAAGGTCTTATCCAGCTGTGCCATTATACCACCAAGGGCAGGGGAATTCTCTACCAGATATACATAAAATCCCGAGTCTGCAAGATCAAGTGAGGCCTGCATTCCGGTAATCCCCCCACCTACAACCATAACAGAACCTGAAAGACCATTTCCTTGATTCATATTCCTATCCCTCCGGAGTTCCTATATTTTGTGTTATCTAAGATAAGAGGTATCTTATCTTCCCATCCCACAGTGGATATCAATACTCCGGATACACCCATTTCCTTTAATTTCATTATTATCTCTGAGGCAATCATAACACATTCTTTTACCTTATCAGGAGCCTTCTGAATGCGTCTGATGGTATCCTCTGGGATGGATATCCCTCTTATGTTTCTGTTGATATATCTTGCCATACCTGCGGATTTAAGGAGCAGGACCTTGGGTATGAGATGGAGCTCATCGGTTGGTATCCTCTTTAATAGCTGCTGAAAACTCCTTAGATCAAATACAGGATTGGTTATAAAAAAGTCCACTCCCATCTCTATCATCTTTTTTGCCTTCTCAAGCTCAAGCTCCAGAAGCCCTCCCGCAGCTCCTGTATCTAAGGCAGCTCCAACAGAAAATTTTGGACTCCCCCTGAGCTCAATACCAGCCATATCTTTTCCGTTTTGGATCTTTCCAATTGCATCCACAAGCTCAAGCATATTGAGATCATTTACTGTGCGTGCCTGGGGATGATCTCCAAACCTTATATCCTCACCTTCAACCACCATTATGTTTTCCACACCAAGAGCTCCTGCAGACAGGATATCTGCCTGAAGGGCAAGGCGATTTCTATCCCTACAGCATACCTGCATAATAGTTTCAAACCCTCTCTGCTGAAGAAATGCACATCCTCCAAGGGAGCTTGCTTTGAGAACCGAATTTTCCATCTCTGGAACAAGTATGGCATCAAGCCTTCCTTTGACCTGAAGAGCGTTTTTTAAAAAGTCTGAAAAATCAGATCCCTTAGGGGGTTCAAATTCTCCTAAGATCAGAAACTTCCCTGAGTTTAACTTTTCAGATAACATTCCTCCCCTCCATATGATCTTGTCTTCCCTCTTCCCTTATGGCAGGAAGTAACACCTTAAATGTGGTCCCTTTGCCCGGCACACTCTCCACATCAATGCTTCCGTGATGGGAGTCCACAATAGCCTTTACAATGGAAAGCCCCAGGCCAGTGCCCATCACCTGCCTGGTCTTGGGATGTTTTACCCTGTAGAATTTATCAAATATCTTGGGTATCTCCTCTGGCAATATTCCAATACCTGTATCAGAGACCCGTATCTCCAAAAATTCTTCCATCCCCTTTATGGAGACATGCACTCTGCCTCCATCAGGGGAGTAGTTAATGGCATTGGTAATAAGATTATTTAGGATCTCTTCAATCCCTTTTGGATCTGCCTTTATAGGCCCTACATCTTCCATTGAGTAGCTCAGTTCCACCCCCTGAGAACGTGCCTTTTCAAGCATGAGTTCCACTATTTCTTTTACAATGGGTGCAATATCAAGATTGACCTGCCTCTGAATCGCCTTTCCCGCCTCTATCTTCGCCATATCCAAGAGATCCTTAATGAGTTCTAAAAGGGAGTCTATCCTCTTTGAGGCCTTCTCTAAGAGCTCCTTCTGTTTGGAATTTAGTTCACCTGCAAGACCCTCTACCAGGACATTGTGCTGCTGTTTTATTGCAGAAAGTGGGCTCTTTAATTCATGTGCCACCATGTTAATGAAGTCTGATTTCATCTCATCCAGTCTCTTAAATGGGGTGATATCTTCAAGCACAGTCACTGTGCCCACAATCTTTCCATCAGGGGCAAGGGCAGGGGAGGATATGGCACGGATATGGTTCTTTTCCACCTCTATCTCCTGAGATATGATCTCATCTGAAGAGATCTTCCCTTCCACAATTCCCTTAAGTGTCGCTATTAATTGACCATTTGATATGATCTTATCTAAGGGGGCAGGGTTAGGCACAGACTCCTTAATATTCAATAGCCTTACAAGTGCCGGATTGTGTAATACCACGTCTAAGTTCCTGTCTGTTACCATAACCCCATTGGGGATACAATTGATAATGGTGCGGAGTCTGGATCTTTCTAAATTGAGATCATACAGATTTCTGGACTTCTCCTGTTCATAGAGCAGGGTCTTTAATGCCAATGCCCTTCTCTCTGCTGCCCTGTAGATGGTATGCAGAAACTGATCTATCTGAAAGGGCTTGGTAATAAAGTCATATGCTCCCTTTTTCATGCACTCAACTGCCTTATCAATGGTTCCATGTCCTGTGATAATGATAACAGGGATATCAGGATATCTTTCATTTATCTTTTCAAGCATCTCCTCTCCACCCATAATGGGCATCTTGAGATCCAACAGGATCACATCTATTGATTCCTCTTCCAGGATCTCCATACCCTGCATTCCGTTTTCCGCAGTGAGCACCCTGTATCCCTTACCACCCAATACCCTGGAACAACCATCTCTTACCACCCTTTCATCATCAATCACTAAGATGGTGATCTTCTCTTCCATCATTCATCCATCCCAATAAATAGGGGTTCTTCTTTGGGTTCCTCTATTATCCCAAGGGGAAGCTCAATGGTAAATGTAGTTCCACCTTCAGGGGGGCACGAAACTGAGATTGTGCCACCATGTAGCTTTATTATGTTTTGGCATATACTAAGCCCTAAGCCTGTGCCTTTGCCAGCAGGTTTTGTGGTAAAAAAGATGTCAAATATCTTTTCCCTTAGCTCCTCTGGTATTCCAGGGCCATTATCTGAGACCTTTATTATAAAATTCCCCCTCTTTTCATCGAAATCCCCTTCAATAACAATTCTTCCCTTTCCTTCCAAGGCATCTGCCGCATTTATAAGGAGATTAATAAATACCTGCTGAAGCTGTGCCATATCACCCACCATATCGGGAAGCCCTGGAGATATCTTTCTAATTATCTGAATATCATGAAATGAGGCCTGATTTATAAGCAGATTTAAGGATTTTTCCACAAGCTCCTCTAAGGGGAAAGAGCTTACCTTTCCTATGGATTGACGGCTAAATTCCAGAAGATCAGATACTATCCTCTTGCATCGCATGGTCTGATCAATTATCTCCTGTATATCCCTTAAGTGCTGGGGATTATCCTTTAAATTCTCCTTCAGGATCTCAGCATATAACATTATTCCTGAAAGCGGATTGTTTATCTCATGTGCAACCCCTGCTGCCATCCTTCCAACAGAGGCTATCTTTTCAGACTGAACCAGGCTCAGATGGACATCTTCTAATTCCTTTCGCATCTTCAATATCTCTCTCATATCCCTAAATACCCCCACACTTCCCACCTCTTTTCCATCAATCTTGATAATGGAGGCAGAAAGGGTGACAGGGATCTCCTCACCATATTTGGTGGTGATGGTCATACTGGTGGGATTAAGCATTCCCACAGGCCCATACTCATTGCTTCTCATCTTACGCATGTTCTCTTTTGCGGTCTCAATGGGGTAAAAGCTGGTAAGGTGAGTGACCTCTTCTGCCTTATAGCCTGTGAGCCTTTCCATCCCTTCATTGAAGATCAGAACATTTCCTTTGGTATCCACCACCACAATGCCATCCACTGTGCTCTGAATCACCTTTTCAAAAAAGGTCTTGGACCTCTGAAGCTCTCTTTCCAGAACCACTGTCTCAGTAATATCTCTTGAAACCTCTAATATCTGAATTAACTTACCATCTTCATCAAAGATGGGTGATATGGTTATGTGATCAAATCTGCTCCTTCCATCACTTCCTTTTATCTCCCTTATGGTATTGAAAAAGCCTCCATCAATCTTCCCCTCACTGTATCTGCGAAGATAACATTCTATTCCCTCATCCTGCTTGCATATTTCATCCCTTCCATATCTGACTTCATAACACCTTCTCCCCAGCACCTGCTCGTTTTTGAGATTAAACTCCTTAAGAAAGGTCCTATTTACCATATCAACTGTCATATCCATATTGACCACCATGATCCTATAGGGGAGTAAATCCAGGATCCTCTGTATATATTTCCTCTGTCTCTCTTCATACTCCTGTTTTTCCTTCTCAAGCTGGGTCTTTTCCATCTCAATCTGGGTCAGATCCCACAGCAGCCTTGCCACCCTGTGATCAATCAGAGAGATACCCTTCGGTGCACTCTTTGCGACCTGCTCCCTGATGCTGGAAGATCCGGTAAGCTCTATTATGAGATTTAGCTCTTTTAAGGTGAAAAGCTCGGTAAAGTCAGTGGTAGTAAAGATATTCAGCTCTTTTGCATATTTAAATCCTGGAGCACTATCATCTATATCACTTACCCCAATTATCTCCATATTGAGTCTGCTTAGCCTCTCTTGATTGAGCAAATGGAGTAATTGATAACAGGCCTTACCACCACCGATGATGGCTACATAAAACTTCTTTGGGATTCCTTTTTCTTCTAAGATTCCCTCAAGGAAAGGAAGGTCTCTTTTATATGGGGCTCCCCTCAAAATAGTTTCCTTAATTGAACTTAACTTATGGTCCCTTACTCAGACGCTCCATTATCCTCTCTTCCATTGCTGAGATAATGCTGTGCAGATTTTCACTCTCTCTTACAGGGCCAGAGTTGTTCCAGCCTCGCAAAAGGGCTTCTTGCTTTTTCCTTCTAAATTCCTCAATACTCTTTACCATCTGCTCCCAGAGCATCAGTTTTTGAAGTATATGCCTTTCCTCTGCAGTGAGATCCCTTTCAGTGTCAATCTCTCTGCCATTGAGTGTGGAAATAATCATACAATAAAGGTATAGATAGTTTCAAGTAAAAATTTTTCTAAACCTTTGGTCTTGGATAGAGACCCGCCATCTTAACGATCTCTGGCACCCTGTGTTCCCATTCAATGGCCATAAGATGAACTCCTGCCACACCTTCAATCTCCTTCATCTCCTGTATCTGCTCAACCGCAATCTTTATCCCTTCTTCTGCCACCTTTCCCTTTCCAGCACCTTTAAGCCTCTTTATGAGCTCATCAGGGACATCCATTCCAGGAACAGCACTTGCCATGTATCTTGCCATACCAACGCTTTTAAGTGGAGTGATACCTGCAAGGATATAGCATCTTTCATGTAGCCCCATATCTACCGCTCTTTTCATAAATTCCCTAAACTTCTTAATGTTATATATGCACTGGGTCTGAATGAAGTCAGCCCCCGCCTCTATCTTTAATTTCAATCTATAAACCCTAAATTCAAAAGGATCTGCAAAGGGATTGGATGCTGCACCAATAAAGAGCTTGGGAGGAACATCTATATCCTCTCCATTCATAAATTTCCCCTCATCCCTCATCTTTTTAACAAGACTTATGAGCTGTATGCTATCAATATCATACACATTCTTTGCCTCAGGATGATTTCCAAAACGCTGATGATCACCACTCAGGCAGAGCATATTCCTTACTCCCATGGCATAGACACCCAGGATATCGCTCTGGATTGCCAAGCGATTCCTGTCCCTGCATACCATCTGGAAATTGGGTTCCATCCCTTCCTGAATCATAATTGTGCATGCAGCCCAGCTTGCAAGTCTGACCACTGCTGTCTGATTGTCTGTGATATTTACTGCATCCACCATCCCTTTAAGATGCTGTAGCTTCTCTTTTAGATGTTCCACATTTGCCCCCTTTGGAGGACCACACTCCCCGGTGAGGGCAAAATGACCTGCCTTTAAGACCTTCTCTAAATTGCTGCCTGATTTATACTCGCTCATATCACCAGCTCCTCCCTTACACTTTTCCTGGGGCCTCCATCCCTTGCAGATCTCCAATCCTTTGGGGGCTTGAGAGTAAGCAGATCCTCAAGCCTACCATTTTCCATCTTCTTTTTGACTATCTTATCCCAGATGCATTCCACCTCGGGTGAGATTTCACATTTTCCATTTGAAGATCCACCACATGGACCATGCAAGAGACTCTTGGAGCATCTGGCAATAGGGCACATGCCTTCAAACAGGTGAATTATACATGTGCCACATCCAGCACATCTCTCTGACCAAATCCCATGCTCCACCGCACCCCCTATAAATTTGGTATTAACCCCAGGGAATACTTTTACTTCTGGATACCTTTCTGATATGAACTGTGGGCCAACACCACATGCAAGGGATATTATACCTTCATAATCATTTATGATATCTTTTAGTTCCTCAATGAACTCTGGGTCGCATTGTCTTTCTAAGGTCATTTCACCCACTTCTACCTCATTGTGATGCTTTTTCCCTGCTATCCGAATCGCAGAGGCAAGGATTGCCACTTCCTTAGCTCCACCTACATTGCAAACTGTCACACATCCCTTGCATCCTACTACCAGAACTCTTTTAAGGCCATTAATCATCTCTAATATCTCTTTTATGGGCTTTGCTTCTGCTACTATCATCTTTTATCCCTCACAAAAGGATTTAAAATGCGGGTCCTAATTCTTTGACCGAGTTAATGATTCTATCAGCTATGCTTATAAAATCTTGCCCCTTGCCGGCATAGAGGCTAAATACCTCTATTCTTTGAGGCTCAATGCCTATTTGTTCCAAGATCTTTTTTACGTGATCCACTCTCTTCTTTAATTTCAATATACCGTTCATATACTGACAGCTATCTTCCTGGCACCCCATTATATACACGGCATCCGCTCCCTGTTCAAAGGGTTTTAACAGGTGAAGCACCTCAAGACGCCCTGTACAAGGAATGTTTATAAGTTTTATATCACTGGACATGTATAATTTCATCTTGCTCGCTATAGTTGCTGCTGATGAAGCACAATTGGAACAATAAAATGCTATTATCTTGGGTTTGAAGTCTTGCATATTATACTCCTTAGGCGATTTGTTTTAAAAGAATAGCTGGTGCTTGTGCCAGCATCTGGTCACTGCAATATGACATCTTTATGGCCTTCCCCGGGCATTCTGCAACGCATATGCCGCATCCCTTACAAAGTAATGGATCAATAAATGCTGCTCCTCTTTCATGATCAATATAGGGTATCTTAAAAGGACATGTCCTTACACATGTACAACAGACTGCACATTTTGCAGGATCCACCTCTGCCACCATTCCACCCTTAAGTGTATAATCCATTTTTAGAATAGAAACCGCGCGTGCAGAGGCTGCCTTTGCTTGAGAAATACATTCTTTTATGTCCTTGGGGTAATGGGCTACTCCAGCGATAAATATCCCCTCTTTGGTTGAATCAACCGGCTTCATTTTCTCTGATGATTCCATAAAGAAACCATCTTTATCAATAGTAATACCAAATATATCTGCCAATTCTTTATTTGCAACTGCTTCGATGGCAGTTTGCAGGGAGACAAGATCTGCTTTTATTAATATATCTTTCTGTAATATGGGATCAAATACTATGACGTTTATTCTTCCATCTTCTTCTTGAACCACAGGTTTTTTGTCAAGGTCATACCTTATGAATATTACCCCCTTTTCACGAGCCTCTCTGTAAAGGAGCTCATTGGTTCCAAAGGTCCTAATGTCTCTATTTATAATGTAAATATCCATATTGGGATTTTGTTTCTTCATCTCAAGGGCTGAATGAATGGCAAAGCTACAGCATATATTACTACAGTATGGATGGTTATTATCCCTTGACCCAACACACTGAATAAATACGGCACAATCTATGGACTTGGCATATGATGGATCACTACTCATCCTCTGGCTAAGTTCGGACCAGAGAAGGACTTTATCACTCTTGCCATACATATATTCGTTCGTCCTGAATGCCTCTCCTCCAGTGGCAATGATGGTAACTCCATGGGTTAATTCAATTTCTCTTCCATCCTGCTCCACAACGGTAACAAAGTTTCCAGCTGTTCCTGAACTTTTCTTCACCGTTGCGTTGGTCATTATATTGATTTTGCTATTGGACTGGAGTGCCGATATAAGATCTCTTATATAGCTGCCTACATCATTTCCTTCCCATGTCTCCTTTATATAAAGACCATGTCCTCCCAACTTATCCGATTTTTCAACTAATGTCACAGGATAACCTTGATCTGCAATACTTAGTGCTGCCTCAAGCCCTGTTATACCTCCTCCCACAACCAGTGCATGTTTTGCCACAGGGACCTTCATCACAGAAAGGGGAACATCCATGTATGCATGAGAAACAGCAAATCTGATCGCATCTTCTATCTGTGCCATAGTGTTTTTTGTACTTAAATCCACTGTTTCATAAAGATAAGGATTTAGGCCTGATGCCCTTAACGCATCTTCTATCACAGACTTATGAATCACCGGGCTACAGCTTGCAAATATCAGCCTGTTTGCGCCTGTATCCTTTATTAAATTTATGAGTTCGCTCTTTATGTTATCTTTAATCTTTATAGACCTTAATATCCTTGGCTCTTTTTTTACGCTTTTTTCAATATAATCTTCCAGATCTTTTCCTGTATCTGCACAAACATAATAGGCGAAAACTATTTTTGGTTCTTCATCTGAGACATCTCTTATCTCGGGGTACTCCGTTTTAACCTCAAAGGGCTCAGGTTCAATCATGGATGATATAATTGCAGAGACAGAGTCCGCCTGATATATTGATTGTTTGATATCATAGGGTCCAGAGATTCCTCCACATACAAATATGCCTGGTATATTTGTATTTCCAGGCAAAAAGGGATCTGATTTTATAAAACCCGCCTTATCCAGTTCAAGCCCAAGCTCTTTCGCCAGCTCAATAGTATTACTTGAGGGCTTTAGACCCACTGAAAGAACTGCAAGATCAAATTTCTCCATATGAGGCTCTCCAACTTCATCCACAAACCTGATGGATATATCATCACCTTCTGCATCAATGGAGTGTATCCTGCACCTTACAAGCCTTACCCCCATGGCTACCGCTTTATTCATATACTCTTCAAATCCTTTTCCATGAGCCCTCATGTCCATATAAAATATGACCGTATCAATATCTGTGTTTGTTTCTTTTGTGTTAAGAGCTTCTTTTAGTGCATACATACAGCATACGGAAGAGCAATATGGAACATCACATTTATTTACATCACGGGACCCCACACACTGGATCCACGCAATCCTTTCAGGAATCTTTCCATCAGATGGTCTTTTTATAATGCCATTATTGGGACCCAGTGGTTTTTGGAGTTGTTCATATTCCAAACTCGTGATTACGTTAGGATGAGCATATGAGTAATTTTCATAACCAGAAGGATCAAAAAGCTCTAAACCAGCCGCAAGCACGACTCCTGCTACATCTATAGAGATTCTTTCCCCTTCAGAATTAAGGGAGACATGGAAATTCCCGATACTTCCCGTAATAGACTCTACTGCGGTGTTTAATAGCACTTTTATATTAGGATCTTGCTGGCATATATATATCATGGGATCAAGTTTACAGCATGCACACACAGGATATATACGATGAAGATCTGGAACCATTCCACCAAGGTGGTCAGATCTTTCCACCAAGTATATTCCATAGCCCAGAGAAGAAAGTCCCAAAGCTGCTTCTACCCCTGATATGCCACCACCAACAATCAAAACCTTCCCTTTTGCCCTATATTTCATAATTCTTTCTCCTGTTGATACTGATAAGATTCGAATACCTTAACTGACATAATATAAGACTTGGTGTCAAGCCAAATTTGACTCTATTATAGTAACGTTTGGAAAACTTTATTAAAAAATTATGATGATAAGGACACAGAAAGGGGAAATTAAATGTCTTACCACCATGATCTATAGAAGGGATCTTTGGCGTCCCCAAGGGGATTTGAACCCCTGTTGCCGGCGTGAAAGGCCGGTGTCCTGGACCTGGCTAGACGATGGGGACGCTCTCAATATGGCCATCGTCAGGGGAAATCCCCTCAGGAACAGATAAAATGATTGTCAAATATATTTAAATACAATAAGATTAAGAATAATTGGATTATTGTCAAGATAAAAGTATGGAAGAATTTGTAAAGATCGCCATAATTGAAAATGAGATTGAGGCAGGTCTTCTGGATTCCATCCTCAATGAGAGGGGTATCCCTCATGTAATGAGATCCTATTATGATACCGCATATGATGGGATATTTCAGACTCAAAAGGGCTGGGGGCATGTGGAGGCCCCCCTATCTTACAGAGATGAGATACTAAAGATAATCTCTGATATCAGGATCTCCTCTCCATCTTCCTGATCTTGAATAATATTCAATAGTAATTATCTTTTAGTATGATCCATTCACCCTGACATAATCATTTTCCTCTCTCAATGATTAATCATTTCAGGAGGTGAATAATTTCATGAAAAGTAAGGATTATTGTATTGGTATCTTGAGCAGGTGGAATGCCACCTGTGGAGTATCCCTTCATGCAGAGATGATAGGGAGGGAATTTTTAAGAAATGGAATCCAAGTCAAGGTATTTGCTCCCTATCTTCAGAGTGCCTTCAAGTGGTGGCACCACATATCCATAAGAGAAGATGAACCCTATGTGATAAGGTGTTTTGAGGAGATATCTCCTGAGGGATCCGGAGGAAGAATAGATATGGACAGTGTCCTAAAAGAGAGGTTGGATGCATTGATAGTGGAGTCCTGGCCCAGTCTTCCAAAGGCAGATGTGGAAACCTTAGTATGGGAACTCAAAAAGAGGGGAGTTCCTTCATACTTAATAGTGCATGATGCACTCAGGAAGGATATTAAGTATGGAAGTTTAAATATCTTTGAAAATGTATTGATCTTCCATGAGGGATTTAAAGAGATAATTGATGGAAAGGTAGATGAAGATAGAGTGCATATTGTTCCATATCCGTGTGTGGAAATACATAAAAGAGAGAGGCAATTTGCAGAAGATGGAATTATCCGATTCTTTAGTTTTGGAAGACAGCCAAAGGAGGAATATCTGGACTACTTAGAGACCCTAAAGGGTCTTGAAAGAGATCTACCTTCCTTTTCATACAAGGTGATAAGATGCTCTGAACTTTTGCCCTATAAGTATGGGTGGCTTGAGCAGGAAAAGAGGGTCCTGGATCTGGATGGAATATATGATAATCTGCTCCAGAGCGATATCCATCTCATTCCCAAAGGAAGGACAGAGGGAAAGGTGGTATCTTCAACCCTGTTTCAGACTATGGGCTCCCTCTGTATAAGCATTGCTCCCGATACAAACTACTTTGAAGATGTAAAAAGGTGTAGGCCCTCACCCATTGTGCTATATTCAGATAGAAAGGATTTAAAAGAAAAGATTCTTAAGGTAGTCCATGACAAGGAATTAAGAGACATGCTGGTTGATTCAGCCAAAAGATATATAACAGAAAACAATATCCATAGGATTGCATACAGGATCTTATCCCTTATCAATCCTATTCTGATTGAGGATTTCAAGGAGGTGATCAATCTCTAATACCCCTATTCCAATAACCGAATCTGCACCTCCATAGCTAATATATAGCTTTCCGTTCCAGATCTGCGCACCACAGGGGAAGACCACATAGGGTCTATCCCCATATATCTCATATATCTCCTTTGGCTCCATAATATAAAAGGGGGTAACCGCACAGAAACAACCCTTTTTATCAATCAGGGCAGCAAATACCCGATAAACACTCAACTCTTTATCTACTCCATGAAGTAGCACCAAGTATTCATCATTTACCTTTACTGGCGGAGTTCCCCAACCGATCTTCGATTCAAAGTCAGAAGGTTCAAGCGCTGTGATATTCTCTCCTATCTCTATCTCCCTTAACCCTTCTCCAATGAATATGTCCTTGGGAATCCTGCAGATATTTAAGTAAAATCTCTCATTCAGCATGTGGAGACGATGAAAGAGCATAAGCTCCTCACCCTTTACCAGAAAGGCATTCTTATCGCTTACAACAAAACTCCTTATCTCCTCTGACATTCTGAATACCGCAACCTTTCTCCACTCCCCTCCCTTTTTTATTGCAGTCACTGGTAGGGTCCTTTCCACCCTGATATGGGTCTGAAAATAGTTTACGGTCCTTCCCGAATATGTGATAAATTCATTCCCATCAAGCATATAGTATCGGGGATCTTCCACACCCCAAAAATCGTATCTATTGTCAGGTATAATTGAAAGGGAACCCTTATAGACCTTATTACAATCCATTGACAGATCCTCAAAGGGTAGATCAAATTCTATGATCCCACTTGTATACGTATAGTATCCCACAGAGATCCTTGCAAATAACTTTAATCCCCTCTCAGTGATCTTAAAGGTGGGGTTAAATACGCTCTTAGGTCTATTTTCAGGATAGTTTTCCACAATAATCCTCTGGGCTGTGATAACTGCCTTTCTCTTTACTATGTCTCTGCTCTGAAATACCCTCTTTTCCTTTACCTTCCTTGATATATCCTGCACTTCCCTTTCATTTAAAAACATCCTTTTCTCCCTATGTATATCTTATACATATTGATGGCGGATAGATTAACATGATAATTTATGCTTGAAAAGTCCTTTATGACAACTATCCCCTATTATGCTCATTACCATATTGGGCATATTGGGGAATTTTTCATAGGTGAAAGTATTTAAGTTTTGCTCCAGATTCTTCTATTGAGATTTAACTCTTCAACAATTGAAACTATCTGACTTAAGCGATGAAGATAGCCTTCTATGTTTTCAAATTCAAGATACTTTTTTGACAGCCCTATTTCTAAGGAGTCCAAATCACTTATGGTAAGGTAGAGCTTGGAGTATATGAGGGCAATCTTTAAGGTATTTTTGAGATATCTTCTCTTTAAATTCAATATCCTTTCCATAAGAGCCGTGGATATTACATATCTTGCAAGGATCTGGTCGTGGCAGTAGATATTAAATCTGTCTTACCCCCTAACCCCATAATAATAGAGTAGAAAATGGCTTCCGATTCAGAAGGTCAAATTCTTATAGATTGACACTTATGGATTAAAGTGGTTAACTTAATAAGTAATTAAAAAATTGAGGATTTTTAAATGGACAGATGGGAGGTGTTATACAAGAGCATTAAGGAATTGAGGGAGAGTATAAGGGAGCTCAGGGAGTCTCAAAGGGAATCCCAGAGGGAGACAGATAGGCAGATTCGGGAGCTAAGGGTTCAGCTTGGAGATTTGGGTATAGTTCAGGGTGAGATTGGGGAAGAGCTGTTTTACAGGAATCTTAAAAGCATGTTTAAAAAGAGAGGTATGGTGTTTAACAGGGTAAGGAGGAATCTTAGAAAGAGGAGGGATGACAGGGAATATGACATAGTGGCCACTAATGGAACACAGGTGCTGGTGGTGGAGGTAAAGAATAAACTTAGAAGAAAACACATAGATCAATTTTTAGAGGAGCGATTACCTGAATTTAA
>CBFDUE010000014.1:0-36597 GCA_965613025.1 uncultured bacterium
GAGCCTCATTGCATGTGCTCAGATCCTTGGACCCATAAGGAGCATGTACTGGTGGAAGGGGAAGGTGGAAGATGAAGAAGAGTATCTGTGCATATATAAGACCAGATCAGAGAGATATAGGGAGCTTGAAAAGAGGATTCTTGAACTACATTCCTATGAGGTTCCACAGATAATTGCGGTAGATATCAGAGATGGACTTAGGGATTATCTTAAATGGATCCGAGATGAGACAGGCTAAATTCCGATTAGTCTGAACCACATTCCCTATCGCTTCCCCTCAGCTTTTCAAGTGCATGGCTTAGAGCCGGAATAATTACGGGTAGACTTTCTCTTACTGCCTTTGGACTTCCTGGAAGATTTATTATGAGGGAGGATCCTCTGATTCCAGAAACACCACGAGAAAGGATAGCATAGGGGGTTAATCTATAGCCTTCAGTCCTCATTATCTCAGATATGCCAGGCACGGTGTATTCCACTATCTCCTCTGTTGCCTGAGGGGTTACATCCGTGGGATGAAGACCTGTTCCGCCGGTGGTAATTATAAGAGGGACTGACAATTCATCGGCCCATTTAAGCAGAGTCTCTTTTATCCTCTTCTTATCATCAGGTACAATAGCCTTTTCTATCACATTATATCCGTGCTTACTTAAGATGGCCTCTATCTCAGCAGAGCTCCTATCCTCCCTTTCTCCCTTTGCCCCTTTGGAACTTACCGTTAAGATAGCTACGTTTAAGAGATTCAAACTATTCCCCTTTTTTGGCCTCAGCTATTACCTTCTCTGCCAATTGCGAAGGAACCTCCTCGTAATGGCTAAACTCCATCTTAAATGTGCCCCTTCCTCCTGTCATGGAATTCAGATCCAGTGCATAGGTGAGCACCTCTGCCATAGGGGCCTGTGCCTTTATTACCTGATATCTACCCTTAGATTCCATTCCAAGCACCCTTCCCCTTCTGCTTGTAAGATCACCCATCACATCACCCATCACCTCTTCTGGCACAATTATCTCCATCTTCATTATGGGTTCAAGAAGTGTAGGCTGTGCCTGTTGCACTGCCTTTTTAAGACACATGCTTGCTGCGATCTTAAATGCCATCTCTGAAGAGTCCACCTCATGGCTTTTGCCATCATAGAATCTTACCTTCAGATCTACCATGGGATAGCCTGCAAGCACCCCATGTTGCATTGCCTCGTGAAGCCCCTTTTCAACTGCAGGCACAAAGGACCTGGGCACATTCATCCCCACCAATGCCTCTTCAAACTCAAATCCTGCACCCCTCTCCAGTGGATATACATTGAAATGCACCTCTGCAAACTGCCCCCTTCCTCCTGTCTGCTTCTTGTGCCGGTATATAACGCCTTCAACAGGCTTTTTGATAGTCTCTTTATATGGAACCTTTACCGGTTTTAACTCCACCTCCACCCCATACTTTCGTGCCAGCTTTTCGCATGTAACCTCTAAGTGAATCTGACCAAGACCTGAGAGTATTATCTCTGAGGAGCTCTGATCCCTTTCAATTCTAAGTCCGGTGTCTTCCTCAAGCAGCTTTCCAAGGGAGGTAAAGACCTTGTCTTCACTGCCTTTTACCTTTGCAACCACTGCATAGGATAGTACAGGTGGTATGGGATCTAAGGATTTGAAGATAATGGGATCTGCTTCATCACACAGAGTATCTCCAGTATGTGTCTCCTTGAGCTTTGGAATTGCAACAATATCTCCTGTAATTGCCGTATCCACTGGGGTCTGCTTTTTTCCTTCAAGGATGAGGATCTGTCCGAATTTCTCCTTTACTGACCTATTGGGATTAAAGAGGGTCATATCTGTGGTGAGCTTTCCTGAGAATATCCTCAGGATACTGAGTCTTCCTGCAAAGGGATCTGCAATGGTCTTTATAACCAGCCCAAAGAAGGGCCCATCAACCGATGCCTCCCTCTTAACCTCATCACCACTCTTTGGATCTTTGCCCACAAAAGGGCCCCTTTCCAAGGGAGAAGGAAGACCATTTACAATAAGGTTCATAAGATGAACTATTCCCATATTATGAAGAGCAGATCCAGCACATATGGGTATCAGGATTCCCTTTTTGATGCTTTCATAGAGGGTCTTTTCAATCTCCTCATGGGAAAGCTCCTCCCCCTCTAAGTACTTCTCCATTAATTCATCATTGTTTTCAATGATATTTTCCACTATCTTCTCCCTCCACTCCTCCACCACATCTGCCATATCTGCTGGAATATCTCCCTCCTTAAACTTTCCGCTTCCATCTTTTTCATAGAAATATGCCTTTCCCCTTATAAGATCCACTATGCCATTGAAGCGATCTTCTGCTCCAATGGGGATATATATGGGGGTGAGCTTAATGGAAAAGGCATTGGATAGTTCATCCATGGCCTTAAAAAAATCCGCACGTTCCCTTTCCATCTTATTTATAAATATTATCCTGGGAAGGGATAGCTCATCTGCAAATCCCCATACCTTCTCTGTCCCCACTTTGACACCTGAAGTGGCATCTATCAAAAGCACAACCCCATCTGCTGCCTGAAGACACATACGTGTATCAGAGAGGAAATTGTCATCACCTGGAGTATCAATGATATTTACATAATGGCCTTTCCAGTTTAGATGATGAAAGGAGGTAGAGATGGTTATCTTTCTCTTGACCTCCTCAGGTTCAAAGTCAAGGGTTGAATTTCCCTCATCTACTCTTCCAAGCCGTTGAATAACCTTTCCATTAAATAGCATTGCCTCAGAGACAGTGGTCTTTCCAGATCCCACATGGGATATCAATGCCACGTTTCTTATCTTGGATGATTGCCTTTCCATAACCTTTCCTTTCCTTTGTTTTTCCCTAAGAAGGGGGATGATAAGTAATCAATGAATTTAAATTAAATAAAAGATCAAAGTCAAGGATCAAATAATACCTTTAGTCCTTACCTCCTTTCTGTTTTGCTAAAAAGGGTGTAAGGAGATCAATGGGTAGTGGAAAGATAGTTGTGGAATTACTTTCAGAGGATATCTCCCTGAGTGTCTGAAGGAATCTTAATTGTAGTGCCTGTGGGAATTTCTGGATTATCTCTGCTGCCTCAGCGAGTCTGGTGGCTGCCTGGTATTCACCCTCTGCATTAATTACCTTTGCTCTCCTCTCCCTCTCTGCCTCTGCCTGCCTTGCCATAGCCCTCTGCATCTCCTGAGGTAGATCTATATGCTTTAACTCCACAGTTGTAACCTTTATCCCCCAGGGGTCGGTATGCTGATCCAAGATGCTTTGAAGCTGGGTATTGATCTTTTCCCTTTCTGAAAGTAATTCATCCAGTTCCACCTGACCACAGACGCTTCTCAGTGTGGTCTGAGCAAGCTGGGAGGTGGCAAAGAGATAGTTTTCAACCTCAATGGTTGCCTTTGTGGGATCCATGACCCTGAAGTACACCACCGCATTTACCTTGATAGATACATTATCTCTGGTAATTACATCCTGGGATGGGACATCCATGGTAACGAGTCTAAGGCTTACCTTTACCATCTTATCTATAATGGGTATCAATATTATAAGCCCAGGCCCCTTGGTTCCTATGACCCTACCTAAGCGGAAGATAACACCCCTTTCATACTCTTTAAGGATCCTTATGGCAGATGAAAGAAACATTATTATTAAGACTAATGCTACTATCCAAAACATATTTTACCTCCTAATCTTCTTTTTCTCAGTTTATCTGTTTAACCTTTAATAAAAGCCCATCAATATCCTGAACCTCCACCTTCTCCCCACTGGGTATCTTTTTGTCAGATACCGCCTTCCAGTATTCTCCATGAACAAATACGAGCCCTTCAGGGTCAATGTCCTCTTTTACAATTCCAATCTCTCCGATAAGTCCTTCAAGGCCGCTTCTGGGCCTGCTTTTGTATGCCTTAAAGGCTAAAGCAGATACAATGGCAAAGAAGGCACCAATGAGAACAATAGTGGGTGCCATCAGTCTAAGGGAGACCTTTAGGTCTTCAAACAGCATTATGGAACCCAATGCAAGTGAGATGAGACCACCAATGGTAAGAAGACCATAGCTCTGGACCTTTAACTCAGCTATAAAAAATATTATACCCAGCATTATTAAAAGTAACCCTGCATAATTAACTGGAAGGGTCTGAAAGGAATAGAATGCCAGTATAAGAGAGATTCCACCTATTACTCCTGGGAATATGGCACCTGGATGTGCCAATTCAAAATAGAGCCCTGCAAGCCCTATCATCATAAGTATATAGGCAATATTGGGGTCGCTGATCGTCTTTAGTATCTTATCCCTCAGTCCCGGGGAGAAATAGAATCTCTCTATGTCTTTTGTATGTAGTGTTATCTTTTCCCCTTTTATATCTACCACCACTCCATTTAGCTTTTTAAAAAGTTCATCCATATCTGAGGCGACCATATCAATTACACCTTTCTTAAGGGCCTCTTTTGCAGTGATGGATACGCTCTCTCTGATGGCCTTCTCTACCCATTCATGGTTTTTGCCCTTCTCTTTTGCAATTCCCCTTCCATAGGATGCCATATCGTTTAAGACCTTCTCATTCATGGTGCGATTTATCTCCTTACCCCCCACTGTAACCGGATGGGCTGCACCGATATTGGTTCCAGGTGCCATGGCAGCGATATGTGCGGAGATGGTAATTAATACTCCAGCAGAGGCAGCTCCAGCCCCCTTTGGTGCCACAAACACAACTACTGGGATATCTGAGTTCATAATGTCTTTGACCATCGATCTCATGGATGACGCTAATCCACCAGGGGTGTCCAATCTTAAGATAATAATATGCGCATTTTGCCGTTTTGCCTCCTTAAAGCCCCGATGTAGATACATTGCCATTGCAGGATTAATGGGGCCTTCAAGTTCCATAATAAATGCTATCCTATGGACTCTATCTTCTGAAAGGACAGATCTAAGAGGCAATAGAAATACAACAATAAGATACATAATAGCTAAAAAGGATCTCTTTAAAGCTATGAATTTCAATTCCTTCCCTCCAGCCCCAATTGCCTCATTATCTGCTTCATATCCTCCCAGACCTCCCTCTTTGAAGAGGGATTTCTCAAAAGGAATGCCGGATGATATGTGGGCATTACAGGTATATCCTTCCATTTAAGCCATTTACCCCTTACCTCTGTTATCTTCATATCCCTCCTAAATAGTCCGATGAGTGCGATTCTACCCAATGTGCATATCACCTCTGGTGCGATTATCTCTAACTGCTTTTCAAGGTAAGGAATACATCTTTCCATCTCATGCCTCTTTGGATCTCTGTTTCTGGGTGGTCTGCACTTTATCACATTGCATATATATACATCCTCTCTCTTAAGACTCATGGCATCTATTATCTTGGTAAGAAGTCTTCCAGCCTCCCCCACAAATGGTCTACCTTCTAAGTCCTCTTCCCTACCTGGTGCCTCTCCCACAAACACAAGCTGTGCATTGGTTGAACCTTCTCCTATTACAATGTTCTTTCTCCCTTTATGTAGTTCACATCTTCTGCATCCCTCAATATATTGTCTTAGTTCATCCAGATCCCTAATATTGAATAGGGGATCTCTGATATAGCTTTTGCTTTCTTTTGAAAGCCTTACATCTCTTATACCCATGATACTATAATATCTCAGTTTTCTCTCTAAGGCCTCTATTTCAGGAATTATGGAATATATCACCTCTTCTGATCCAATAGCGATACTACATGATCTAAGATGATATTTGCCACCATCTCTTTTTTTAAAAGGGGCAGTTCCTGAACCCTTCCATCTCTGTGAATGATCTTTACAAGATTGGTATCGGTCTGAAAACCCGAATCCTTTCTGGATACATCATTTGCAACTATAAAGTCCAGATTCTTCTCCTTAAGCTTCTTTTTGGCATTTTGGATAACATCCTCTGTCTCTGCGGCAAATCCCACCAAAACACACCGCCTCTTAGATCTTTTCTTTCCCAGTTCACTCAATATATCGGGATTTTTTACAAGCTCTAAGGTGAGTGATTCAACCCCCTTTTTTATCTTGCTCTTTGCCCTGTATTTGGGCCTATAATCTGAAACCGCAGCTGCCTTTATTATGGCATCTGCCCTCTTTGCCTTATCTAACACCGCATCCTTCATCTCTCTTGCGGAACTCACATTAATAAATTCAATCCCTCTTGGTGGTCTTTCATTTGAAGGGCCACTTATGAGCACCACTTCAGCCCCCCTTAGATAGGCCTCCCTTGCAAGGGCATATCCCATCTTTCCACTGGATCTGTTGGTAATAAAACGCACAGGATCCATTGCCTCCCACGTGGGACCAGCAGTTACCACAATTCTCCTCCCCTCCAAGTCCTTTGAAGAGAGCAGGTATCTGATCTCATATACAATATCTTCAGGATCTGGAAGTCTTCCAGGGCCAATTTCACCACATGCAAGCTCGCCTTCTGAAGGCTCCATAACCCTTATTCCCCTATTTCTCAGCAATTGAATATTCTGAAGGATAACAGGATTCTGATACATCTTGCTGTTCATAGATGGGCATATGAGTATGGGACACCCTGCTGCCAAGATCATAGTTGTCAAAAAGTCATCTGCGATGCCATGAGCGAGCTTGGAAATGATATTTGCAGTTGCAGGAGCAATGGCTATTAACTCGGCATATTTTGCCCAACTGATATGTGATATCTCAGGGCCTTCTTGGGAGAACATATCCCAGATTACTTTTTCTCCTGTTATGGCTTCAAAGGTAAGGGGAGTTACAAATTTAGTCCCATTCTTGGTCATGCATACCCTTACCTTGGCTCCCCCTGATATGAGTAGTCTGACAAGTTCAACCGCCTTATATGCGGCAATACCACCACTTACCCCAACCACTATTCTTTTATCTTTAAGTGACATATATCTATTAAAACTAAAAATCTTTACAATGACAATAGAAATCTATGGTTCTTCAAGATTCCTTGACACCTTTTAAAGGCATTAAATATACTCCATTTTAGATCCTGAATTCTTTGGAGGTAATATGAAGGTCTTGGTATATGGCTCTGGCGGAAGAGATCACTGCTTGGCAGATAAATATGGTGACAGCCCCCATGTGGATAAGGTCTATTTTGCACCGGGAAATCCAGGCATCCTATACACTCCAAAGGGGAAAAGGGGACTGATAGAGAGGGTGCCTATTAGAGATTTCAATGAGATAGCCAAGTTTTGCAAAGAGAACGGAGTGGATCTTGTGGATGTGGGATCTGAAAACCCTTTGGAAGAGGGGCTAATTGATGTGCTTGAGGCAAATGGGATCAGGGCGGTTGGACCCAAAAGGGAATATGTTAAAATTGAGAGTGACAGGGCATTTACAGATGATATGCTTGTCAGGATAGGCGTTCCCAAGCCCCAATACAGGGTCTTTAGAGATCCTGATAAGGCCAAAGAGTATGTAAAAAATATAGGGTATCAGGTGGTGGTAAAGGCAAATGGTCTTGCAGCCGGAAAAGGGGTGATTGTATGTGATGATGTGGATGATGCCATTGATGCCATAGATAGGATCATGGTAAAGAAGATATTTGGAAGCTCAGGAGATAGGATAGTAATTGAAGAGAGAAAGTATGGAACAGAGATATCCTTTTTTGCATACTTGGATGGAAGGCATGTAATGCCTTTAAAGATGTTTGCCCAGGACTATAAACCCGCCTTTGACCCCGATGATACTGAAGAGATAGAGAGGTTTGGTGGAAATCTTAATACCGGTGGAACAGGCTGTTATTGCCCACATAGATTGGTCAGCCCCTGGCTTATTAATAGAATCATCAAAGAGATAGTAAATCCCACTGTAGACGAGATATATAATGGTTTGGGCTGGGAATATAAAGGAGTTCTATATTTTGGTCTTAACCTTGATCCCTATAATCACCTGGATGTGTTTGAGATAAATGTGCGACACGGTGACCCTGAGTGGGAGGTTATATCCAGAAAGCTAAGCACCGATCTATTTGAGATCTCTATGGCAGTATATGAAGGAAGATTGGATAATATAAGACAGGTCTGGAATGACAGATACTATGTGGATGTGATTGCAATGGAAGGTAGATCCAAGGCACAACGTGGATGGAATAAAGGATATCCTGGAAGATATGGAAAGGGCCATAAGATTGAGGGGTTGGATCAGATAGAGCGGGGTGTGGTCATATATTTTGCAGGAGTGGATGAAGATCCTCAAAAGGGGCTTATTACCTTTGGTGGAAGGGTGTTGCATGTGGTTTCAGGGGGAAAGAGCCTTGAAGAGGCAAGGGAAAGGGCCTATAGGAATATCTCAAAGATCAGATTCCTGGATCATAACAACAATAATCAAAACTGTATGCGTTACAGAAAGACCATAGGATTCCTATAACTGTAGATGGATCCAGAAGCTCAGAGAAGAGGTGGCCAATTCAAGCTTGTAAAGTTTTTTTCCATCGCAAGCTTTATTGTTATTTTTATTTTCAGTATTCCCTTTACCATATTTATCACTCAAAAGGCCAGATCACTTCTACTTAAGACCTATCAAAATTATGCCATGCTTGTGGGAAAGAATCTAAACTATCAGGTCTTTCAATATTTTGTTCTTCCTGTTACAAAAAGATATGGTAGGATAAGGTTAAGAGAAAAGGAGCAATATGAATTAATGGATCGGATAGTAAAGAATACCATTCATGGATTTAAGATTGAGATTGTAAATATATATGATATCGGAAAGGGAGTAATTGCCTATAGCACCGACCCATCTCTTATTGGAAGACATGCATCTAAGACAAAAGGATACCTGCGTGCCATTAAGGGAGAGATGTCTTCTGAGATCATATCCTCTAAGACGCTGTTTTGGAAGATGGGGTATCTCATAGATAGGGAGGTAAAGCTGAGAACCTATATCCCCTTTAAGGTAATTGATCCCTATACAGGGAAAAGGGTTTATGTGGCAGGGGTATTTGAACTGGTACAGAATATGAGTAGCGAATATAGGGAGCTTTTGAGGTTTCAATATCTCATCGTAGGACTTTCTGTTCTAATTATGGCCTTTATATTCTTGACCCTAATCCTTATTGTAAGAAGGGCAGAGAGACTTATTGAGCAGCGGATTGAAGAGCAAAGGGAGCTTGAAAGGCAACTAAATCAGGCAGAAAGGCTTGCTATACTCGGAAAGATGGTTGCCACCATATCCCATGAGATAAAGAGTCCACTTGGAGTTATTAAGAGCACTGCAGAGCTATTGGGCACAATGGAGGGAATGGGTGAACAGCAAAAGAGGCTTTCAGATATAATAAATGAAGAGGCCATAAGATTGAATAGGATCGTTACAGAATTTCTGGACTTTGCTAGACCATCCACACTAAGACCGAGAGAATGTAACTTAGTGGAGATAATTAACAGGGGGCTTGATTTTATAAGGCCTGAGCTGGAAAAGAGAGGAATCAGGCTAAAAAATCATATAGGGGATCAAAGACTTCCTGTAATGGCAGATGAAGATCAGCTCTACAGGGTATTTCTAAATATCTTTATGAATGCTGTTCAGGCAATGGAAGGAGGGGGTGAGCTCAGTATCTCATTGAGGAAGAATAAGAGCTACATAATAGTAATTCAGGACAGCGGAGAAGGTATAGAGAAAGATGAAATTGAAAAGATCTTTGAACCCTTTTATACCACCAAGGATAAAGGAACCGGCCTTGGTCTTTCAATTGTAAAGAAGATTATGGATGCACACGGAGGAAAGATATGGATTGAAAGTGAAAGGGGTAGAGGAACAAAGGTCAATATTGAGATTCCCATCTCTTCAGGGGATAAGCCATGAACACCATATTGGTTGTAGATGATGAAAAGAACTATCTTGTGGTATTGGAGGCATTACTCAGATCTGAAGGTTATGAGGTTATAACCGCTGACAATGCCAAAGATGCCTTAGAGATAGTCTTGGAGTCCGATGTGGATCTTGTGCTAACAGATATGAAGATGCCAGGAATAAGCGGAATGGAGCTATTGGAGACAATAAAGAGGAGAAAACCTGATATACCGGTTATTATGATGACTGCATATGGAACTATTGAGATGGCAGTAGAGGCTATGAAAAAGAATGCCTATGACTATATTACCAAGCCATTTAAAAACGAAGAACTAAAACGAACCATTAAAAAGGCAATAGAAAATTACACCCTATTAAAAGAGAATCGGAGATTAAGCAGGGAACTCAGAGAGAGATACAGGTTTGCAAACATAATAGGTAAGAGTAAACCCATGCTTGAGATCTTTTCAACCATTGAAAAGATCGCATCCAGTAGGGCCTCTGTGCTTATAACTGGAGAGTCAGGCACAGGAAAGGAACTCATCGCAAAGGCAATACACTACAGTGGCTCTCGGAGAGATGGGCCCTTTATCTCTATAAATTGTGGTGCACTCACCGAAACTTTGCTTGAAAGTGAGCTCTTTGGCCATGAAAAGGGGGCATTTACAGGTGCCATAGCCATGAAGAAGGGCAGGTTTGAACTTGCTGATAAAGGCACCCTCTTTCTGGATGAGATAGGTGATATGCCTGCCTCACTTCAGGTCAAGCTCCTAAGGGTGCTTCAGGAGATGGAGTTTGAAAGGGTAGGTGGAACCCGCACCATAAAGGTTGATGTCAGAATCATCTCTGCTTCCAACAAGACTATGAAAGAGGAGGTGGAAAAGGGGAGATTCAGGGAGGATCTATTCTATAGGTTAAATGTTATACACATCCATATCCCTCCCCTAAGGGAGAGGGTGGAGGATATTAAGCTGTTGGTAAATTACTTCTTAGATAAATATTCTAAGGAGGAAGGGAAAGAAGGGATAAAGATATCGGCAGATGCATGGAAGGCACTATATAGTTATCATTGGCCTGGAAATGTAAGAGAACTTGAAAATGTGATAGAGAGAGCAGTGGTTCTAAATTCAGATGGAATTATTGACCTTGATGACCTTCCCTTAGAGATATCCAAAAGAGATCAGGAATTGGACATCGACAGATTTATCCCCATAGGAGCCCCCCTTCAGAAGACCTTGGAGGAGATAGAAAAGGCCCTTATAACCAGAGCACTAAGATATAACAATAATGTTCAGGCACACGCTGCCAGAATGCTTGGAATAACAAAGAGCCTTATGCAACATAAGATCAAGAAGTATAATATTAAAGTGGGCTGAGTAAAAAATCTTATACTCAAATTTGGTATTAATATCAATGCCTTAAAAGGTAAGTATGATCTTTCCAATAATTGGGTTCAAAAATTTGAACCTTTTAAATATTCTTAAGCCTTCAGCCTAATTGCAGAAAAGAAATGATATTAAGCACTTATAAATTTATCCTGATTTGGCAAGGAATTTGCTAATAGATATTTATATAAATAAACTCTTTCCTCCTAAACAGGAGATCGGCTCAGAGAGGGCCGATCTCCTGCCTTTAATATCCCAATTTTCTTAATGCCTTTGGATCTTTTGTCCATCTCTTTTCTACCTTTACAAAGAGCTCCAGATAGACCCTTTTCTGAAACAGAAACTCAAGCTCCTCCCTTGCACTTTTACCTATCTTCTTAATCATCTTACCATTTTTACCTATCAAAATGGCCTTCTGTGAATCGGCTTCCACATATATGGTGCCATTTATGAGAAGCATATCCTTTTCAGGGATCTCCCTGATAAGTTCAATTCCCACAGCACAGCTATATGGAACCTCTTGTTTGGTGAAGAGATATATCTTTTCTCTGATGATCTCTGAAATAAAAAATTCCTGCGACTTATCAGTGACCATATCTTTGGGAAAGAGCAATGGGCCTGGTTTAAGATACTCTTTAATGCATCTCATTACCCTATCAATTCCGCTTCCTTTAAGGGCTGAGATGGGAATAATCTCTTTAAATTCAAATATCCTTTGATACTCATCTATGATTGGAAGGAGTTGTTCTTTGGGACCCTTATCTATCTTGTTGATCAAGAGGATGACATCCTTTTTAGCCTCTCTGATGGATTCAAGCACCATGTGGATTTCAGGTGGATGTGGGTTGGGCATCTCTATCATGAGAAGCACCACATCCACTTCAAATAGAGCCGCCTTGGCTGATTCTACCATGCTTTCATGAAGGGGGGTCCATGCCCTGTGTATTCCAGGGGTATCCATAAAGATAAGCTGATATCTATCTCCATGATAGATACCCATTATCCTGTTTCTGGTGGTCTGAGGCTTTGGGCTGATTATGGCCACCTTTCTTCCCAATATCTGATTTAAGAGGGTAGATTTTCCCACATTAGGGGGGCCAACTATTGCTATTATAGCATTATATGTTTCAGATCTTTTATTTGAATCCATATCAATTACTCTCCACTCTTACCTTAATGGAGTTAGGAGGGAGCCTTAAATCAATGCCTATCTCTTTAATTTTTATATTTAGCTCTCTTTCAAGCCCTCTTATTCCTTCCTTTTTATACCCAATAAGTAGCGGTATATCCTTTGGATTTACTGTTATTTTTATTTCTGAATCAGGTGTAATATTCTTAAATTTCGGTCTAATGAGCTTATGAAAGATTCTGGATCTTACCATAAATCCAAAACTTTCATGCCAGGGGCCTGCAACTATCTCATCTTTAAGTCCAGTGGAGTTCATAAGACCCATTCTAATAACTGGAATACCTCTATTTTCAAGTCTGATACATGATTCAGCACAGAGCTCCACTGCCTCATGAAGGGTCATGGGTATATATCTCCTCTCTAAATAGAGCCTTTCAAGTGCTGTGCCTCTGATTACCACAAGTGGATATAGTCTTACCATATCAGGTGATAGTTCAATTACTTTTTCAAGATTTTTCAAAAACTCCGATCTGCTCTCCCCTGGAAGCCCAGGCAGAAGTTGAAGCCCCACCTTAAGGCCATTCTCTTTTAAAAAATAAACTGCATTAATAGTGTCAGATACTCCATGTCCTCTCTTTGCAAGTAATAGGGCCTCCTCTTTCATAGATTGTGCCCCCAGTTCCACACATTGAACTCCATATTGTATCATCAGATTTAGCTTTTCTTGATCCATACTATCAGGCCTTGTGCTTACCCTTATGGAATGAAAGAGATGATCCTTAATATATGGAAAGACCAACTTCAGTAGATGCTCTAATATATTCTTTTTAAGTCCCATGAAGTTTCCGCCAAAGAAGGCAATTTCTCTTTTGGGGTAGGAGTTAAACTTCTTGGATCTAAGAGCTTTTTCAATTGTCTCTATGATAAATCCATCTTTTATGTCAGATTTTCTATATGAGGTGATCTTTACCTGATTGCAGAATATACACCTATAAGGGCATCCCATATTGGGAATAAATATGGGAACTATAAATTGCCTCTCTTTTTTAGCCATATAAGTGCCTCTTTTGCAGCCTCCTTTTGAGCCTGTTTCTTATTCTTACCCTTTCCAACCCCGATTATCTTTCCCTCTACCTTAACTCCTATTGTAAAGAGCTTCTTATGTTCAGGCCCATCTTCAGAGATCAGTATATAAGATGGGATCTCCTTAAAGTGCCTCTGCGTATATTCCTGAAGCTGACTCTTGTAATCCTTTAGTTTCCCTTTATTAGAAGGATCCTTAATCAAGGGATCAAATATCTTTCTAATTACATCCTTAGCAGTGTAATAGTCTGAGTCAAGATATATGGCTCCGATTATGGCCTCAAGAGTATCTGAAAGTATCTTAGAGCTCTTTCTTCCACCCTGAATCTCCTCTCCCTTTCCAAGATAGATAAATCTGTCTATTCCAAGGATTAAGGCTATCTGAGATAGGGAATCTTCATTTATAACAGATGCCCTGATTCTTGAAAGCCCCCCTTCATCTTCCCCTTTCCAGAGATTTAAGATTATATCTGTTATGGCAAGCTCAAGAACAGCGTCTCCTAAGAATTCAAGCCTTTCAAAGTGCTCTGATACAACACAATCAGGATTCTCATTTATATAGCTTGGATGCATCAGGGCTGATCTAAGAAGCCCCATATCCTTAAATACATAACCTATGGTTTTAGATAGTCTATGAGACCTTTGCATAACCCCTTTTTACACTGGGGGTTACACCCCCAGACCCCCAGAGATTAACTTAAAATAACCCATAATTATAGCTTTTTTCTGAGAGCTTTGAAAAATTCAAAGCTCTCAGTCTATGAAGATACCTATCTTTTCTCATAAAAGTTATTTATAAAATATTTAGATTGAGGTTGACAATTCTGATTTTTTAGATAAGTTTTTATTTAAAGGTGGGGCTGTAGCTCAGTTGGGAGAGCGCGTGAATGGCATTCACGAGGTCGGCGGTTCGATCCCGCTCAGCTCCACCATCTTTATTCCATCTTTGAGCTTTCACTATTATACCTTGAAGAAAACACAGCTGCCATTCCTTGAAATACATTGCATCTGGAAAAGACATATTCAGCAATCTCTTTCCTCTTTGCATCTGAAAGACTATTAAAGACTTCTACAAATCTCTCCTCATCTCTGAGCTTAGAAAGCTCATCCCATATCTTATCAACAGCCTGTTCTTCATCTATATGAGCTTCAGGTCCTTGAGCTTTCTCAGACAGAGTCATTATTTCTGAAATCAGATCTTCTATCTCTCTTATCAGCTCCTTGAGCTCTTTTTTCAATCCCTCAGGATCCATATGATAAGTGGTAATTGGAATAGAGTAATCTCTATTACCAATCCTTATATTTAATCCTAAAGCGATTCCTTTACCCTCTTCCCTGCGATCAATTATATTAAAGAGCATCAACTCTTTCTCCCTTTAGCATTAAAGGTAGGCCTGAAATCATCAGTATTACCCTGTCTGCAATACGAGCAATCCTCTGATTCAATCCACCTAAAAGGTCTCTATACTCTCTTCCCAGCTTATATGCGGGCACCACTCCCATTCCCACCTCATTGGATACCAATATCAGATTTATGTTTTTGGAAGATAACATATCTATTAGGTTATCCATATATCTTTCTACCATCTGTGGCCGCTTTAAGAGGATGTTACTGAGCCAGATACTTAAACAGTCAACTAATATGACATCGAATCCATGAGAGTTTTCTTCGATACACTCTGTAATTTCAAAAGGCTCCTCTACTACCTTCCACCTATGCCCCCTTTCCATCTTGTGCCGCTGAATCCTCTCTTCCATCTCCTTATCTTCTGCAATGGCAGTAACTATAAGCATATAACTTTTAAAGTTATGTTCAATATATCTCACTGCCCAGGAGCTCTTTCCGCTTCTTGCACCTCCTGTAATTAAGATAAGCTCCTTTCTATTATCTTTCATGAGAGAGCTTTGCATAACCCCGTTTGACACTGGGGGTTACACCCCCCTCCGGGTCGGATAACCCTCTGGGCGGAGACCAGACCCCCAAAATTAACTTTAAATAACCCATAATTACAGTTTTTTGAGAGCTTTAAAAAATTCAAAGCTCTCATGAATTATATTAACTTCCTGGAAAGGAATTTACTAAAGGATTATTTCATATCCCTCTTTTGCGGCCTCTAATTTCATGTCTGAAGCATGACCTTTTATTATCGCTCTACACTTTTCCTCTATCCCTTCTATTTCATGATCTTTTCTTGAGGGGTCATGGTGAAATAGTATCAGCCTCTTTACCCCTGCATCCAGTGCGAATCGCGTTACTGACACAAAGTCAGAATGCCCCCATCCCTTTTTCTCTTCCAATTCTTCAGGAGTATATTGGGAGTCATGGATCAGGATATCCACTCCTTCACAGAATTTTTTATACCTTTCCATCTCATCCTTTTTTAGTGCATTTTCTCTGAGTTCATTATCCGTAAGGAATACAATCTTTTTATCCCCTTCAATAAATTTAAAACCATATCCTCCCTGTGGATGTTTAAGAGGAATTCGGTCAATAATGGTATCATCTATCTCAAGTGGACCATCTCTTAGCCTATCTTCAAATACTATTTTTGCCTTTAATTGATCAAAGGTGATAGGGAAAAACCCGTCTCCCATTTTGGTATCAAATGTATATCTCAACCCTTTCATACACGATGGATATCCATCCACTATGATCTTACAAGTAGGGTCGTATATGAGATTAAAGAAGGGGAATCCCATGATATGATCCCAGTGGATATGGGTTATAAAGAGATATATCTCTTTAATTCCATTTTTTATCAACTCCTCACCAGCTGCCCTGATTCCAGATCCTGCATCAATTATAATCCTTCTTCCTCTTTCAAGTCTTAATTCAAGGCAGGTAGTATTTCCTCCATATAGGATGGTGTCTCTTCCTGGAGAGGGTATGGATCCGCGGGTTCCCCAAAATTTTATCTGCATTAAGTAGTCCTGAGAGTTTGATATTAAAAAGTTTACTATGTTTATTTCATGATTTCAAAACTTGTCAATAAAAATAATTAAAGGATACGCCCACTGCTTTTACAGAGGGCGTATCCTTTAATTAAAAAAATTAGCTCTTTACATCTGATGCCGAAAGCTCTTTCCTACTGATAATAGAGTAGTGATATAGAAATTCCTCTTCAGTCTGTTCGCATTTTACCAACTGTAACTTATCAGCACCGTCCTTAAAGGGTTTATCAAAAGAATTAAGCCACTCATTTAGCCTTCTACTTACCTCTGCCACCCTCTCCTTTAAAGGCATGTCTTTTGGAAGATTAATTGTGATAGATTCTGTCATGTTCTCACCCATATTGACTTTTCATCTCCTAAAATAGAAATTATTTTATTGCCTCCCTTAACGCCTTTCCCGGCACAAACTTTGGAACATTCTTTGCTTTTATTTTGATCTCTTCTCCTGTCTGTGGATTCCTGCCTTTCCTTGCCTTTCTTCTTGTAACCTTAAATGTTCCAAACCCTACCAAAGTAACGCTATCTTTCTTTTTAAGAGCGTCTGTAATGGTTGAAAAGATACAGTCAATGGCCTCTTGAGCCATCTTTTTGTTACCCACCACCTTTGCTACTTCATTAATTAAATCACCTTTATTCATGCCCCTCCCTCCTAAAATAAAATTTTTTTTACATTATCAATTATAATATTTATTTCAAGCAAAAAAATACTTAAAATCAAAGATAATAACTACCTCTGCCTGAATCTTAATGAGATGGCCTTTATCTTGGAGATCATCCATTTCTTCTCTTCACTCCAACATGGAATGAGGGTGTTGTTGTGAAAGAGGGGCTCTTGTGTTAAATCCCATGGAGAGACTTCTACCGCCCTTTTCCAAAGGGGTGTATGGGGCAGAGGAGAGTACTCCGCAAGATATGGAATTGTACCCATGGACCCTGCAATTTGAATGCTCTCTATTATGGAGCTTATATCCTGATCAGGAAGTCCTATCATTATGTATGTGCCTATCTGATCCCTTTTAAATCCTGCCTTTCTCAATGCCAATACTGAACTTTTAAATTCCTCCTCAGATACCTTATTATCCAATTTTCTGTGGAAAGCGGAATCAATACTTTCAAGGCCTAATCTGATAGTTTTAAAGCCAGAAAGATACATTAATTCAGCCACATCCCTGTCTATCCATCTTATATGTAATGCATTGGGTGTATGAAACCGTAGATTTAACCCCTTATCTATCACCCTCTTTAGAATTTGGAAGAGATGATTTTCAAAGTCAAAGAGCAATGCATCATCATAGAATGCAAAATCCCGTATCCCATATTCCCTATTCCAGTAGAGGATCTCCTCAAACACCTCTTCAGGATCTCTTCTCATAAACTCAGGGAAGAGATAAGGGCTTGCACAATAGCTGCATCTAAAGGGGCAACCAGTGGATGTCTGAATACAGATATAGTCAAGTCCATAGAGGAGATTAAAGGCCGGGTAAGGATTTTTTTTCTTTATCTTTCTATCATACGGGATTCCAAGTTCATCTAAGATATTAATGATCTGATCCTCTATGGAGTCATCTCTGCAGTCAATAATTAGGTCCGCGTTTGAAAACCTATTTGCATGTTCCCGACACAGGGTTGCATAGATTCCACCTAAGACAATGGGAACATCTGGGTGGATCTTTTTGGAGATATCTATTGCCCTGAATACTCCTGGATACCAATAGGTCATAAGGGAAGTTATAAATATGGCAGATGGAGATTCTACCCTCTTGAGCTCCTTAATAAATGTGTCCTCTGAAATTCCATACCTATAGTATTCCCTACCATATCCCCTCAGCGGTTCTGGAGGGGGTATCCGCTTTTTAAAAAACTTACCTGTTCCATATCTCTTTCTCTTTGGCCTTCTGTGAAGGGGAATATCTGGGTTATATATGTCCAGGCAGTCAATTAATATGACATCAAGCCCCAGATTTCTGAGTATTCCGGCAATCTTTAGTATCCCCAATGGCTTTGCCCAGAGGTCATGGGCTGCGAAGTCATATATCCAGGGATTTATACATATTATGGTGGATGGCATAAGATAAATTACTTATCTTCAAAATCGGCATACTTAGAAAGGCGGTCCACATCGTAGCCTGCCTTTTTATAGTTATCTAAGGCCCTCATTCTAAGAGATGCATTCTTGGTCTTCTCTGCATGTTTATCCGCAAGTTCTGCAGCATGACTCCACATCCCTTCCCTTTCATATTCCTGAATCTTTCTCTCCACCTTCAAAGACTCTTCAGAGCTTTCCACTATTGCAGCCCTACACCAAGATATGATCTTCCTAATCTTTCCCCCGCATGAAGGACATCTGTTTAGTGGCGGATCATTCACCTTTTGTAATACCTCAAACCTATCCCTGCATTTGGAACATCCCTTTTGAGGATCTATTGCCTGATATTCATATATGGGCATAGACAGTTTCCTTATATGAATTATTTATAAAAGATAATCCATCTTTTAAATATTGCAATTGACTAAGGTAGATGCAACGCATAATATTATTTAATATTTAAAATTGAACCTTAAGAGGAAATTATGAATGAAAATGAATTCAGAGAGAAATATATGAACCTCAGAATACTAAAGAGTGTTCAAGAATATTTGAAATCTAAGGGGGCATCATCAGTTGCAATATACCCCATAACTGTTCCAGATGAGCTTGTGTATCAGATTACACAGAAAGAAGGGCCTGAGAAATGTGACAGGCTTATTCATCATATCTTCAGAATAGGACTCACGGTATGGAGTGAGAAGCTGTACAATGAGGCATTCGGATCTCCGGAGAAGCTTGAAGAGTTTATTGATATAGTAAAAAAGAGAAAGAGATAGCATCTTAATCCCCTTCCCAGATCCTTAAACTGGGTATTTTTATCGTATATAAGTTTTCCCTTGATCTATGGTATGAGTTTAAAATATATTTCTGCTCCAATAACAGTGGGAAGTGGATGGTTGAAATAATGAAAATCATTCTTATCTTTTCAGTGACAATTTTTTGACATCTATGGTATTAAGATATGAAGACAGAGATTGAACATATCAGTGAGGTAAAGAAAAAGATCCTGGTAGAGGTGGATTCAGCAGAGATCCAGAAGGAGCTGGATCAGGCCTATAGGGAACTGTCTAAGAATATAATGATTCCTGGTTTTAGAAGGGGTAAGGTCCCACGAGGAATCTTAGTGAGGAGATTTGGAAAGAGTGTCAATGAAGAGGTTACCAGAAATATAATCTCTAAGACCCTACCAAAGGCAATTGAAGATATTGAGCTTGATCCCATAACATTGCCGGTTGTGGAAAATGAGCTTATAAAAGAAGGGCAAGACTTCAAATATAGTGCAGTAGTTGAAGTGAGGCCATCTATTGAATTAGGGGATTATAAAGGTATAGAGGTAAAAAGGGAGGAGGTAGAGGTAAGTGAAGAAGAATTAAAAGGGGAGCTTGAAAATCTCAGACAGAATTATGGCACGCTGATTGCAGTTAAAAATAGAGGAGTTTCGAGAGGCGATTATGTAATAATAGAATATGAGGGCTTTGAAGATGAGAAGCCCGTGGAGGGCCTAAGACACAGGGGATATATGGCAAAGATAGGTAATGGAACACTTCCAGAGGAGATGGAAGAGGGTCTACTGGGGCTTGAAAAGGGGCAAGAAAAGGAGATAGTAGTTAAATTCCCTGAAGATCATATAAATACTCAGATTGCAGGTAAAGAGATAAGGTTTAGGGTAAGACTTTTGGATATAAGAGATCTAAAACTTCCAGAATTAAATGACGAATTTGCAAAGAGTATTGATAAGGATTTAAAAGGACTGGAAGATCTTAAACAGAGACTTAAAGAGGAGCTCTTAGCAAGAAAAGAGGCCAAAAGGGATCAGGAACTCAGGCTTCAACTTCTTGAAAAGATCTCCGAGAGTGTGAATTTCCCCTTACCTGAGTCCTTAGTTGAACAGAGGCTTAAATTTGAGATTGAGAGATACCGAACGGATCTTCAGGCATCTGGTACAATTCTTAAAAAGGAAGAGCTGAATGAAAAAAGGCTTAAAGAGAAGTTTAGGCCCTTGTGTGAAAGATATGTAAAGCATACTCTTATAATAGAGGAGATAGCTAAGAGAGAGGGCATAAGGGTTACTGAAGAGGATATGGATAAGGAATTTAGAAGACTTGCTGAAAGGAGTGGAAAGACACCAGAAGTGGTCAGAAGATCATATCAATCAGAGGGTCTTATGGATATGTTAAGAGATAGGCTTTTTAGGGAAAAGGTCTTAGATTTTCTATTTAAGAATGCAAAAGTAATCCCTTCCCTAAGTTCTGAATAGATCCATCGGAGGCATCATATTATGTTAATTCCCATAGTAATTGAGCAGTCAAGCAGGGGTGAGAGGGCGTATGATATATATTCCAGGCTATTGAAGGATAGGATAATATTTTTGGGCAATCAGGTGCATGATGAGCTTGCAAATACCATCATTGCACAGATGCTATTTTTGGAATCTGAAGACCCCGATAAGGATATTAATCTCTACATTAATACTCCCGGAGGATCTGTAACAGCAGGCCTTGCCATATATGATACCATGCAATATATCAAACCCGATGTGGTTACCATCTGCATGGGGCAGGCAACCAGTATGGGTGCCCTGATTCTGGCTGCAGGTGCAAAGGGGAAGAGATATGCCCTTCCCAATGCAAGGATAATGATACATCAGCCTCTTGGAGGAGTGCAGGGGCAGGCAACGGATATTGATATTCAGGCAAAGGAGATAATTAAGATAAAGAGAAGGATACAGGAGATCTTGGCCAAACATACAGGCCAGCCCTTAGAGAAGATTCAACAAGACACTGAGAGAGACTTTTATATGGATGGAGAAGAGGCATTGAGATATGGTATTATAGATAAGATCATTACAAAAAGAGAGTTTAAAAAGGAGAGTGAGTAATGGCCAAAAGAGGTGGTTCCAGTGATGATCTTTTATGTTCCTTCTGTGGGAAGAGTCAGGATGAGGTAAAAAAGTTAATAGCAGGCCCTTCTGTTTATATATGTGATGAATGTATTCAGTTGTGTAATGAGATAATAGCTGAAGAGATTGAACAGGAAGAGGCAAAGAGCAGAAGGGCGCAGATCCCGAAGCCTCAAGGGATAAAAGAATTTTTAGATCAATATGTAATAGGGCAGGAGAGGGCTAAAAAGACCCTATCTGTGGCGGTTCATAATCATTATAAGAGAATTAGCTCTCGTATAGACACAGAAGGGGTAGAGATTCAAAAGAGCAATATTCTACTGATAGGCCCCACAGGAACTGGAAAGACCCTTTTAGCACAGACCTTAGCCAAGATGCTGAATGTCCCCTTTACCATAGCAGATGCCACAAGTCTGACTGAGGCAGGATATGTGGGTGAGGATGTGGAAAATATCATCCTTAACCTGCTTCAAAACGCAGACTATGATGTGGAGGCAGCGAGTAAAGGTATTGTCTATATTGATGAGATAGACAAGATTGCACGAAAATCAGATAGCCCATCCATCACAAGGGATGTATCTGGCGAAGGGGTGCAACAGGCCCTCCTTAAGATAATAGAGGGCACGGTGGCTAATGTGCCTCCAAAGGGGGGTAGAAAGCATCCTCAGCAGGATTTTATAAAGGTTGATACCACAAACATCCTCTTTATATGTGGTGGGACCTTTAATGGCCTTGATAAGATCATCCTAAATAGAGTTAGCAAGAGATCCATGGGATTTGAAGCAGATATTATGAGCGGATTGCGGGAAAGCAGCGATGTGGACAGAATCGTATCCCTTGTTCAGCCAGAGGATCTGATCAAATTTGGAATGATTCCTGAATTTGTGGGTAGACTGCCCGTTGTTGCCACCTTGGATCACCTAAGTAAAGAGGCACTGGTATCTATCCTTACTGAGCCCAAGAATGCACTTGTCAAACAATATAAAAAGCTATTTGAGATGGAAAATGTGGAGCTTAAATTTACTGATGAGGCACTTAATGCCATTGCAGAGCTTGCAATTGAGAGAAAGTCAGGTGCAAGGGGGCTGAGGGCTATAATGGAATCTGTGATGCTGGATATAATGTACGAACTTCCAGAGATGAAAGGGGTTAAGGAATGTATCATAGGTGAAGGGGTTATCAAGAATTCTGAACCCCCACTCTGGATATATGAAGAGGAGGAGGTAAAGATAGCATAATTATGTTTAATATAAATAAAAAGGATGAATTGGCTCGTAAGACAGGGGGCTCCATACATTCTCTCCTGCCATTGAGGGACTTAGTGGTCTTTCCCAATATGCTGGTTCCACTCTTTGTAGGTAGAGAGAGATCCATCAAGGCCCTTGAATATGCCATGTCAAGAGACAGGGAGATATTCTTAGCGGCTCAGAAAGACGCAAAGATGGATAATCCTTCCACAAAGGATATCTTTGCCCATGGAACAGTGGCAAATATTCTTCAGCTCTTAAAACTACCTGATGGAACTGTTAAGGCATTGGTGGAGGGAAAGGCAAGGGCAAAGATAGAGAGATACCTAAAGACTGATGAGTTTTTTATGGTCCAGATCAGAAGGCTTAACTCCTATGATGAACATAGCAAAGAGACGGAGGCGCTTATAAGGGCAGTAAAAGGGGCATTTAATGAGTATGCAAGGCTCAATCAGAAGATAAGTAAAGAACTTATAAGCACTGTGCAGCAGATTGAAGATGGTGGACACCTTGCAGATACCATATCCGCTCATCTGAATCTTAAATTAAAGGACAGGCAATCATTGCTTGAGGCCCTGAATGTGAAAGAGAGACTGGGGCTTCTCTTTGAAAAGCTCTCGGCAGAGATTGATATATTGAAATTGGAGGCAAGGCTTAAGAAACGAGTAAAAGAGCAGATGGAAAAGACCCAGAAGGACTATTACCTGAGTGAGCAGATGAAGGCCATTCAAAAGGAGATGGGAGCAAAGGATGAGTTCAAATCTGACCTGGATGAGCTGGAGCAGCGTATTAAAAAGAAGAGACTTCCCAAAGAGGCAAGGGCACGGGTCCTTCAGGAATTTAAAAAGCTAAAATTAATGCCTCCCATGTCTGCGGAGGCCACTGTGGTTAGAAACTACATTGACTGGATCTTATCACTTCCGTGGTTTGAAAAGACGAAAGAGAAACTGGATATATCAGAGGCAGAAAGAATCTTAGATGAGGATCACTACGGTCTTAGGAAGCCCAAGGAGAGGATACTTGAATATCTGGCTGTTCAGGGTTTGACCAAAAAGATAAAGGGGCCCATACTCTGTTTTGTTGGCCCTCCTGGTGTAGGGAAGACATCGCTAGCAAGATCCATTGCAAGGGCAACGGGCAGGAATTTTGTTAGGCTTTCCCTTGGTGGGGTGAGAGATGAGGCAGAGATAAGGGGGCATCGCAGGACATATGTGGGTGCACTCCCTGGTAAGATCATACAGTATATGAAAAAGGCACGATCCATTAATCCAGTCTTCTGCTTAGATGAGGTTGATAAGATGAGCACAGATTTCAGGGGAGATCCATCGGCTGCCCTCTTAGAGGTGCTGGACCCTGAACAGAATTATGCCTTCAATGACCACTACTTGGACCTTGACTATGATCTGTCCCATGTATTTTTCATAACCACAGCCAATACCCTCTATAACATTCCGCTACCGCTTCAGGACAGAATGGAAATCATTAGACTTCCAGGATATACAGATTATGAAAAATTGAATATTGCAAAGCTGTTCTTAATAAAGAAGCAGATAGAACAAAACGGAATAAGTGAAAAGAACATCTCCTTCTCTAATAAGGCGATTCTTACCATAATAAGGGAATATACAAAAGAGGCCGGGGTAAGGAACCTGGAAAGGGAGATATCTTCCATATGCAGAAAGGTGGCAAGGGAGATACTCAAAAAGGGGAAAGATACCAAGATCCGTATAACTGCCAAATCTATATCTAAGTACTTAGGCCCACCTAAGTACAGATTTGGAAAGACAGAGGGAAAGGATTTAGTGGGAATAACGACTGGTCTTGCCTGGACTGAGGTAGGAGGTGAGCTTTTACAGATAGAGGTAAGTATAATGCCTGGGAAAGGGAAATCTGTGCTAACAGGAAAGTTGGGTGAGGTGATGCAGGAATCTGCCCAGGCTGCGATAAGCTATGTGCGCTCTAAGTCAAGAAAGCTCAGGCTCCCAGATGATTTTTATGAACATATTGACATACACATACATGTTCCAGAAGGGGCAATACCAAAGGATGGGCCCTCTGCAGGCATTGCACTTGCCACATCCTTGGTATCAGCGCTTCGGAGGATACCTGTAAGGCATGACATTGCCATGACAGGGGAGATAACATTGAGGGGTAGGGTGCTTCCCATAGGGGGGCTTAAAGAGAAACTGCTTGCAGCCCATAGGGCACAGGTTAAGAAAGTTATAATCCCATTAGAGAATAAGAAGGATCTGGATGAGATCCCTAAGAATATCCTTAAGAGTATGGAGATAGTGTTTGTTGAAAATGTGGATCAGGTATTAAAGGAGGCATTGCTTATAAGTGAAAAGGAGCTCTTTGAATTGGATAGGAATATCCAGCCCTTCTGTGTTGAGGATATCCAAAAGAAGGATTCAGACACTGAACAGCTCAGGACCCATTAGCACGGGATTAATTTTATTGATTGACAAGCTGATAAAGGGTGAATATAAATAAATTTTAAGGGCGGATAGCTCAGTGGGAGAGCATCGGCCTTACAAGCCGGGGGTCGCAGGTTCAAATCCTGTTCCGCCCACTGCGGGGGCGTAGTTCAGTTCTGGATAGAACGCCGGCCTGTCACGCCGGAGGTCGCGGGTTCGAGTCCCGTCGTCCCCGCCAATTTTTTTTAATCTTCCTGGGGAAAAGGATATGTATAATGCAAGCGATCTCAGAAAGGGATTAAAGATCCTTATTGATAAACAGCCCTATATCATAATAGATTTTGAGTTTTCCAAACCTGGTAAAGGTCAGGCACTCTACCGCTGTAAATTGAAGAATATGATAAATGGGGTAATTGTGGATAAGACCTATAGGTCTATTGACACCTTTGAGCCTGCTGATGTGGAAGAAAGAAAGATGCAATTTCTATACAGACAGGAAGATGAATATCACTTTATGGATATGGATACATATGAAGAGGTGACATTGAATGAGACACAAGTGGGAGATGCCAAAAACTTTTTAAAAGACAATTTAGAAGTGGATATCCTATTTTTTGAAGGAAAGGCAATCGGAATCACCCTTCCCAATTTCGTAGATCTTAGAGTTACAAAGGCAGATCCCTGGGTAAAAGGAGACTCTGTAACCAGCGATAGCAAGCCAGTCACCTTAGAGACCGGTTATGTATTGAAGGTCCCTTCCTTTATAGAAGAGGGAGAAAAGATCACAGTGGATACAAGGACAGGTGAATATGTAACACGAGTAAAGGAGTGATCAAAGAGCTCTATCTCCATGCAAAAAAGCGATGATCCTCTCTCTTTGAGATCATATCTATTAAGATACCTTAGAGAATATCTGTACAATAGCGGATATATTGAGGTGGAAACTCCCTATCTCATTCCTGCTCCCATTCCTGAGGCACATATTGACAGCTTTGAGGTGGAAGATCGGTATCTTCATACATCTCCTGAAGCATATATGAAGCTACTTTTGTCTAAAGGGTATGAGAGGATCTTTCAGATCTGTAAGGTCTTTAGAAAAGGGGAAAAGGGCAGATTCCATATGCCAGAATTTACCATGATAGAGTGGTATAGGGCAGGGTCTGACTATATGGATCTGATGGATGAATGTGAAAGGTTGCTAATCCATATCTTTAAAAGATTGGTGGATCAGCCTTATATATCCTATAGAGGAAAAAAGATAGGCCTAAATATGCCCTGGGAGAGGATATCCTTAGAGACACTCTTTAATAGATATTCAGAGTTGTCTCTATGGGATGCACTTAAGAAGGGCATATTTGAAAAGATTATGATAACAGATATTGAACCCCATTTGGGATGGCGTAGCCCTGTATTTGTTTATGACTATCCTGTGGAGCTGGGATCTTGCGCAATGAGAAGTAGGCGGGATCCACGCATCGTTGAAAGATTTGAACTCTATATGGGCTCCATTGAGCTTGCAAACGGATATACAGAATGTAATGATCCCAAGGAGCTGAAAGATAGATTTTTAGAGGAGATCAAAAAGAGGCAGGCCTATAAAAAACCCATATACCCCATGCCTGAATATCTCTTATGCTCCCTTAAGGCAAAAGATAGATACAGTGGTATAGCTATGGGAATAGATAGGCTGATTATGTTAATAGCAGATAAGAGAGATATTGAAGATGTTATAGGCTTTAATACCTGGGAATAGATCAATACAGTCAAAACCTCTTGGATCTTAAGATATTATAGATTATCCATATTCCAATCAGGAGCGATATCAGGTATCCTGCAAGCCCAAACAGGGGCATTCCAAATATCAGAGGCCCTGCACCCTTAGATATAATTAGAGAGGAACCTATTATGATCCCGGCAAGCACTATTCCCAGGGTAATTCTGTTAGATATATTTTCAATTCTCCTTTCCAGACTTTCTATATTATAAGGTTCAAACTTAAGACTCAATTCTCCTAAGTGGATCTTTTCTACGATATCTGAGAATCTGTGGATCAGATATCTCTGAAGTATCAATGTGTCTGTGAGATGTCTCTTTATCCTGCTCAAAAAGAGGGAAGGTCGATATCGGGTATCATAGATCTCTCTTATTATATCTTCTGTTTCTCCAACAAGATCAATATCTGGATATAGCCTCCTGGCTGTTCCCTCTGCTGTGATAAGTGCCTTTGTCATAAGAGCAAGATCTGGGGGAAGAGTTAGCCCATATCTCTTTATTAGATTATTAAGTTCTCTTAAAAAGGTTCCCAAATTGATATCTCTTAGACTTTCCGAATATACCATATGGATAAGTGATGAAAGCCCCCTTTCAAGATCACGCCTCTGAATACCAAATCCTCCACCGGTTAGGAAAAATAGGGCATTTAATAGCTCACGGCTGTCCTTCGAGGCAATGGCCTTGATTATTCTTAGTAGATCCTCTTTATCTGTCTCGGTCAATTGACCTGCAATTCCCCAATCCAGAAGGCATATCTTTCCGTCCTCTTTTACAAATATATTACCTGGATGGGGATCTGCATGGAAAAAGCCGTATATAAAAGCCTGTTTAATGGCTATCCTCAGTCCCTTTCTTGCGATATCATGAAGATCCAAAGAGTTGTCCTTATCTATCTCAGTAAGTCTCTTTCCTTCAATAAATTCTGTTATCAGAAGCTCCTTTGTGCAATATCTATCAAATACATTTGGTATATAGATTTCAGGATCACTTAAGTGGTTCTTACGGGCAATCTTCAGATTCTTTGCCTCAATCCTAAAGTCCATCTCCTCTGACATTATTCTCTTGAGCTCTTTTATTAGATCAGGAAGACGGTAACTCCTGATTTCACTGATGCGGTTGTGAAGTCTTTTGGAAATGAGCTCTAATATGAAAAGATCTGTCTTAACTTTTCTCTCTATATCTGGCCTCCTAATTTTTACAGCCACTTTTTGTCCTTCCTCTTTCAACACGGCAGAGTGCACCTGGCTGAGCGATCCGCCTGCAATGGGTTCTATATCAAACTTAGCAAATACCTGATTGATATCGTTATTAAGATTTTTTTCAAGGGACTCTTTAATAATGGTATATTCTTCTGGGCCTACCCTGTCCTGAAGTCTGCTAAGTTTACTTATTAATTCCGCGGGTAAGAGATCGGGACGAAGGCTTAGGATCTGACCAAACTTTATAAAAGTGGGCCCCAGCTCTTCCAACATGGCCACAATCCTTTCAAATGTATCCATCTCCTTATCTATAGGCCTTAACTTTTTAAATATTCCCATTCCGGGCATCTCGGCCTTTTCCACCAGATCTTCAAACCCATACTTAATCATTATAAAGAGGATCTCTTTGATCCTGTTTATCATGGATATGGTCCTTATATGCATAATGGCCTCCGAAAGATATCTCCAAGAGCCCTTAATTGATCATATCCCATGAATGTAAATAAAGTAAAGTATGCATTACATTTCTTGACAGGGGTATTTAAATTGTTATTAAGATTAAATTACAATTAGAGGCAAAAATAGATGGGAAGTGAAATAGAGATATTTAGATCCTATATAAAGAGTAAGGGATTGAGGAATACTCCTGAAAGAGAGGAGATTGTGCAGGAGATATTTTCCAATACAGGGCATTTTGATGTAGAAGGGCTTTATATGAGGTTAAAGAGAAGAGGAAGCAAGGTTTCAAAGGCCTCTATATATAGAAATATACCCTTATTAATTGACTCAGGTCTTATTAGAGAGGTCTCATATAAGGATGGCCATATGCACTATGAACATGTGCATGGAAGGGCTCATCACTGTCATCTGAGCTGTATTGAATGTGGAAAGGTGGTAGAATTTGTGGAACCCTCTATAAAAGAGGTGGAAAAGAGGCTGGAAAGTAGATATGGCTTTAAGATAATTGAGCATAGATTGGATGTTATGGGATATTGTAAGGAGTGTCTTAAGAGGAGATTGGGTAAGGTAAAAGAGGATGAGAAGACAAGGAGGAATGGAAATGGATGAGGGAAGCAAAGAGAAGGAGAATTTTAGGACCCTTATTGAAGGTGATAAGATAGGAAATGTGGAAGACAGATTGAATATTATTGATGCCTTTTTGAGTTTAAAGGGGCATATAACCCTGCCTGATATGATGAAGCTTTTAAAGGAGAGAGGCTATGAATATGATGAAGCTTTTGTAAGGGATTGTATGAATAGATGGGTAGAATATGGGTTTGCTCAAAAGAAGGAGTTTGATGGGCAGCCGCCCATGTATGAACACAGATATCTTGGCAGACACCATGATCATATAATCTGTACAAAGTGCGGAAAGATAGTGGAATTTAGAGATGAGATTATTGAAGAACAACAGCTACGGATAGCCTCTAAGTATGGTTTTCATATGCTTCAGCACAAGATGGAGATATATGGGCTTTGCAGTGAATGTCTATCACAGAGGAAACCCATTATGCCTCTTTCCATGGCAAAGAGTGGAGAAAGGGTTATCATAAAGCAGCTAAGGGGCGGAAAAGAATTTAAGATGAGAATAATGGAGATGGGATTTAGAATAGGAGATGAGATAGAGGTCATTAATAATAATCATATGGGGAGGATGATCATAGGGAAAGGTAATACCCGATTTGCCTTAGGAAGGGGTATGGCAGAAAAGATATATGTATCTTCCATAATGACTTAGGCAGCATATTTAAAGTATGCCGCACATGTCCCCTCACTGGATACCATACACGCACCTATGGGATTTTGAGGAGTGCATATCTTTTTAAATAAGGGGCATTGAGGGGGTCTGATTGCTCCTCGTAGAACCTCACCACACCTGCATCCTGGAGGTTCCTCTGACTGAATATGGGTTAGTTCAAACTCCTCTTCTGCATCTAAGACGGAAAAGCCTTTTCTTATCTTAAGACCACTTTTGGGAATAAGTCCCAGTCCCCGCCAATTGGAATCAGCCACTTCAAATACCTCCCACATCACCTTAAGGGCAGAGGGGTTGCCTTCAGGCCTCACTGCCCTCTTATATTGAACCTCCACCTCAGAGATTCCATTTTCTATCTGCTCTACCAGCATCAATATGGCCTGGAGTATATCCAAGGGCTCAAATCCAGCTATTACACATGGCTTATGATATCTCTTTACAAATTCTTGATAGGCATTGCTTCCGATTATTACACTTACATGTCCAGGGCATATAAAGCCATCTATATTGAGGTCTTTTGAGCTCACCAATGCCTCCATTGCAGGAATAAGGATCTTATGAAGGGAGAGGAAGTAGAGATTATCGATTCCTATAGATGCCGCACTTTTCAGGGTGGCAGCAACTGTGGGGGCAGTGGTTTCAAAACCGATTCCCAAGAATACCACCCTCTTTTTAGGATTTGCCTTAGCAATCTCCAATACCTCAAAAGGTGAATATACCACCCTGATCTCTGCCCCCTTACCCCTTTGCTTTTGCAAAGAGCTTTTACTGCCTGGCACCCTCAACATATCTCCAAAGGTGCAGAGTATCACATCAGGCTTTGATGATAACTCAATGGCTCTGTCCATATCTGGGATGGCAGTTACACAGACCGGACACCCTGGGCCTGATATAAGCTCAATGTTTTTCGGAAGGATGGATCTTATACCATGTCTAAAGATACTCATGGTGTGAGTTCCACATATCTCCATTAGTCTTATGTTGCTGTGGGATATATCCCTTATTCTATCTGATAAGGCCTTTGCAAGCCTTGTGTCACGGTATTCATCCACATATCTCATCTAAATTAATCCCTCCTTAAATCTGAGTCCTCCAACAATTGCCTGCCCCAGGCTCAGTCCACCATCATTGGTGGGAACCAGACTATGGGTGATCACCTCAAATCCCTCCTGCTGAAGCTTAAGGGATAGATTTTCAAATATTATCCTGTTTTGAAATACACCACCTGAAAGGGCCACTCTATTTATTCCCTCCTCATCTCTTAAGATAACACAGAGGAGCTTAAATATCTCAATGATGCTATTATGAAATCTCTTTGCGATCACCGAAGGCCCTATACCCTTTTGAACATCTTCCACAACAGCCCTTATAAGATCAGAGATCTTTATCAAGTATCTGTCTCCTTCCTTTTCCAGACCGAATTCATAGTGGTCTTTTATGTCTTCATCGCTTATCATCTCAAGCTCCATAGGTGCTTGTCCTTCATAGCTCACCCTATGCCTCAGCCCTAAGATAGCGGCTATTGCATCAAAGAGCCTTCCACAGCTGGAGGTAGGGTAACAGTTTATATCTCTTTGTATCATCTTGAGCACCACTTCCGTATCTCTTTTAGAAATCCTCTTAAATAGAGGTATATTAAGATTTAAAAGATCACTCTCAAATGCCTTATAGAGATAGGAGATAGCGGATTTCCAGGGGTATCTTATTGCAGAGTCACCTCCTGGAAGGGGCACATATTCAAAATGTGCCCTTCTTCTAAAACGCAATGCATCTCCCACAAGGACCTCTCCTCCCCAGATATTCCCATCTGTACCATATCCTGTCCCATCCAGTGTAATACCGATAACAGGGCCAGAGATTCCATTTTCAGCTAAACAGCTTACAAGATGTGCATGATGATGCTGAACCGCAACTGTGGGTATGTCAGTCTGTTCCTTTGCATATTGGGTGGTTAGATAATCGGGGTGCATATCATACACAAGGAGTTCAGGAGTGATGTCTAAGATCCTACTCATATGCCTTATAGTTAAAAGGAAAAATTGAAAAGTTTCCAGATTTTCCATATCCCCCACATGCTGACTTAAGAATGCCTTTCCATCTTTAATAAGGCATATTGTGTTTTTTAGCTCTCCTCCTAAGGCCAATACAAGGGGAAGGCCCCTAAGTCTTTCTGAAAGAAATATGGGCACAGGCACATATCCTCTGGACCTTCGGATCTGCCTGAGCTTTCCTCCCATAAAGGTTACTACAGAGTCATCGCTTCTGAGATAGATATCTCTGTTATGAATAAGAAAATAGTCTGCAATATCTTTTAGATTTCTGAATGCATCATCATTATCTATATTTATGGGCTCATCGGTGATATTTCCACTTGTCATTACAAATATATCACCCCTTTTTTCCAAAAGGAGATAGTGGATGGGAGTGTATGGCAACATTATTCCAAAATATCTGTTCTTAGGTGAGACCTCAGATGAGAGGGGGTTACCTTTTCTTTTCCTTAATAATACTATGGGTCTTTCCTTTGAGGTAAGGATTTTCTCTTCTTCATGGGATAGGTGTGCGATCCCCTTTGCATCCTCAATATCCCTTACCATTATGGCAAAGGGCTTTTCCTCCCTTCTCTTTCTCTTTCTAAGCCTTACCACTGCCTTGTGATTTTTGGCATCTACTGCAAGGTGAAATCCTCCTAATCCTTTTATTGCCAATATGGCACCTTTCTTTATCAGTTCCTTAGCCTTCAATATGGGATCATCACAATTCAATTTCTCCCTCTTATTATTCCACAGGGTCACCTCAGGGCCACATTTAGGACATGCATTAGGCTGGGCATGGAATCTTCTATTTTGGGGATCTTCATACTCTTCTTTACATAGCTTACACATCTTAAATTTCTTCATAGTGGTATTTTCCCTATCATAAGGGATATCCATTATTATGGTATAGCGTGGCCCACAGTTTGTGCAGTTAATAAATGGATATCTATATCTTCTATCAAAGGGGTCCATCATCTCTCTTATGCAGTCTTCACACACACAGACATCTGGAGATATGAGGGTAGATCTTTCATCCCCTCTCTTGCTCTCTTCTATCTGGAAACCCTTTTCATACTTAGGGCTGATATATTCCCTTTCTATGGAAGAGATATATGCCAAAGGGGGGCAGTCTCTAATAATATCTTTAAAAAAGCTGTCAATATGCCCGTCAGCTCCTTCTATCTCTAAGGTCACTCCATCGGATGTATTGATTACAAAGCCAGATAGTCCATATCTGCTTGCAAGCTGATAGATAAAGGGTCTAAATCCCACTCCCTGAACGATCCCCCTTATCTTTCCTCTGACCCTCTTAATCATTGTAGGCCATGATATATTTCTTCGGATAATCTAAGAGGAGAGATTTTCCTTAATCCATCTATACCACCTATCCAGCCCTTCACCTGTCTTACATGAGATTTCAAATATCTCAAGCCCTGGATTTATATCCCTTGCAGAGCTCTTGATTCGTTCCAGATCACATTCGATATAGGGCAGAAGATCTATCTTGTTAATCAGTAATACAGAGGATTCCCTAAACATTAAAGGATACTTAGAGGGTTTGTCATCACCCTCAGTAACAGACAGTATCATGACCTTATGGTCTTCACCTATCTTAAATTCAGCAGGGCAGACCAGATTTCCAACATTTTCAACAAAAAGGAGTCTTAATGAAGATAGATCAAGCTCCCCCAAACACTCTCTTACCATGTTTCCATCCAGATGACATGCTCCATCGGTATTTATCTGGACAACAGGAACTCCCAATTTATCAATCCTTTCAGCATCAATAGAGGATCTTATATCCCCTTCAATCACTCCAATGGGGATAGTATCTTTTAAGGATTCAATGGTTCTCTCAAGCAGAGTGGTCTTTCCTGCACCTGGAGAGCTCATAAGATTTATCACAAACACTCCATGTCTGGTAAAGATCTCCCTGTTTTCACTTGCTATCCTCTGATTTGCCTCCAATATATCCCTTACAACTTTAATCTTCATCCCTTACCTCCCTGTAGATTTAATCTACTTCCAGCTCTTCAATGGAAAGATCCCTTCCACCGTTAGTAAGGATCTTTTCACTTCCACACCTTGGGCATTTAAACACATATTCTTCTATTTCAAATTCCTTATCACAGTCCATGCAGTGTGCCATAAGTGGAGGAAATTCCATAATTATCTTGGCACCTTCCATAGATGTTCCCTTTGTAATTATTTCAAAGCAGAAATTCAATGCATCAGGAACTACAGCGGTTAGCTTGCCTATCTTGAGTCTTACAGAGCGAAGTCTCTTTGCTCCGTGCCTTTCCATCTCCTCTTTTATAATATCCACAAGCCCCATAACTATGGACATCTCATGCATCTGTTATCCTTCTCTCAATGCCACAATAAGAGAGCCTATCTTCTGCCTTGCATCGTTAAATATGCTTGAGAGGTTCAGAGAATGATTGGCAAATATACTCCCTGGTCCTCCATTTAAAACAAGTAGGGGTTCAAAATCACATCTTCTAAAATCTTCCAGGATCTTGTCTACAAGCTGAAGGGAGTTTTTGTCCTTCAATACCTGATAGAAATCCTCTTTAATTGCCTTAAAGGATTCTCTTAACACATATGCCACTCCCTGTGCATAATAGAAATTATCGTCCACCTTATACCATGGGATATTGACCTCTACATAAGACTTAGAGCTTTTTGAGGGCTGTTCCACTTCAAGCACCTTTTTCACATCAGGGGGAGCATTTATCAATCTGGTATTGGTGCCTCCCATAAGGGATGCATACTGGGAGAGAAGCTCTATAAGATTATCTGCCCTTGGATAGAAATGGGATTTACCATTTCTGAGATTTTCCAGATAGATACTCAGTTTCTTATATGCCAGCTTCCATTTGCTCTCTGCAGATGGAAACCACCATTTATATGGATCGTTTGAAAGGGCAGTAAATGCCGCTTCAGCAAAGGGGTCAAGCCTATCTGTAGATCTCAATCTGCTTAAGGTATCTCTCAATACCCTGATATTATATCTTACAGCCTCAAGCTGACCGATCTGGAAGTTGGGGATGTTATCTAAGAATATGGTAGGCCAGAACTTATCATTGGGAAGCCACCTCTTATACATCTGTTTAATTATCTCCATATTTACCTTTACAAAATAGGCTCCCTTTATAGCTTCTGCCTTTTGAATCTTCAATGGAGCAGGTTTTCTGGAGTTTCTGATCATGACTATAAGATTAAATATTAAAAAGGCGGAAATAATTAAGATTAAAAGAGACCCTTTCCCTTTAAGCCTTTCAAATCTAACAAATTTTTTCATATCCTAATCTCCTAAAAGTTAATATTCCCTGGGGTTCTGGGAAATGGGATCACATCCCTTATATTTCCCATACCGGTAATAAACTGCAAAAATCGCTCAAGTCCAAGTCCAAACCCTGAATGGGGGACTCCCCCATATTTTCTTAACTCTAAATACCACCAATAGTCTTTTGGATTAAGGCCTTTTTCCAGGATCTGTCCATAAAGGGTGTCATAGTCGTCTTCTCTTTGGCTTCCTCCTATTATCTCTCCTACTCCTGGAGCCAATATATCCATTGCCCTTACGGTCTTACCATCAGGATTTAATTTCATATAAAAGGGCTTTATATCCTTAGGGTAATCAGTAACAGCAACCAATCCTTTAAACATCTCATCACAGAGATATCTTTCATGCTCACTCTGAATGTCAGATCCCCACTCAGGGGTAAAAGTAAACCTCCTCTTTGAATTCTTTAAAATATCAATAGCATCATCATATGTGATACGTGAGACACCCTTTTCCAAGATAGAGTTAGTCCTCTCTATGATTCCCTTATTTTTTTTATCCAAAAATTCCATCTCATCTCTACACTCACTTAAGGCCCTTTCCATAAGATGGGTTAGGAGATCCGTGGCAATGGTGATACAGTCATCAAGATTACAGAAGGCTATTTCTGGCTCTACCATCCAGAATTCTGCTAAGTGCCTTGAAGTGTTAGAATTTTCCGCTCTAAATGCGGGCCCAAAGGTATATACCTTTCCAAGGGCCAGGGCATATGCCTCTGCCTCAAGCTGCCCACTTACTGTAAGATATGCAGGTCTTTTAAAAAAGTCCTCCTCATAGTCTACCCTGCCTTCTATTGTGGGAACTAAAGAGAGCTCAAAGGTGGTTACCTTAAAGAGCTCTCCTGCGCCTTCACAGTCATTTCCTGTAAGAATTGGGGTATGGATATAGATAAATCCCCTTTCCTGAAAGAATCTATGAATATTATAACATACACAATTTCTTATTCTAAAGACCGCTTCAAAGGTGCTTGTCCTTGCCCTTAGATGTGCAATACTTCTAAGATATTCAAAGGAATGCCTCTTCTTTTGCAAAGGGTAGTCTTCAGGGTCTGTCCAACCAATTACCTTGATCTCTTCTGCCCTGAGTTCGAGCTCCTGTTCTCTACCAGGGGATGGCACAATCTCACCCTTTACTTCAATTGAACAGCCAGTGGTAAGGTGTAGGATCTGGTCTCTGTAATTGGAAAGCCCTTTATCTGCTATGATCTGAAGATCCTTTATAGTGGATCCATCATTAATTATTATAAAGGAAAACCCTGCCTTTGAATCCCTCCTTGTCTTTACCCAGCCCCTTACAATAGCTTTTCTATTCAGGGGCTTTCTCTTAAATATCTCATCTATGGAAAGGATCAACTCAATCCCCCCTCTTATAATCTATCTGAGACCTTTGCATAACCCCTTTTTACACTGGGGGTTACACCCCCAGACCCCCAAAGATTTACTTAAAATAACCCATAATTACAGCTTTTTTCTGAGAGCTTTGAA